>JBHJOG010000100.1:0-12406 GCA_050329975.1 Alphaproteobacteria bacterium | reverse complement strand
AGATGCGCGTCGCAGCCGGCGCGCGGGCCGTCGACCATGTTGCCGAGTTCGGTACCGTAGGCACCGCCCGACAGCAGGCTCGACAGCATCCCGAAGGCCATGCCGAGCCCGACCCCCTTGTGGCCGCCGATCGGCTGGATCAGCCCGTCCAGGGCGGCCTGCGCGTCGGTCGTCGGCTGCCCCTGCGCGTCGAAAGCCCAGCCTTCAGGAATCGGCGCCCCTTTCTGCGCATAGACCCGGATCTTGCCGTGCGCCGTCTGGCCGAAGGCGATGTCGAGGACGAACGGTCCTTCCTCGCCGCCGGGGATGGCAATGCCGAGCGGGTTGATCCCGACGATCTTCTCGCGCCCGCCCCATGGCGCCATCGTCGGCAGCGCGTTGGTCGCGCAGAGCCCGATCATGTCGCGCTCCAGCGCCATCATCGCGAAGAAATCCATTGCGCCGCAATGGTTCGAGCCGCGCACCGCCGCGATCGCCATGTGGGTCTCGACGGCGCGTTCGATCGCCCGGGACATGGCGAAGGCCATGCCGATCTGGCCCATCGCATTGCCGCAGTCGATTACCAGCGCGATGCCGGAATCCACCGCCACACTGGGCCTGCCCCGCGGATCCACCCCCTGGTGGCGCAGCTTCGCCACATAGTCCGGCACCCGCAACACGCCGTGCGAGTGGATCCCGCGCAGGTCGGCGCGGACCAGGCTCCAGGCCAGCAGCCGGGCGTCCGCCTCGTTCATGCCGCATGCCCGGAACACGCCCGCGACGTCCCTGATCAGCAGGTCATGCGGGATTCGCCGGTCGGTCTCGGACGTCGGATAGAGGGCCACGGCGCTCTCCGATTGTGGTGGCAGGACGGGACAGGCGTCAGGCGGCGCTGTTGCGGATTTCCCAGTAGTGACGCACCACCTGGTCCATGTGGTCCTGCATGGCCGTCTGCGCCGTCGCTGGGTCGCGGGTCGCGATCGCCTCGAAGATCCGGAGATGCGAGGCGTAGGCGTCCTCGAAGGCGCTCTCGACGCGTCCCGACATGCTGCGCTGCTCGGTGAGCCATTCCACCACCGCGTCGTTGAAGGACAGGAAGATCGGGTTCTTCGGGATGGTCGCGATCGCGTAGTGGAACTCCACGTCCGTCCGCATGAAATCCTCGAAGTTCCCGATCGCGTCCTCGTTGGCCTTCAGCGCCAGCCGCAGCCGGGCGATGTCGTCGTCGGTGGCGAGCTGGGCGGCAAGTCGGGCGAGCCCGGTCTCAAGCAGCGTGCGCGCTTCCTGGAAATGCGCGATGCCGCCGTCCTCCGACAGCATCATCCGGGCAGCGCTCGACAGCCCCCTGACCAGGACCTTGGCGGAGGGGCGGGTGACCTGGGCGCGCTCGCCGCTGCGCAGGCGGATCAGCCCCGATCGCTCCAGCGAAAGCATGGCCTCGCGCACGGCGGAACGGCCGACGCCCAGCGCATCCATGATCTCCCGCTCCGACAGGAACAGGTCGCCCGGCGCGAACCGGTCGCCCTCGATCATCTCCTCGAGGCGCTTCACCACCTCCTGATAGATCTTGCGCCGGCGGATCGGCTCGAGGGTCGGCTTGTGCTGCACCAGGGATAGGCTCCAGTTCGAACACGGTCGTGGCGGGCTGGGCCGGTCGCGGCATCGCCCGTATGAAACGATTCGAAAACCGGATTGATCTGTCAGCCTGTCTGACAGTACGATAGCCTAAATGCAACAAGGGTCAACATGATCGCTGGTGATCGCAGGGGACCCGAGGGAGGACGGCGATGCACAAGACAAGTCTCTCGGCGGTGACGCTTGCCGCAGCTGCGGCGGCACTCGGCCTGACATCCGCGGCCTGGGCGCAGGACGCGTTCATGGACGAGGTGGCGGAGGCGGTCGTCCGCTATGCCGGGCCGCAGTCGGACTGGCGCGGCCCGACGGAATCGCCGGACATCGCTGCCGACAAGCACATCGCCTACGTGTCGAGCAACCAGCAAAACGACGCTTCGCGCGAATGGGGATCCCACATCGAGGATGTCGGCGCCAGGGTGGGCTGGGAGGTGACCGTCATCGACGGCCAGGGCAGCCCCGTCGGTTGGCAACGGGCAGTCGACCAGGCGATCGCGCTGCAGGTCGACGGCATCGTCATGGATGCGGATGCGGCCAGCCTGCAGCCCCAGATCGAGGTCGCCCGAGAGAACGGGATCGTCATCGTCGGTATTCACGCGGCGGCCTATCCCGGTCCGCAGGAAGACATCGGGCTGTTCAACAACATCCAGCAGGATCCGCGCGACATCGGCAAGGCCCAGGCCGACTGGATCATCCAGCATTCCGGCGGCACGGCGCGTGTCGTGGTGACCAGCCACTGCGAATACGCAATCGCTTGCACCAAGGCGCATGCGACCGAGGAGCGGCTGATGGAGTGCGAGGGCTGCGAGGTGCTGGAGTTCTCCAACTCGCCGATCGCCGAGGTCGCGCAACGCCAGCCGGCGCTGGTCACTTCCTGGGTCCAGACCTACGGCACGCCGCTCTACATCACCTCGGTGGCCGACTACACCGCCGACTACCAGGTTCCCGCCCTGCGCGCCGGCGGTGTCGGCACCGACGACGTCATTCTGGTCTCGGCGGACGGCAACCAGTCGGCCTATGAGCGGATCCGCGCCGGCGACCAGTACCAGCAGGTGACGGTCTCCGAGCCGTACCGGATGCAGGCCTTCCAGGCGATAGACGAGCTCAACCGCGCCTTCAACGGCGAGGGACCGAGCGGCTTCGTCCAGGATCCCTACCTCGTCACCACCGACAACGTCGATGCCGAGGGCGGCGACCAGAACACCTTCATCCCCAGCAACGGCTATGAGGAGCGCTACCTCGAGCTGTGGGGCGTGGAAGGCTGACGTTCGCGATATCTCTCCGGCGACGCTGGAAACCTGCTGGGGCGCGTGCGCTGCCGCGAGGCATGACACGCGCCCCACGCGCCTCTTGCGGCCACTCTCTCCCGGTCACCTTGCCCCATGCTGCTGGACGTCTCGAACCTCACCAAGCGTTTCACCGGCACCCTCGCGCTCGCGGCGGTCGATTTCGACCTGCAGGCCGGTGAGGTCCACGCGCTGCTGGGTGAGAACGGCGCCGGCAAGTCGACCCTGATCAAGGTCCTGGCGGGGGTCCATCGGGCGGATGCCGGCGAGGTGCGGATCCGCGGGCAGCTCGTCGACCCGATGTCGGGCAAGCTGCCGATAACCTTCATCCATCAGGACCTTGGCCTGGTCAACTCGATGACCGTGGCCGAAAACGTCGCCCTGACCGCGGGCTATCCGCGCCGGAACGGGATCATCTCCTGGGCCAGGACGCGCGAGCGCGCCGCTGCCGCGCTCGATCGCATGGGCGGCGGCGTCGATCCCGAGGCGCGGGTGCGCGATCTGCCGGCTGCGGAGCGGTCGATCGTCGCCATTGCCCGCGCGATGGCGGTCTCCAGCGACATCCTGGTGCTCGACGAGCCGACGGCGGCACTTCCCGAGGCGGATGTCGGCCGGTTGCTTGATGCGCTGGGCCATCTGCGCGACGACGGCGTGGGGCTGATCTACGTCAGCCATCGCCTCGACGAAGTGTTCCGCATCGCGGACCGGGTGACCGTGCTGCGCGACGGCAGACGGGTGTGGACCGGGGCGGTCGGGGAGACCGACCCCAAGGCGCTGGTGCGCCACATCATCGGCCGCGACCTGGGCGATGTGTTCGTCAAGCCGTCGGCCAGAACCGCGGCGGCCACCCTGCGGGTCCGCGACCTGGTTGCCGAGGACGCGGGCCCGGTGTCCTTCGAGGTCGCCGCGGGCGAGATCCTCGGGCTGGTGGGCTTGCGCGGCGCCGGCCACGACGTGATCGGGCGCGCCATCTTCGGCGACAGGCAAGCCACGTCCGGGACGATCGAGTTCCGCGACAGCCCCCTGATGGCGCGCAGCCCCGGCCAGACTGTGCGCGCCGGCATCGGCTTCGTCTCCAGCAAGCGGGGCGAGGAGAGCATGGCGAGCCGGATGACGGTCCGCGAGAACCTGTTCATGAACCCGACCATGACCGGCCGGCGGGTGCTGAGCCCGATCGGCCCGTCGCAGGAACGGGAACGATGCCGCCGGGTGCTCGACCGCTTCTCGGTGCGCCCGCGCGAGACCGAGCGCATCATCGCGACCCTGTCGGGCGGCAACCAGCAGAAGGTGATCGTCGCGCGCTGGATGGAGGCGGCCGGGACTGGGTTGCTCGTGCTCGAGGAGCCGACCTTCGGCGTCGACGTCGGCTCGAAGGCAGACATCTACAGCCTGCTGCAGATTGCCCTGGACGAGGGTCTGGCCGTACTCCTGGTTTCCTCGGACTTCGAAGAGGTGGCCGGGATCTGCCATCGGGCCCTGATCTTCGACCACGGCAGGGTGGTGGCCGAGGTCGCGCGCGAGGAACTGACCGTCGCCCGTCTCACCGCGCTGTCATCGGGTGCGGAGGCGGCAGGAGAGGCTGAGCTCGAGATGGCATATGCGGGGCTTGAATGAGCGTGGACGAGACCAGGCAGAAGCGCGGCTCGCGCGGTTCTATCGTCCATTTCTTTTCGATCTGGAACCTTGCCATCATCCTGGTGCTGCTGATCGTCGTCTTCTCGATCCTGAAGCCGGATACCTTCCTGACGGCCTTCACCTTCCAGTCGATGCTGAACAGCCGGTCGATCTACGCCCTGGCCGCGCTGGCGGTGATGATCCCTCTGGCGTCGGACAATTTCGACCTGTCGGTTGCATCCACCCTCGGCATCGCCCAGGTGCTCGCCAACGGCCTGCAGACCCAGCAGGGCTTCTCCTGGCAGGCGGCCGCCCTGGTCTGCATCCTGATCGGCGCCGGCGTCGGCCTGATCAACGGGTTTCTCGTCACCCGGCTGCGCATCCACTCCTTCATTGCGACGCTCGGCTCGGGAACGCTGCTGCTCGGCCTGAACCAGTGGTATACCGGCGGCATGCAGGTGGTGGGCACCTTGCCGGCCGAGTTCACCGCCTTGTCCGGCCAGTTGCCCTACACCGGCATTCCGATGCCCGTCGTCTACCTGGTCGTCATCTGCATCATCCTCTGGATCGTGTTCGACTACCTGCCGCTCGGCCGCTTCCTTTACGTGATCGGCGACAGCCCGCGCGCCGCCGAGCTGACCGGCATCTCGCGCGGTTTCTATGTGACGCTCGCCTTCGTCGCCTCCGGCACCATCGCGTCCTTCGCCGGTGTCATCCTGCAGGCTCAGCTCAGGATCGGCCAGAGCACGGTGGGTCAGGAGCTGCTGCTGCCGGCCTTTACCGGCGCGCTGCTCGGCGCCACCGCCATCCGTCCGGGACGGCCCAATGTCTGGGGCACGGTCTTCGCCGTCGCCGTCCTGGCGGTCGCGGTGTCGGGCTTGACCCAGCTCGGCGCGCCGTTCTTCGTCGAGAACCTGTTCAACGGCGGCATGCTGGTGCTGGCCGTCGGCCTCGCCACCTACACCCAGAGGCGGCGCGTCCAGCGCACGGCTGCGGTGAAACGGTGAGGAGAAGCGCCTTCTCGCTGACGGGTCGGCACGTGCTGGTTACCGGCGGCGCTGCCGGCATCGGCGCGGAGACGGCGCGGGTGTGCGCCTCCCTTGGCGCCGAGGTCGTGATCGTCGACCGGGACCCCGCCGACGCGGTGGTGGACGGCATCCGGGAGGAGGGCGGGACCGCCCGGGCTCTGACCGCCGACATCGGCGACCGCGCGGCGGTCGAACAGGTGGCCGCAGCGGTCGGGGCCGTCGACGCCCTGGTCCTGAACGCCGCGATCTGTCCATTCGACGACTGGATGGAACCGGACTGGGACGAGACCTTCGCCGCGGTGATGGCGGTGAACGTGCTCGGGCCGATCCACGCGGCGCGCGCCTTCATGCCCGGGATGCTCGCGCGCGGCTCCGGCCGGATCGTCCTCGTCGGGTCGGTGGCCGGCCGGATCGGCGGCTTGATCGCATCGCCCCACTACGTTGCCTCAAAGGGCGGGGTGCATGCGCTGGTCAAATGGCTCGCCAAGCGCGGCGCGCCCGGCAACGTCCTGGTCAACGGCGTAGCCCCCGCGTCGGTGGAAACGCCTCTGATGGCCGGCCGGCCGGTGAACCTGTCGGGCATCCCTCTCGGCCGGATGGGTGCTGCAAGCGAGATCGCCTGGCCGATCGCATTCCTCTGCTCCGATGCCGCCAGCTATATCTGCGGCACCGTCCTCGACGTGAATGGCGGCGTCTATATGGGCTGAAGCCCGTGCCGCATCGTCCGACAGCTGGAGATCCTGGTGCTCGAAAGTCGTCGATTCGATCATGGTTGAGCGCCCGCCGTCCTGGCGCAGACGGGCACACAGCATCGCTGCGATGCGGGAACTCGCGCGCGCCGTGCTGCCGCGGTCCGTATTCGATTTCGCCGATGGGGCGGCAGAAGACGAAACGACGCTTCGGCGCAACGAGGGCGGGTTCCGCGACATTGCGTTCCTGCCCCGCCCGCTGCGCGGCGCCGCGGAGCGCGACCTCTCGGTCACCCTGTTCGGGCACCGGTTGTCGATGCCGCTGGTCATCGGGCCGACCGGGCTCGCCGGGCTGTACTGGCCGGACGGGGAGCGGTGCGCGGCGCGCGCGGCCGCGGCGGCGGGCGTCGGGTTCTGCCTGAGCCATGGCTCGGTGTGCACGCTGGAAATGCTCGCCGGGACCGGCATGCACCCGCGCTGGATGCAGGTGTTCGTCTACAAGGACCGCGGCTTCACCCGCGAGTTGACCGAGCGCGCCGCCGCCGCCGGCTATGACGGGCTGGTGCTGACAATCGACAACCAGCTGCTCGGCAACCGCGAGCGCGACCTGCGCAACGGCTTCACCATTCCGCCCCGGCTCGGCCTGGCCGGCATCGCCGGCATGGCGACCAAGGCGCGGTGGCTCTGGCGGATGCGCCGCGAGATCCCGCGCATCACCTTCGGCAACTATGTGCGCGCGGGCGAGAAATCCGATATCGCCCATCTTGCCGGCCGGATGGGCGGGCTGCTCGATCCGGCGATGACCTGGGCGGACGTCGCCGACCTCCGCCGGATGTGGTCGGGCCCGCTGATCCTCAAGGGCATCCTGCATTCCGGCGACGCCGGCCTGGCGATCGACCACGGCGCGGACGGCATCGTCGTCTCCAACCACGGGGGTCGCCAGCTGGACGGGGCGGCGGCCTCGATCGACGCCCTGCCGGCAGTGTCGGAGGCGGTCGACGGCCGGGTACCGATCCTGCTCGACGGCGGCGTGCGGCGGGGAGCAGACGTGGTCAAGGCGCTCGCGCTTGGCGCCACCGCGTGCCTGATCGGCCGCCCGCAGCTCTGGGGCCTCGCGGTCGCCGGCGAGGCCGGCGTCGGCCATGTCCTCGAAATCTACCGGCGCGAAATCGACCGGGTCATGGGCCTGTGCGGCGTCGGCTCGGTCGCCGGGATCGGGCGCGACATGCTGGCGCCGCCGTTCGGCACCACTGCGCCGGACGCATCTTCGGCGTGATCGACGGGCTCGCGGCGCCGGCTACGCCTCCGCGACGAGAAGCGCCTGGCGCGCGCGGTCCCGCGCCGCGCCGCTGCTCAGCGGAGCCAGGCCGAAGTCCCCGCGCAGGTATTTCAGGGCAGTGCGCTCGAGGCTGATCTCCTCGGCGGTGCGGACGCCGCAGCGGCGGAGGATCGGCACCGGCGGGCACCAGCCGTGCAGGGCGTGCTGCAACAGGAAACCCGTCACCAGCGCCGGCAGGATGAGAAAGCGCCGATCCCTGGCCGCGAGGGCGACTCCGGAGAAGGCCAGGGCGGAGGCGTTGGCCTCCAGGACCCGTTCGATATCCCATTCCCGGTCCAGTTCGCGAAGCCGGGCGCCGATCTCCTTCGGGTGATCGGCGAAATAGGCGACGACGGCCTCGGTCTGCTGCCGGATCCGACGGTTGACCCGCTCGGCGGTACGCGCCGATACGCGTTCGGTCGTGGTTGGCAGGACGTCCGGCTTGCTGCTCATGCGCGGAAAACCCGCCGGCTCGCCCGCAGTTCCCTGCCGGCTGCGAAATCACGGCTCGACGGGCTGTCGGCCGCGGGCATATTCGTTCGTCCTAGGTCACGACAGGGAAGATGCGACATGCTCTACGCGATTCTTTGCTATCACTCGGAAGAAGTCGTCGGCTCCTGGAGCAAGGAGGAGGACGACGCGGTCATGGGCCGGCTGATGACCGCCCAGGACCGGCTCGCGCGAGACGGCCGGCTCGGACCCGTCGCACGCCTGATGCCGACAACGGCGGCCACGACCTTGAGAAAGGGCCGCGAGCCGCTGGTGATGGACGGGCCGTTCACCGAAACCAAGGAACAGCTGCTCGGCTTCTTCATCGTCGATTGCGCGTCGCTCGAGGAGGCGCTGGCGGCCGCCAGGGAGTTGGCGGATGCCGACAGCGGCAGCGCATACGAGATCCGTCCGATCACCTACTACAACCCGGGGTCCGACTGAGGTGGCCGATCTCGCCTGGATCGACGCGGCCCTGGCCGGCGCCCGTCCCCAGGCGATTGGCGCCCTGCTGCGCTATTTCCGCGATCTCGATCTGGCGGAGGAGGCCTTCCAGGAGGCCTGCCTGCGGGCGCTCAGGACCTGGCCGGAGAAGGGTCCGCCGCGCGACCCGGCGGCCTGGCTGATCTTCGTCGGACGCAACGCCGCGATCGACGTCGTCCGCCGGCGCGGGAAGCAGCAGGCGCTGCCCGACGAGGCGCTCCTGTCCGACCTCGGCGATGCGGAATCGGCCTTGGCCGACAGGCTCGACGACCGGCACTATCGCGACGACATCCTGCGCCTGCTGTTCATCTGCTGTCATCCTGACCTGCCTGCCACCCAGCAGATCGCGCTCGCATTGCGCATCGTCTCGGGGCTTTCGGTCCGGCAGATCGCGCGCGCATTCCTGGTCGGGGAGTCCGCCATGGAACAGCGCATTACCCGGGCGAAGGCGCGGGTCGCGCAGGCCGGCGTCCCGTTCGAGACCCCGGGTCCGGTGGAGCGCGCCGAACGGCTCGCCGCGGTCGCCGCCATGGTCTACCTGATTTTCAACGAGGGCTATTCGGCGAGCGGGCCGGACGGCGGCCGGGCGCCGCTCTGCGACGAGGCGATCAGGCTGGCTCGCCTGCTGCTGCGGCTGTTTCCGGCAGAACCGGAGATCATGGGGCTGAACGCCCTGCTGCTGCTGCAGCATGCGCGCACGCCGGCCCGCTTCGACGCATCCGGCGGGATCGTGCTGCTGGAGGACCAGGTCCGCGGCTTGTGGAACCGCTCGATGATCGCCGAGGGGCTCGCACTGCTCGACAAGGCGATGCGCCACCGGCGTCGGGGACCCTATCAGGTACAGGCGGCCATTGCGGCCCTGCATGCACGCGCCGCGCGGCCGGAAGAGACCGACTGGGCCCAGATCGACCTGCTCTATGCCGCGCTGGAAGAACTGCAGCCCTCGCCGGTGGTGACCCTGAACCGGGCGGTCGCGGTCGCCAAGCTGCAGGGCCCTGCGGCCGCGCTCGACATGATCGAGCCGCTGGAGCAACGGCTGTCCGGCTATTTCCACTATTTCGGCGTCCGCGGCGGCCTGCTGCTGCAGCTGGGTCGGGCGGAGGAGGCGCGGGTCGCCTTCGACCGCGCGATCGCGCTGGCCAACACCGCCGCCGAGGCCACGCACATCCGCATGCACCTCGACCGCCTTGCCAGGGACAGCTGCCCGACGGAGAACACGGGCAGCAGCTAAGGCGCGGCGCCCGTTGCGTACCTTGCCGCGAAATGTTGATGTGTTTCTCGCCCGAGGCAGTGGGGGCAGGGGACATCGATGGCGCAGGAGCCGCCGCCGGCGCTCGCCGGCCGCAAGCAGTTCACCGACGGAACCCATCGCCTGCGCGATCCGGCCGAGACCGTCGCCCTACTCCTGCCGCACCTGAAGGCGATGGGCATCACCCGCATCGCCGACGTCACCGGGCTCGACCGTACCGGGATTCCGGTGGTCATGGTCTGCCGCCCGAACGCCCGCTCGGTGGCCGTGTCCCAGGGCAAGGGCCTGACCCTGGACGCGGCCAGGGCCTCGGGCCTGATGGAGGCGGTGGAAACCTGGCATGCGGAGCGGATCGCCGGGCCGCTGCTGCTCGGCAGTGTCGGCGACCTGGAAGCCAGCCATCCGTTGATCGAGGTGGACTCGCTGCCGGCGATCGCGGGCGGCCGCACCGATCCGCACCTGCCGATCCATTGGATCGAGGGGCGCGACCTCGGAACGGGCGCGGCGATCTGGGTGCCGTTCGAAATGGTCCACAGCCGCTATGCCGCATCGATGCCGCATCGCCGCATGCGGTTCCCCGCGAGCACCAACGGCCTGGCCTCCGGCAACGACTTCCTAGAGGCCGCGTGCCACGCGATCTGCGAGCTGATCGAGCGGGATTCGACCAGCGTCTGGCACCACCTGCCCGCCGACGGGCGGGCGGCAAGCCAGGTCGACACCGACAGCGTCGACGACGTCAACTGCCGGCGCGCGCTGGAGATGTTCGCGGCGGCCGGCCTCGAGGTGTCGATCTGGGACACCACCACCGACGTGGGCGTGCCCGCGTTCTTCTGCCTGGTCACCGAGGACGATTCCGCCGCGCCCGGCCATATGGGAGCCGGCGCCGGCTGCCATCCGACCCGGGCGATCGCCCTGTTGCGGGCGCTGACCGAGGCAGCGCAGACCCGCACCACCTACATCGCCGGCTCCCGCGACGACCTCCGCCCGGACGAGTATCGGCCTGAGGCGATCGCCGCGAAGTACCGGTTCGCACGCCGGGTCCGCTCCGACCGGCCACCGTCGCGCGACTTCCGCAGCGCACCGTCCTGGGAGGTCGACAGCTTCGCGGCCGACCTGCAATGGCTGCTGGCGCGGCTGGAGGCGGCCGGCTGCGGCCCGGTGGCGGCGGTCGACCTGTCGCGACCAAACCCCGGCCACGGGATGGCGGTGGTCCGGGCGGTGATCCCGGGCCTGGAGGCGCCGCACGACGACGACGACTACCTGCCCGGCCCGCGCGCCCGAGCGGCCGACGGCCAGCGGCAATGAACGCGCAAGCCATGAGCGTCGTCGTCTTCGCCGGGCCGACGATCGGCTGCGCTGCGGTGGCCGAGGCCTGTCCGTGCCGCTGCTTGCCGCCGGCGGCGCAAGGCGATGTCTACCGGGCGGCGCTCGGCGGGCCGCGGGCGATCGCCATCGTCGACGGCTACTTCCACGGCGTGCCGGCGGTCTGGCACAAGGAGATCCTGTGGGCGATGACGCAGGGCATCCACGTCTTCGGCAGCGCCAGCATGGGTGCGCTGCGCGCCGCCGAGCTGCATGACTTCGGCATGCGCGGCGTCGGCGAGATCTTCCGCCAGTACCGCATCGGCGCCCTGACCGACGACGACGAGGTTGCGGTGCTGCATGCCCCGGCCGAACTCGGTTACGCGCCGCTGTCCGAAGCGATGGTGAACATCCGCGCCACCCTGGCCAGGGCGGTGGAGGAGCGCGTCATCGCGGCGGCGAGCGGCGACGCGTTGTGCCGGGCCGCCAAGCGGCTCTACTACCAGCGGCGCGACTGGCCGGCCGTGGTCGCCGCCGACACCGACTCCCCGGTCGCCGCCGCCGAGCGGGCGGCGCTGGAGGCGTGGCTGCCCGAAGGGCGGGTCGACCGGAAGCGCGCCGATGCGCTGGCGATGCTGTCGGAAGTGCGCGCCTTCCTGGCCACCGACCCCCCGCCGATGCGCGTCGACTACCAGTTCGAGTGGACCTACCTGTGGGACTGGGTGGTCACCAGCACGCTGCCGGCGCAACCCGGCGACGGCGATGCCGGGGTGGATGTCGCCCTGCTGCTGGACGAGTTGCGGCTCGAGCCAGAGGCGTTCGCGGCGGTGCGGCGGGCGGCCCTGCTGCGCTGGCTGGCAGGAGCGCACGGGCAGGACGGGGACGCCGTCGACCGCGCCGCGATCCGCGCTGCGTTCGCCCGGTTCCGCACCGAGCGGGGGCTGTTCAGCCGCGCGGCGCTGGACGACTGGATCGCCGGCAACGGCCTCGACGAAACGGCGTTCGAGCGGCTGATTGCGGCGGAGGCGAACATCGAAACCCTCGCGCGGGACATCGACCTGCAGCCATTCATGCTCGACGAGCTCCGGGTCCGCGGACGCTTCGGCCCACTGCGCGCGCGGGCGCGCGCCAAGCAGGACGCGGTGGCGGGATCTGCCGGCGTACCGGCGATGCCGCTGCGGCTGCTGGCGGAATGGTTCTTCGAGAGCCGGCTGCAGGGGGAGGTACCGGACGACCTGGACGGATTCGCGCGCGAGATCGGCCTCGACGGGCGGGAGGAACTTGCACGCATACTAACGCATGAGTTAGTATACACCTCGCCCGGGGTCGCCTACCGG
>JBHJOG010000099.1:0-19052 GCA_050329975.1 Alphaproteobacteria bacterium | reverse complement strand
GCTACTCGAACACGCGCTGCGACGTCGCCTCGATCTCGGCCAGGGTCGCTTCCAGCGCGCTGTCGGTCATGGTCGCGGCGTCGTCCAGGACCGACTGGAACCAGTCCTCCTCGGGCTGGAGGTCATCGAGGTCGGCCTCGGCGACAATCGAGATCACGTCCTCCAGGTCCAGCCGCTCGTTGCTGCCGGCCGGCAGCAGCTCCGGGTTGCCGGTGATATAGGCGAGCGGCGTGCAGGCGGTCACGATCTCGGTGACGCCGCTCCAGCTGAGCAGGCCGGCGCTGGTCACCTTCACCTGCTGGGCGACATAGACCCGCTCACCGTTGACCTCCTGGCGCAGGATGCTGCGGTCGACCACCGGGATGAACACCAGTTCCGCGTCGTTGATGTCCTCGAAGCGCTCGTTGCCGGTGTCGGCGAACTGGACGAAGAAGGCCAGGTCGGCGTCGCCGGAGATCACCGCGCCGATCGCGGTATCGACGCTGTCCATGTAGGCGATGTTGTTGGCCCGCGCGAGGTCGGGGTCGATCGACTGCAGGAAGCGGAAGGTCGTGGCCGCGCCGGAGGCTTCGGGACCAGTGGCGATCCGCAGTCGGCGCGCAAGGCCGCGGACCCCGCCCCAGTTCTCCAGCCGCTCAGCGTTCTGCTCCGTCGTCACCGCGTAGAGGCACTCCACCGCCACGTCATTGCGCATGATGGTGATGCTGTCGGCGAGCGCCGGATCGTTCGCAGCCCGGAAGGCGAGCACATCCGACTGGGTCATGCCGACCGCCAGCGGATTTTCGAGCACCCGGTCGATATTCTCGCCGCTGCCGGCGGTGGCCACCACCTCGTAGTCGAGGAAGTTGTCATCCAGCAGTTCCTCCAGCAGCGGGCCGAAGGAGTTGAAGTAGCTGCCGCGCTCGCCACCCGAGTAGATCGGGTTGGCGGCGATTGCCGGGGCCGCTATTGCGAAGGCCGTCAGCGCAGAGACGGCACCCGCGGCGAGCAGGCTTGAGCGCAAGTGCATGGAAATCTCCCTCGTCGTCGTTGCCCCGCGGCGCACTGTGGATGGGCGCCGCGGCAAATTCAAGAGCGCCCCCGGGCGAGTCCCGGTGGCTGACGTCGGTTGCCCCAACCGTGGCAATCGCGTTTGGGTAGCAGCAGGCTGTGGCCCTGCCTGGGAGGCGCGGTGACGGGCCGGCGGCAATGCGATGGCAATTGCGGCCGCCGCGGACGATCAGGCCTCGTCGCCGGCACGTCTTGGCGTCGTCTCCTCCGCGGCCGGTTGCTTGAGGCGGCTGTGGCGGAGCTCGCCTGCCGAGTCCAGGATTGGATAGGCGATCGAGGTCAGGTGGGCGGCGATCCGCTTGAACTCGCGCAGCATGTCCTGGTGCAGCGAGGTGGTTTCGATGCTGGCGATCTCGCCGCTGCGCAGCCGGTCGAGATGGCGGAGGCTGGCGCGCAGCTCCTGCTTGCGCAGGTCGTCCTTGTCGCTGAGCAGCCGTCGCGCCGTGTCGAGGTCCTGCGAGACCAGCACCGTGATCGCCAGCCCGAACTGGTCGACCGCCCGGCTGTGCATCGCCTCCAGGTCGCGCCAGCCGGCCGGCGAGAAGGCGACGCGGTTGCGCATCTTCTTCTGCGCCAGCGGCAGCAGGTTGCGGTCGATGATGTCGCCGACATGTTCCAGGTTGGTGACGAAGGTGAGCAGCTCGACGCTGCGCCGGCTGTCGGCCGGGGTCATCGCATTCTGGGTGATCCGGGTCAGGTAGAGCTTGATCGCCTCGTGCAGCCGATCCACCGCGTCATCCCGTCCCGAGATCTCCTTCAGCAGCGCCTCGTCGTCCTTCTCGAACACCGTGATGACGTCGACCATCATCGATTCGACGATATCGGCCATGCGCAGCGTCTCGCGGGTGGCGCGTGCGATCGCTTCCGGCGGGCTGTCCATCACCTCCTCGTCCAGGTAGCGCGGCCGGCCTGCATCGTCCGGCGCCGGCACCTCCGGCAGCAGCCGGTCGATCAGCCGGGCCGCGAGACCGACCAGCGGGAGGCAGGCCAGCGCCAGTACCAGGTTGAAGACCGTGTGGACGTTGGCGACCTGGCGGGCCGGGTCGCTGCCGAGCAGGTCGAGCTGCGGGGCGAGCATCGGCAGCGCCGCGAGCGCAGCCAGGGCGCCCAGGGTGCGGAAGGCGAGGTTGCCGAGCGGCACGCGACGGGCAGAGCGTTCCGCGGACAGGCTGATCACCAGCGGCACGATCCCGGACCCGACATTGGCGCCCAGCACCAGCGCGACGGCTAGCGCCGGTGCGACCACCCCCGTCGCCGCGAAGCTCATCACCAGTAGCACCATCGCCACGCTGGAGTGGAACAGCCAGGTCAGCAGGGCGGCGAACAGCAGCGCCAGGATCGGATCGTCGGCCAGCGGGGCCAGCAGCAGCGGCAGGGTTTCCGACTGGCGCAGCACCTGCGAGGCGTCGACCACCATCCCGAGCGCGATCAGCATCAGCCCCAGCCCGATGCCGACCCGGCCGAGCTGGCGGACCAGGCTGCGCGGCGCGGTGGTGAACGCGACCAGCCCGGCGAGGATCAGCGCCGGCGCGGCTGCGCCGATGTCGAACGACAGCAGCTGGACCACCAGCGTGCTGCCGATATCTGCCCCCAGCATCACCGCGAGCCCGGCGCCGGTGGCGATCAGGCCGCGCTGTGCGAAGGAGGCGGTCAGCATTGCGGTCGCGGTCGAACTCTGCAGCAGGCCTGCACTGGCGAGGCCCACCAGCGCAGCCAGTCCCCGGTTGCGGGTCGAACGGCCGAGCGCCGTGCGCAGCCGGGTGCCGAAGGCGCGCAGCACGCCGGTGCGCACCATCCGGGCACCCCAGAGCAGCAGGGCGACGCCGCCGCCGATATGCAACAGAATCTCGTGACCGTTCACCGGCTCTACTGGCTGTGCGCGCGCCGTTCGCCCGCCGCGGACCCGACGCTGTCATAAAACTGCAACATAACATGTAGGGCATCGGCAGCCGATGTCCCCTACGACCGTGGTCACGCGACCGCGATGGTGACGGCGATTGCCTCGTGGTCGGAAATCGCCGCGCCGGCGGCGTCGACGGCCGGGATCACTGCCGGGTCCGAGCAGGCGAGGCCGCGGCTGAAGAACCAGTCGATCTTGGCGAACGGCTCGGTCGGCCGGCCGTCGGGCAGGGTGCGCATGGTGGTGGCGTGGGCCAGGTTGCAGGCCGACCAGTCCAGCCCGGCCGCCGCCGCGACCTCGAACATCGGCTCGTGGCGGCTGGGATCGGTCAGCCGGTAAGGATCGGCGGCCAGCGCCTCGGCGAGCACGGCGTCGGCGACCTGGCGAAAGCCGATGTCGAAACTGTTGGTGTTGAAATCGCCGCCGATCAGCCACGGCAGGTCGCGGGCATAGCGCTGCATGCCGGCGACCAGCGTGCGCATCTGTGCGGCGCGGTCCGCGCGGTCGGTCTGGCTCTCGAAGTGGACGGCCGCCATGGCGACCCAGGCGTCGCCGAGTGCGACCTCGGCGACGGTGGCGATCCGGCCGCCGACGCGCTTCTGGTACTTGTCTGCGACGAACCAGCGGCCGCTCGCCTCCAGGCGCAGCACGGCGGGACGCCGCATCGGTGCGGCAGCCAGGATGCCGTTCCCGTGCAGGCCGTTCCGGTTCGCCTCGCCCGCGTGCCACGCCTGCTCGCGCGCATCGCCCAACCCGAGCTCGACATATTCGACCGCGAAGGCGTAGCCGGCGCCGAGCGCGTCGGCGATGGTGCAGAGCGTACGTTGCTGGCCGGATCGGGCCATGCCGTCGTCCATCTCGGTCATCAACGCCACGTCGGCGCCGGCCGCCCGCAACAGGTCGGCCGACGGCCCGACATGCTTGCAGCGCTCGGCGTTCCAGGCGACCACCCGCAGTGCCGGCCGCGCCGCCGCATCGGCCGGCCGCGCCTCGACCTCATGCAGGCAGGCTGCGGACCGGTAGAGTTCGGCATGGGCGTCGTCGCGGGCGGTGCGCATCGCCTCGCGCTCGGCAGCCGACGGCAGGGCCAGCCGGTCGACACGGCGGTCTGCCAGCTCCGGCGTAGCGGTTTCAGGTGCCGTCTGGCTCATCGGATGGCTCCGTCCTGGGTGATGCCCGGCTCACAGACCGAGCGGGTGCGACGGGGCGAAGGAAGCGATCAGCAGCGACAGGCCCATCGCGATCAGCAGCGCACCGCCGGCAAGGCCGACCAGGCTGCCGGCCGCCGACCAGCGTCCGGCCCGCCGCACTGCCAGGGTCGCCGCCCAGCTGCGCAGGCTGACGGTGACCAGGGCGATCGCAGCCACAGCCAGCGCGGTCCCCGCCGCCATCGTCGCCACCGCCGCCACGCCGGCCCAGGCGATCCCGGCGACGTGGGCGAAGGCCAGCACCAGCACGGCGCCGGTGCAGGGGCGCAGGCCGATTGCGAGCACCACCAGGGCCCCGCCGCGCAGGTCGCGCACCTGGTCGACCATCTCGGCGGTCGGCAGATGGGCGTGGCCGCAGCCGGGATGGTGCACATGGCCGGCATCGCCGCGGCGCAGGGGGCGCAGCGCCGCCAGCATCGCCCGGACGGCGCGCAGCACCAGCCATGCGCCCATCAGCAGCACCAGCGCGAAGCTGACCCGCTCGCTCCAGCCGACGGCGTCCGAGGTTTCGCGCGGCAGCCAGCCGGCCGCATGGATCAGACCATAGACCAGCACGACGGCCGTGACCGCCTGGCAGAATGCGGCCGCGGCCGCCAGGCCGATGCCCCGGCGCAGCCGCTGCCGTCCGGCCAGCAGGTAGGTTGCGAGCACCGCCTTGCCGTGTCCCGGCCCGGCGGCATGGAACAGCCCGTAGAGGAAGCTCGCCGAGATCAGCAGCCACGCCGCAGTCCCACCGCCGTCGTCGGCGAGCGTGCGCAACGCGTCCGCCAGCTGGTCGTGGAAGGCGCGCTGCTCCGCCATGATCCAGCCGACCCACCGGGTCCAGAGGGCGGAGATCCCGCCGTCGCCAGCCGCGTCCTGGGCCGAGGCGAGTCCCGGCGTGGCCGCCGCCCAGGCGACGGCCAGCCTGATCAGCGCGCGGCGCATCGGACCGTCACGGTCTCGGCGAACTGGGCGCCCAGATCGTCGCCGCCGGACTCCGTCCGGTCGAGCATCGCGGCGAGCGCTATGGCCTCCGGATCGGGTCCCGGCTCGACCAGCAGGAAGGCGCAGCCTTCGGGCGCATCCACAAGCTGGACCGCGTCAGCGTCCACGTGCAGCATTTCGATATAGTAGGTCGGGTCGAAGATGGCATAGGTGAGCCCGTCACCGTCGGCTTCAGCCGGGGCGGCGAACGCGATGGTGAACCGCATCTCCAGCCGGTCGCCCCGCATCCGCGACGACATCTCGTTCACCGGCGCGAACGCCACCGGCGCGCCGCCGCTCTCGACCCGGGTGAAATAGTCGTAGGCCTGCAGGTTGGTCATGTTCTCCCGCAGCAGCGCCGCCAGTCCCGCCTGGTCGGGCTTGCCGTCGCCGTCCTGGTCCAGGCCCTCGACCGCAAAGGCGCTGTAGAACGCGTCGAACAGCCAGACCTGGCGCAGCGCGACCGCCCGGCCCCTGTCGTCGAACACCAGCGCCGACCGGACATCGATCCAGCCGTGCGGATGGGCGGCTGCCGGATCGCTGGCCAGGACCGACAGTCCCAGCACGGCCGCCCCGAGGGCCATCCGGCCCCATCCTCGATCGGCCATGCTGCCGGCTCCTGCGCTGCCTGCCCGTCAGTCGATCCCAGGGTTGCTCCCGATCCCGCGGCCGGCGCTGCAGTCGGCGCAGCTGCCGCGAATCTCGACCATGCGCTTCTCGGTGTGGAATGAGCGGTCGCGCCCGAGCTTGTCAAGCCGCCGCGTGACCGCCGTGTCGACGAACTCGTCGACCGCGCCGCAACGCTCGCACAGCATGAAGACGACGGTCTCCCCGCCGTGGCTGGCCGGCTCGGCGCAGGCGACGAAGGCGTTCATGCTCTCGATGCGGTGGACCAGACCTGCTTCGACCAGCTTGTCGAGGGCGCGATAGACCTGCGGCGGCGCGCGGAACCCCTGCGGACGCAGCTCGTCGAGGATGGCATAGGCGCTGAGCGGGGTGCCGGACAGCGTCAGCCGGTCGAGCACCAGCCGCTGGTTCCGGGTCAGGGGGTCGGGCGTGAGCGTCATGGGCGTGTCATCCGAGGGCGGCGGGAGAGGCTGGTCGGCAACAGGCTGAGAAGGAACAGGACGAAGGCGGCGGTGACGATCGACGGGCCGGACGGCGTGTCGAAGCCCAGCGAGGCGTAGAGCCCGCCGAGCACCGCCGCCACCCCGAGCGCCGCCGCGGCTACCGCCATCGACTCCGGCGTCGCGGCGAAGCGGCGTGCGGTCGCCGCCGGGATGATCAGCAGCGAGGTTATCAGCAGGATGCCGACGATCTTCATCGAGATCGCGATCACCGCCGCCAGCAGGACCATGAAAGCGAGGTTCGCCTGCTCCGGCCGCATGTTCTCGGCGGCCGCGATCTCCGGGCTGACCGTGCCGGCCAGCAGCGGGCGCCAGATCAGGGCCAGCAAGCCCAGGATCGCCGCCGCGCCGCCCCAGACCACCGCGATGTCACTGCGTGACACCGCCAGGATGTCGCCGAACAGGTAGCCCATCAGGTCCATCCGCACCCAGACCATCAGCGCGACGATGACCAGCCCCAGCGACAGCGTGGAATGGGCGAGGATGCCGAGCAGCGCGTCGGCCGGCAGCGTGCCGCGCTTCTGCAGCAGGATCAGCGCGAGCGAGACCACCGCCGTCACTACGAACACGCCGGCCATCAGGTCGATCTCGAGCAGGAAGCCGAGCGCCACCCCCAGCAGGGCGGCATGGGCGATGGTGTCGCCGAAATAGGCCATCCGCCGCCAGACGATGAAGCAGCCGAGCGGACCGGCGACCAGCGCGACCCCGATGCCGGCGACAAGCGCCCGGGTGAAGAAGTCGTCAAGCATGACTTTGCGGGTCCCGCTCGTCCGGCTCGTGTGCGTGCACATGCACGGGCCGGTCCTCGCCGCCCTGGCCCAGCGGCACCACCGAACCGTCGACGCGGTGGACGTGGTCGTGATGGTGGCGATAGACCGCCAGCGTACCTGCCGCGCGGGGACCGAACAGGCTCCGGTATTCCGGGCTCTCGGCCACCACCTGCGGCGTGCCGTGGCAGCAGACGTGGCCGTTGAGGCAGAGCACGGTGTCGGTCTGCGCCATCACGATGTGCAGGTCGTGGGAGATCAGCAGGATGCCGCAGCCGAGCTCGTCGCGGATCGAGCGGATCAGGTCGTAGAGCGCGATCTCGCCGTTGAAATCGACCCCCTGCACCGGCTCGTCGAGCACCAACACATCCGGGCGGCGGATTATGGCGCGTGCAAGCAGCGCCCGCTGGAACTCGCCACCCGACATGGTCTGGATACGCGCTCCCGCCAGGTGGGCGATCCCGACCTGACCCAGCGCGCGGTCGACCTCGCGGCGCGAATGGCGCCCGGTCAGCGTCAACAGCCGGCGCGCGGTCAGCGGCAGGGTCCAGTCCAGCGACAGCTTCTGCGGCACATAGCCGATCCGGATTCCTGCCGCGCGGCGCACGTCCCCCTCGCTGGGCGAGACCAGGCCGAGCAGGGCCTTGGCCGTAGTGGACTTGCCGGACCCGTTCGGCCCGATCACGGTCAGGATCTCTCCGGGGTGCAGGTCCAGGTCGACATGCCGCACCAGCCAGCGGCCATCCCGGGCGACGCCCAGGTTGCGCGCGCCGACCAGCGGCTCAGCCGTTGCCCCGACCATGGTCCGCTGATCGTTCATGCCGGCTTCCGATATGAAGTTGGCCCTTGCCGCTCTGCAGCGGGGACGTTATGACATAACATCATCCGGACCACCCGCGGCAAGGATTCCCCCAGAAATGCCCCTGTCCAGAACTGTCCTATTGACCACAGCTGCCCTGGTCGTCGCAAGCGCCCCGTTCGCAGCGGCGCAAACCGACGACCCGGTCGCGGTCGTGGCATCGATCAAGCCGATCCACTCTCTGGTCGCCGGCGTGATGGGCGATCTCGGCGTGCCGGGCCTGATCGTCCAGGGTGGCGGGTCGCCGCACAGCTATAGCATGAGGCCGTCCGACGCCTCGGCCCTGGAACAGGCCCGGGTGGTGTTCTGGGTCGGCGAGGGGCTGGAGACGTTCCTTGCCGGCACGCTGGAGGCGCTTGCCAGGGATGCAGCGATCATCGAGCTCGGCGAAGCCCCGGGCGTGCAACTGCTGGCCCCGCGTTCGGGCGCGACCTGGGAGGCGCATGTGCACGACGAGGACCATGGCCACGAGGACCATGGCCACGACGACGATCACACGCACGATGACGACCACGGGCACGACGACCACGGGCACGACGACCACGGGCACGACGACCACGGGCACGATGACGACCACGGGCACGGCCACGCGCATGGGAGCGGTGCGTACGACGCCCACATCTGGCTGGATCCGGCGAACGCGCAGGCCATGGTCGAATCGATCGTGGCCGCCCTGTCGGCGGCCGATCCCGCCCATGCCGCAACCTATGCCGACAACGGCGCCGCGACCATCGCCCGGATCGATGCGCTCAGCGAGGAGATGGCCGAGATGCTGTCGCCGGTCCAGGACCAGCCGTTCATCGTCTTTCACGACGCCTACCAGTATCTGGAGCGCAGCTTCGCGCTGAACGCCGCAGGCGCGATCACGGTGAGCCCTGATATCCAGCCTGGCGCCGCCCGCTTGCAGGAACTGCGCGACCGGATCGAGACACTCGGTGCGGTCTGCGTCTTCTCCGAGCCGCAGTTCGAGTCGGCGCTGGTCGCCACCGTCATCGAGGGAACCGAGGCGCGTACTGCAGTGCTGGACCCGCTCGGCGCCGACCTGGCCGACGGGCCGGATCTCTACTTCGCGCTGATGCGGCGGAACGCGGAAGCGCTCCGCGACTGCCTGGCGGGCTGAGGGTCAGCCGGCGCGGGCGACCTTTCCCGACTGGTCCTGCTCGGCCGCCCTGTCGAACCGCTCCCGCGCCGCCCTTACCGCGTCCCGGTTGTCCCTGGCCCATCCGGCGAGCGCGTTCAGCGGTCCGATCAGGGTCCGGCCGTGCTCGGTGAGCGCGTAGTCCACCCGCGGCGGGATCGTCGGATAGACGGTCCGCGTCACCAGTCCGTCGCGCTCCAGGCCGCGCAGGGTCAGGGTCAGCATACGTTGCGAGATGCCGTCGACCGACCGCTTCAACTGGTTGAACCGCATCGGCCCCGGCGCGAGCAGGCCGACGACGAACACGCTCCACTTGTCGCCGACCCGGGCGAGGATGTCCGCGAGCGCGCGGCAGCTCTCATGGCCGTCGACTGTAGGCACATCGCTGTTATCGAGGCTCAAAATTGTGCCTCCTTGCGGAATTATCTCTGGTCATCATATTACCCTAGGTAACAAAATGTTCCTAACATTCAGCAACGCCCTGGGATCAAGATAGGCATTCACCGCGGCAATTGCACGCCCGACCTGCCACGGGTTCCGGCACAGGTGCGAAGGATCGACCGATGACCAACCTCCTGCTCGTGATTTCCAGCCCCCGCAATGGCGCCTCCCTCTCCAGCAAGGTGGCGCGCGAGCTCGTGGACAAACTGCTTGCCGCCCATCCGGGCGCGACGCTGACGGTCCGTGACCTCGCCGCCGAGCCCTTGCCGCATATCGGCGACGACTATGTCGCCGGCCGGAACCTGCCGGCCGACCAGCGCAGCCCGGCCCAGGCCGAGGCGGTGGCGATCGCCGACCGGCTGACCGAGGAGCTGCAGGCCGCCGACGTGGTGGTGCTGGCCTCGGCGATGATCAATTTCGGCATCTCCTCGACGCTGAAATCCTGGTTCGACTACCTGCTGCGCGCGGGTATCACCTTCAGCTATGGGGCCGACGGCGCGAAGGGCCTGGTCACCGGCAAGAAGGCCTACCTGGTCGCGGCGCGCGGCGGCATCTATTCGGAAGGGCCGACGAAGGCGATCGACTTCCAGGAGCCCTATGTCCGGCATCTGCTCGGCTTCATGGGGATCACCGATGTCGAGACCGTGCTGGTCGAGGGCGCGGCCTTGGGGCCTGAGGCGGCCGAGCGCAGCCTGACCACCGCGCTGGACCACGTCGCCGAGATCACCGCCCAGGCGGCCTGACTTTCTTCTGCGGGCGCGGCGTCACGCCTGTAGAGTCGCGGCAGCAGGTCCAGGAGGTCGCGGGATGAGCCAACGGATGCCGACGCTCTTCATCTCCCACGGCGGCGGGCCGTGGCCGTTCATGGACATGTCCCGGCTGGCGCCGAAGCCGGTATGGGACCGGCTGGAAGCCTATCTGCGCGGCATCGACGCCTCGCTGCCGGCCCGGCCGCGGGCAGTGCTCGTCGTCTCCGGGCACTGGGAGGAGGCGCAGCCGACGGTGAACAGCGGGGCGCATCCGCCGCTGCTGTTCGACTATTACGGCTTCCCCGAGCACACCTATCGCCTGCACTATCCGGCGCCCGGGTCGCCGGCGCTCGCTGGGCGGGTCCGCAGCCTGTTGCAGGCTTCGGGCATCCCTTCCGGCGAGGACGCCGAGCGCGGGTTCGACCACGGGGTGTTTGTGCCGTTCATGCTGATGTATCCGCAGGCCGACATGCCGATCGTGCAGCTGTCGTTGCAGCAGGAACTCGATCCGGCGGCCCATCTGGCGATCGGGCGCGCACTGGCACCGCTGCGCGACGAGGGCGTCCTTATCGTGGGCAGCGGGCTGAGCTACCACAACCTGTCGGCCTTCGTGTCACAGGACCCCCGCCACCTCGATGCCGCCAGCGCGTTCGACGGCTGGCTGACCGACGCGGTCGAGGCCCCGGATCGGGCGACCCGCGATGCCCGGCTGATCCGGTGGGCAGAGGCGCCCGGCGCCCGGCTCAGCCATCCCCGGGAGGACCATTTGCTGCCGCTGATGGTGACCGTAGGCGCCGCCGGGTCCGATCCGGGACGCCGCGACTACGGCGACCTGGTGTCGGGCAAGACGGTTTCGGGCTACCGCTTCGGCTGATCGGGCGGCTCGGCGCCGGGCCAGTCCGGCCCGGGGCCCTGCTGGTCCGAGTCCTCAGCGTTATTCGTCTCCTCGACCGCGGCGCCGACGGTGTCGGCCATCACCGCGCCGCGTTGCCCCATCGGCAGGTCCGGATCGACGGTCGAGTCAATCGACGTCTGGTGTTCGATCTCGGCATTGAGCTCGGCGCCGAGCAGCAGCACCAGTACAGAGATCCAGAGCCAGATCATGAACCCGACTACCGCGCCGAGCGAGCCGTAGGTCCGGTCGTAGTTGGAGAAATTGGCGAGATACCAGGAGAAGGCGATCGAGATCACCAGCCAGAGCAGCGTGGTGAGCGCGCTGCCCCAGGTGATCCACCGCCACTTCGCGCGCCTCCGGCTGGGTCCATAGCGATAGAGGGTGGCCAGCCCGATGATCGCCGCCACCAGCACGATCGGCCAGCGGACGACCACGATCAGCCACTCGACGTCGGACGGCAGGTAGACCAGCGCCAGCACCAGCGGTACCGCCCCGATCGCGGTGAACAGGATGACGCCGAATATCAAGGCGCCGACGGTGAACATCAGGGTGACGAGCGTGAGGAGAATGAACCCGCGCTTCTCGGGCTCGTCATAGGCGACCCCTATGCCGGCGAACAGCGCCTTCATCCCCGTGTTGGTGCTCCACAAGGCGATAGCGAGGCCTGTCAGGGCGGTGAAGCTGAGCCGGCGGTCGTTCTCGGTAACCAGACGGTCGAGCTGGTCCTCGATGACCTGCATCCCGCTCTCCGGCACGACCCCCGAGAGGATCTCCAGGTGGTCGCGCAGCGTCGTCGGATCGGCGATCAGCCCGTATACGGCGACCACCGCGACGAGCGCCGGAAACAGCCCGAGAATCAGCCAGAATGTCACGCCTGCGGCGATCAGGTCGATGCGGTCCTTGTCGATCTCCTTCCAGACCCTGAGCAGGATGTCCTTCCAGCCCCTGATCGGGATCTGCCCCGGCCATCGCGCTCTGCGTCCGCGGCCGGGTTGCGCCGCCCGCCGGCGCTCGCTCTCCGCTGGGACCGGTTTCGAGGGCGTCGTCGGGGCGGGATCGGGCATGGTCAATTCCGCGGATCGAGTGTCGGTGGCGGCGCGAAAACCGAAAGCGCGCCGGGATGGACGGAGAACTCGGCCGGAGTCTCGCCGTCGATGTCGCCGTCGACGTCGATCTTCATCGGACGGCTGGTTTCCAGGCGAGCGGTCTTGCCGTTGAGGACGACCGACCGGCCCCCCTTGCGATGGCGCCCGGTGAGCAGTGCCGGAATCAGCCGCAGCCAGCCGAACAGGCGGATCGGCTTGACGTAATAGATCCAGAGCAGGCCGTCGTCGTGGCTGGCCTGGTCGCTCACCATCAGGCCGCCGCCATGGCGGGTGCCGCTGCCGATCGTGATCTGGACGCAGCGGCTGCTGATGGTGCGGCCATCGAGGGTCAGCCACATGGTGAACGGCCGGGTGAACCGGTACGCATCCAGCCAGGCGAACGGGTAGGCCAGCACCCCGAGCAGCTTCTTGCGCAATCCCTGGTGGGCCCTGGCGACCTCGGTCCCGAAGCCGACGGTCGCGACGTTGACGAACCATCGGTCGTCCGAGCGACGGCCGATGCGGCCGAGATCGATGCGCCGGATGTGGCCGGCCGCGATGACTGCAGCCGCTTCCTCGAGGTCTCGCGGGATCGCGAGGCTGCCGGCGAGGTCGTTGGCGGTGCCGAGCGGCAGGATGCCGATCGGCTTGTCGAGCGCGAGCAGGTCCGGCAGCAGGGCACTGATCGTGCCGTCCCCGCCGCCGATCACGACGACGTCCGCCGCAGGTCCCTCCTCGCGCAGGCGCGCAGCCATCTCGCCCGCATCGGTGGCGGTGCGGATGATGCTGTCAAGGCCGGCGGCCGCCAGGATGTCGGCAATCTCTGCCAGATCGATGTCGCCCGAGCGGGCGTGGCGGTTGACCAGGCACAGCGCGGGGCGCCGGCTTTCGCCCGGGCCGGCTGGCCTGCCCGAAGTCTCGATCATGTTTTCCAAAGCGGCACCCCACAAGCTGGAACGCTTCCCCACCTGAAGCGTTCCCTTCAGGACGGACCGCCAGCCCAAGGCTCTGACAACCGCGTATCCGGAGGCGATCGGTACGATGCGGGTCCGCATAGGCGCAGATGCGCCAGGAAGAGGAGAGATGCAATGACAACGGTGCGGACAATTGGACTTTGGATGATGCTGGCGCTGTTCGGCCTGACCGCGGCCGCGTGCGACAACACCATCCGCGGCGTCGGCCGCGATGCGCAAGACAGCGGCGAGGCGATCGAGGACGCCGTCAACTAGGCTTCGGGTCCGCCGTCCGCCGGTCGGCGGACCGCATCGTCCTTCTATCGGCCCTGAGCCTCGAGCCTCAGGGCGATCTCCGCGATATGGCTGACTTCGGCATCATCGAGCGGTTCGATCGGCGGCATCGGATGGCGCCATGCGTCATCGCCGCGCAGGCTGGCCAGCGTCGCCTTCAGGGTGGGCAGGAACGACCGCTCGCCGAAGGCGGCGGCCAGGTCAGCGATTCCGGCCGCCGCTTCGGCGTCGCCCGCGACGACCCGGGCGGCTGTCCGCGGCGTCAGGTTGGCCAGTCCGCAAATCGTGCCGCAGCCGCCGAGCGCCATCGCCGGCTGGATGAACTCCTCCACCCCGACCGCCACCAGCAGCGGGCCGCGGCCGCGCACGGTGGCCTCCACCGGGCCCCAGTCCGGGCAGCTGTCCTTCACCCCGACGACGACGCCCGGATGCGCCGCCGCCAGCGCCAGCATGCTGGGGACCGGAATCGGGAAGCCGCTGACCTGGGGAATGTTGTAGAGCAGCACGCGCAACTCCGGCCGGGCCACCTGCGCGATCAGGCGGCCGATCGCCTTCACGATCCCCGGCCCGTCGCCTTCCCGTAGGAAGAAGGGAGGGGGGGCCAGCACCGGGCAGCCGAGCGCGACGGCGTGCCGGGCAAGCGCCACGGCATCGGCCAGCGCGGTGGCGCCGATCCCGACGATCATCTTCGCCGCCGGTATGCCGGCGGCCACCAGGCCCTCCACCGCCTCGATCCGCTGGGCCACCGAGAAGGCCGGACCTTCGCCGGTGGTGCCGAACGGCACGATGCCGTTGCAGCCGCCGGCCAGCACGTCGGACGCCAGCGCGGCCATCCGGCCGATGTCGGGCTCGAGCGCGCCGTCTGGCGCCGCGGCGACGGGGGTCGCCAGCGCCACAAAGGCCCAGCGTGGCTCATCGAGGAGACTCATGTCCGCCCTGCTTCCTGCTCCGTGTCTTGCGGCGGCATCCTATACTTTGTCCAACTGACATGTCAGTGATAAAATCTGGTTGATGGCCGGCCGCCCGGATGCCATCATCCTGTCCCAGGAACGAACAATAACCGGGAGGACGGTCCATGACCCATATGAAGCAGCTGCGCGGTGCGTTGGCGGCAGCGCTCGTCGGCGCGTCGGCAGCCGGTGCGTTCACGCTCGGCGCCGGCACGGCCGCGCTGGCCCAGGACCCGGTGACGATCCGGATCTCGACCCCGGCCGTGCCCGGCGACTGGCATGCCGAGATGCTGTCGATCTTCAAGGAATGGCTGGAGCGATCGGCATCCGGGCAGTTCGACGTCCAGGTCCACCTGAACGCGACCCTGTTCGCGCAGGGGACCGAGCCGGCGGCGATGCAGCGCGGCAACCTGGAGGTGGCGCTGATCTCCGCCCAGGACATCGCCAAGGAGCTGCCGGAATACTCCATCTTCACCGCCGGCTACCTGATCCGCGACCCCGACCACCAGCAGGCGGTGTTCCAGAGCGACGTCGGCCAGGAGTATTTCGCGGCGGTCCGGGACGTGATGGGCATCCAGATCCTGGATGTCGCTTATCTCGGTACCCGCCAGCTGAACCTGCGCGACGTCCGTGACGTGCAGACTCCGGCCGACCTCGCCGGTCTGAACCTGCGCATGCCGGGGTCCGACACCTGGCTGTTCCTGGGCAGCGCGCTCGGCGCCAACCCGACGCCGCTGGCGTTCGGCGAGATCTACACCGGGCTGCAGACCGGCGCCATCGACGGCCAGGACAACCCGCTGCCGACCAACCTGGCCGCAGGCTTCTACGAGGTGACCAACCAGATCGTGCTGACCGGCCATCTGGTCGACGGCGTCTTCTTCGCCTTCGGCGGCGACTTCTGGGATGGGCTCGAGCCCGAGCAGCAGGAACTGGTTCGGGAGGCCGCGGCGGCCGCGATCCAGTTCAACAACCAGAACCGGATCCGCCAGGAAGCCCAGTTGCTGGCCTTCTTCGAGGAGCACGGGCTGACCATCACCACGCCCGACGTGGACGCCTTCCGCAGCCATGTGCAGCAGATGTACCTGGAGTCCGAGTACTCCAGCGACTGGCCCGAAGGTTTGCTCGACCGCATCAACGCCGTCGAGTAGGCGGGGCGGGTGACGGCCGCGCGCATCCCCGGCGCCGGCCGTCGGCTCGAGACATGCGCCCTTTCCCGATCGTGATCGGGCGCCGGGCGATCGCCGCGGCGTCGCTGGGCGCCAACGCCCTCGGCGCCCTGATGTTCGCCGCCATGTTCCTGACCTTCCTGGCGCAGATCGTCATGCGCTACCTGGTCGGCGAGCCGCTGGGCTGGACGATCGAGATGTGCGGCATCCTCTATGTCGCGATCGTGTTCTGGGGCGCGGCCTTCATGGCCAGGGAGCGTGACCACATCGTCTTCTCGCTGGTGCGGGACGTCGTTTCCCCGCGGGTCCGCCGGCTGCTGGGCCTGATCGCCGCCGTCGTCCTGATCGCCGCCTTCGCCACCGCGTTGCCGGGCACGGTGGACTATGTGGCGTTCATGGCGGGCAAGAGCACGCCGGTGATGCGCGTCAGCTACCTGACCGTCTACGGCCTGTTCCCGGTGTTCCTGGTGGCGACGATCCTGCGCTACGGCGCCTGGACGGTCGGCGCGCTCGGCCGGGGGCCGGCCGCAGACCGCGCGCAGGGTTGAACCGAGGGTGAGCGCGGAATTCCTGCTGACCATCGGCGGATTCCTGGGACTGGCCGCGATTGGGCTGCCGATCGCGCACGCGATGATGGCGGCAAGCATCGGCTACTTCCTGCTCGCCGGCGTCAGCCTGGACAACCTGGCGGAGCAGAGCGCGCAGCGCCTGTTCGATAGCTTCGTGCTGCTGGCGGTGCCGCTGTTCATCTTCGCCGCCGAGGTGATGAACGCCGGCAGCATCAGCGACCGGCTTCTGCGCTTCTGCCTGCTGCTGGTCGGCCGGGTGCGCGGCGGGCTGGCTCAGGTCAACATCGTCGCCAGCCTGATCTTCTCGGGCATGAGCGGCAGCGCGCTCGCCGACGCCGCCGGCATCGGCAAGGTGCTGATCGACATGATGCGCCGCGACGGCCGCTATCCGCCCGGCTTCGCCGCCGCGGTCACCGCCGCCTCGGCGACCATCGGCCCGATCATTCCGCCGTCGATCCCGATGGTGCTCTATGCGCTGGTCTCCGGGACGTCGGTCGGCTTCCTGTTCCTCGGCGGCATCCTGCCGGGCCTGATGATGGCGGCGGTGATGATGGGGCTGGTCGCCGTCGCCGCCCGCCGCCGCAAGTTCCCGGTCGAGGAGGTTTCGCAGGTCCGCTCGCGCAGCGGGACCGTAGTCCAGGCCTTCCCGGCGCTGCTGCTGCCGGTCATCCTGCTCGGCGGCATCTACGGCGGGGCGACCACCCCGACCGAGGCCGCCTCGATCGCTGCCGCCTATGCCTTGCTGCTGGCGATGGTGCTCTATCGCGCGCTCGATGCGAAGGGTCTGTTCACAATCCTGGTCAGCTCGACCCGATCGACCGCGGCCATCACGCTGATTATCGCCGGCGCCTTCCTGTTCAACTACGTTGTGGCCGCCGAGCAGGTGCCCGGCGCGCTCGCCGGCCTGTTGACCGACCTCGGGCTGTCGCCGCTCGCCTTCCTGCTGATCGTCAACGTGCTGTTCCTGCTGTTCGGTTGCTTCCTCGACGCGACCACCATGCTGCTGGTGCTGGTGCCGCTGCTGATGCCGTCGGTGCGCGCGGTCGGGATCGATCCGGTGCATTTCGGGGTGGTCATCATCGTCAACATGATGATCGGCCTGATCACCCCGCCCTACGGGGTGCTGCTGTTCCTGATCAACGGCGTCACCGGCATCCCGCTGGGCGCGATCATCCGCGAGATCTGGCCGTTCATCGGGGTGCTGATCGCGGCGCTGCTGGTGATGGTGCTGGTGCCGGATGTGGTGCTCTGGCTGCCGCGGATGTTCGGCTACACCGGCTAGAGCAACCCGCGTCCGAATGGACGCGGATAAGTTGCTCTAACTCTTTGAACTCGATCAAATTACCTGCTTCAAACCGAGTCCGGTTTGAAGCAGTTTGATCTAGGCCGTCGGGCGGACGTGGCGGAACGTGCGCCAGGCGGACCAGACGAGGACGAGCCCCAGCGCCACCTTCAGCGGAGCCGGCGGCACCAGTCCCACCATCAGTCCGCCGGCCGCGGCACCAAGCACGGAGCCGAGCGCCATCGGCACGACCACGGTCCGCAGGACGGGGCGGTCCAGCGCGCCGAGCCGGACGTGCCGGGCCAGGCCGACGGCAACCGTCGGCAGGCTGACCAGCAGGCTGGGGAGCCTGCCGCCTTGATCGGAGCGCCAAAGCCGAACAGCAGGGTCGGGATGATCACTTCGCCGCCGGATGCTTTCCAGTAACCGGGTCTTGCCCGGTCCGATGCGGGCGCCGGACGCCAGCACGATGCTCAGTCTTGGGTACGCCATGCGCGCAGTCTGCACCGGCCCGCTATCCGGCGCCAGCCGAGGCCGTCCGCGGTAGTGTCTCAGTTTGAAATTAGCGGACGGCATTCCGGCGGCCATAGAACGGTGAGCCCTTGAACCACTCACAGGCGCATACCACACGCACTGGTGGTGATTTCTCCCACCGAACGTGCAGCCATTCTAGATGCTCATAGAGCGCTTGGTTTCGCCGGTTTGTGCGCGTGGAAAAGATATACGTCTCGGATTTCTCGAAGAGGCTGAGAATGGTCCCTCTTTCGGCATCGATCACCAGCCTCTCATCAACATCTCCGCGCCTTATCCCCGCCGCAATGAACTCGTAGTGGTTGAGGATCAGGCGCAGATCGGGAAGGAGAGCCTGGAACTCGGGTGCCTTCGGCTCAGGAAACGTGGTGTGGGCTCGAATATGGTCCGCGATTTGCTTGTGCGCCGACCTCAGGCGCTCATCGAAATTGCCCTTTAGCATGATGTTGATCGTATGCTGCTTTCGAGCGAGGGTCCTCCCCCGTCTGGCGGTATAGAGCCATCCGGCGGTTGCCAAAGCAGCACCGATGAGGATAGCGTGGGGCACTTCCAGCGTGAACATTATCACACCCCGCGGAACAAAATTGGTTGATCTTGATTGAATCGTAAGGAGTTGAACCGCATCTAAAACTGAGAACGAAGGAGGCGAAACCGTATGAGAGTGAATCTCACTAACGTCTTCGAAACCGACAACGGCTACTGATCTGCAGCGGCCCCAACTCAGTTGGGGCCGCTTCGCTTCTTATACGGGCCACGGCGCCCGGGTTGTGCCGCACGAGCATCTATCAACTCAACGATCCATTCAACATCTCGTAACGTATCCGTCACGCCGGCCGCCATCGCGGGCGACATGCGAAGCGTCTTGTGCACCCGGCAGAAGTTGTAGTGGACGAAGTACAGCGACAGCATGTGAATGTGGTTCTCCAGCTTCTTTGAGAACGCATTCGTCAACCGGGTAAACCGGCGCATGCTCATCCGCATCGTGAGGTTCTGCCGCTCCACATAGGACGTGCTGACGTGGCGCGGATCGGGCTTGCCTTCCACCGGCTGCTTGCGAGCGCCGACGCACTCTGCAGGGCTGTAGCGGCCTTTGGCAGCCTCGGGTGCGGTCCCGTACAGCTT
>JBHJOG010000098.1:0-2198 GCA_050329975.1 Alphaproteobacteria bacterium | reverse complement strand
TGCAGTCGGCGCTGGATGACTGGGCGCTGATCGCGCCGCGGCTTGCCGATGAGTATGCGGCGCTCAACGAGGGGCGCGCCGACGCGGCCTTCACCTTTGAGCCGTCGCTGTGCGCCTCGCCGCTGCCGCGCGCCTACCAATGGGCCGACGGCTCGGCCTATGTGAACCATGTCGAGCTGGTACGCAGGGCGCGCGGGGCGGAGATGCCGGCCTCGTTCTGGACCGATCCGTTGATCTACCAGGGCGGATCGGACAGTTTCCTCGGCCCCCGCGACCCGATCGCAATGGCCGAGGAGTCCTGGGGCATCGACCTGGAGGCCGAGGTCGCGGTGATCGTCGACGACGTACCGATGGGCGCGAGCCGGGAGACGGCGGCGGCGGCGATCCGGCTGCTGATGCTGGTCAACGACGTCAGCCTGCGAAACCTGATCCCGGGCGAGCTCGGCAAGGGTTTCGGCTTCTTCCAGTCGAAGCCCTCGTCCGCCTTCTCGCCGGTGGCGGTGACGCCGGACGAGCTGGGCGACGCCTGGGACGGCGCGAAGCTGCGCCGCAAGATGCTGGTGAGCCTGGGCGACGAGCCGTTCGGCGCGGTCGACACCGGGGTCGACATGACCTTCGACTTCCCGACCCTGATCGCCCATGCCGCCAGGACACGCCCGCTCGTGGCCGGCAGCATCATCGGCTCGGGCACGATCTCCAACAAGCTGGAGGGCGGGCCCGGCAAGCCGGTGGCGGAGGGCGGGGCCGGCTATTGCTGCATCGCCGAGCAACGGATGATCGAGACCATCGCGCATGGCGCGCCGCTGACCGAGTTCCTGCGTTTCGGCGACCGGGTCCGGATCGAGATGAACGACGACGCCGGCCGGTCGATCTTCGGCGCCATCGACCAGGAAGTGAAGCAGTACAATGGCTAAGGCATTCGCGTCCGCCGGCGACACCGCCGAGAAGGAAATCTCCTTCACCGAGATCGGCGACGGGCTCTATGCCTTCACCGCCCAGGGCGACCCGAACAGCGGGGTGATCGTCGGCGACGACAGCGTGATGGTGATCGACGCCCAGGCGACGCCGGTGGCCGCGCAGCAGGTGATCGACCGCATCCGGCAGGTAACCGACAAGCCGATCCGCTACGTCACGCTCAGTCACTATCATGCGGTGCGGGTGCTCGGGGCCTCGGCCTATGGCGCCGACCAGGTGCTGGCGTCGGAGGCGTGCCGGGCGATGATCTGCGAGCGCGGCATGGAGGACTGGGCGAGCGAGTTCGCCCGGATGCCGCGGCTGTTCAAGGACCCCGACAGCATCCCCGGCCTGACCTGGCCGACCATCACCTTCCGGCAGAAGATGACGGTCTACATGGGCCGGCGCCGGGTCGAGTTGCTGCAGGTCGGCCGCGGGCACACCGCCGGCGATATCGTGGTCTGGGTGCCGGATTCCCGAGTGATGTTCACCGGCGACCTGGTCGAGTACCACTCCGCCTGCTACTGCGGCGACGCCCATTTCACCGACTGGCCGGCGACGCTGGATGCGATCGGCGCCTACGCGCCGCAGGCGGTGGTGCCGGGCCGCGGCGACGCGCTGACCACGCCGCAGCGGGTGGCGGACGCGCTGGAGCTGACCCGCGCGTTCGTGACGACCATCTACGAGTCGGTCTCGGCGAGCGCTGCCCGCGGCCTGCCGCTGAAGGAGGCGTTCGAGCGCTGCCGGGCGCTGACCGACCCGCGCTATTCGAACTATGCGATCTACGAGCACTGCATCCCGTTCAACGTCGCCCGCGCCTATGACGAGGCCAACGGCATCGACACCCCCCGCATCTGGACCGCCGAGCGCGACGCGGCCCTTTGGGCCGAACTGCAGGGGTAGGATCCGCTGGTGCGGTCCTCGATCTTCGAAACCCCCCTCTACCCCTACGCCCCATCCCCCGACCAGGGCCGGAATGCACACCGCCAGGTGATCGTGGTCGGCGCCGGCCCGGTAGGGCTGACCGCGGCGATCGACCTGAGGCAGCGCGGCGTCGATGTGGTGCTTGTCGACGACAACGACCGGGTGAGCTGGGGCAGCCGCGCGATCTGCTTCGCCAAGCAGGCGCTGGAGATATTCGACCGACTCGGCTGCGGCCAGACGATGGTCGACCTCGGCGTCACCTGGAGCGTCGGCAAGGTGTTCCACCGCGACCGCCTGCTCTATCGCCTCGACCTGCTGCC
>JBHJOG010000097.1:0-3250 GCA_050329975.1 Alphaproteobacteria bacterium | reverse complement strand
TTCTACCGTGTCTATGGCCGGCAGAACGTCGCCGAGCGGGAATGGCCGCTCGCGCACCTGCCGCTGCTGATCGACGACAGAGAGTGGCAGGCGATCGCCGCCGGCATCGCCCAGCGGGCCGAATTGCTGGAGATGGTGGTCGCCGACATCTACGGCGAGAATGCGCTGGTCGCCCGGGGGCTGCTGCCGGCGGAGCTGATCGCCGCCAGCCCGGAGTTCCTGCGCCCGATGGTCGGCATCAGGCCGGCGAGCGGCCATTTCCTCCATTTCTGCGCCTTCGAACTGGGCCGCGGGCCGGACGGCCGCTGGTGGGTGCTCGGCGACCGCACCCAGGCGCCGTCGGGCGCAGGCTTCGCGCTGGAGAACCGGGTCGCCACCACCCGCGCGCTCGCGCAGGTCTACGGGGCGCTGAACATCACCCGGCTGGCGGGCTTCTTCCGAGACTTCCGCGATACCCTGCTCGACCATGGCCGCCGGACCGAGGGGCGGGTCGCGGTGCTGTCGCCGGGGCCGCACAACGAGACCTATTACGAGCACGCGTATCTGGCCCGCTACCTCGGCATCATGCTGCTGCAGGGCGAGGACCTGACGGTGCGCAACGGCCGGCTGATGGTGCGCACCGTCGCCGGGATCAAGCCGATCACCGTGCTCTGGCGCCGGCTCGACGCGGCCTTCGTGGACCCGCTCGAACTCATGGCCGGCTCGCGGATCGGCACCCCGGGATTCGTCGAGGCGGTGCGCCACGGCTCGGTCTCGGTGGTCAATGCGCTCGGATCGGGCATCCTGGAGACCCGCGCCCTGCTCGCCTTCCTGCCCAACATCTGCCGGGCGCTGGCCGGCGAGGCGCTGAAGCTGCCGAACATCGCCACCTGGTGGTGCGGCCAGGAGCCGGCTTGCGAAACGGTGCTGGACACCCTGGACCGGCTGATGATCGGGCCGGCGCTGTCGACCCGGCTCAATTTCGAGGACGAGGCGGAGACGATCCTCGGATCGGCGCTCGACGCCACCGCCCGGGCGGCCCTGTGCGACAGGCTCAGGCATAGCGGGCGCGACCTGGTCGGCCAGGAGGCGGTGACGCTGTCGACCACGCCGGTCTATATCGGCGGCCGGCTGGAGCCGCGTCCGGTCAGTCTGCGGGTGTTCGCGGCGCGGACCGCCAACGGCTGGGCGGTGATGCCGGGCGGTTTCGCCCGGGTCGGCTACACGCTCGACACCAAGGCGATCGCGATGCAGAACGGCGGGCAGGCGGCCGACGTCTGGGTGATGGGCTCTGCGCCCGCCGCCCAGGTGTCCCTGATCCCGAAGGATGGCGGCGCCTTCACCCGGATCGTTCCCGGGGTGCTGCCGGCGCGCGCCGCCGACAGCCTGTTCTGGCTCGGCCGCTACATCGAGCGGGTCGAGAGCATGCTGCGCATCCTGCGCGCCTATCACGCCCGCCTTGCCGAGAGCGGCAATCCGGACCTGCCGATCCTCGTCGACGTGCGCAGCTATCTCGACGGTTTCACGATCGAGGTCGAGCCGGCGATCCCCGCCGGGCTGGTGCAGGGCGTCCAGAGCGCCATCTTCAGCGCATCCCGGATCCGCGACCGCTTCTCGCCCGACGGGTGGCTGGCGCTGAACGACCTGGCGAAGACCATCGACGAGTTCGCCCCGAAGATCGAGCCGGGCGACGACGCGACGCGCGCCATGACCGTGTTGCTGCGCAAGATCTCGGGCTTCTCGGGGCTGGTCTACGAAAATATGTACCGCTTCACCGGCTGGCGGTTCCTGGAGATCGGCCGCCGGCTTGAGCGGGCGATCCAGGTGACCTGGACCCTGGGCTGGCTGACCCGGGAGGACGCGCCGGACGGGGCGGCCGACCTGGCGATCGAGATCGGCGACAGCCTGATCACCCACCGTCGCCGCTACAGCGTGCAGACCGGCCGGCGATCGGTGCTCGACCTGATGGCGCTGGACCCGATGAACCCGCGTTCGGTGCTGTTCCAGGTCTCGCACCTGCGCGACGAGATCGAGCAGCTGCCGAGCGCGGGGCCGGGCGCGCCGATGTCGGAGACGGTGAAGGACGCGCTGAAGCTCGAAACCGAGTTGCGCACCCAGGAACCGGACGACCTGACCGCCGACCGGCTGGCCAAGCTTTCCGGCGACCTCATCGCGCTCTCGGATGCCCTGGCGCGGGCCTATCTGACATGAACTACGACGTTCGGCTGCAGCTGGCCTACGACTACGAGATCCCGGTCTCGGGCGGCCATCACCTGGTGCGGATCATGCCGCAGTCGCTGGCGGGCCTGCAGCGGGTGGTCGCCGCCTCGCTCAGCTTCGACCCGTCGCCGGCCGAACGGATCGATCGCCCCGACTTCTTCGGCAACATCTCGACCGCGATCCGCTACGCGGAGTCGCACGAGACCCTGGTGGTCGAGCTGATCGCACGCGTCGCCGTCGACCGGCCGGCGACGATGCTCGACGTCTCGCCGAACCTTGCCGAAATCGGCCGCGAGATCGACTCGATCCAATCGCTCGATCCGGAATCGCCACACCATTTCCGCGCGCCCAGCCCGCGGGTGCCGGTCGATCCTGCGATTACCGCCTATGCCGCCGAGAGCGTCGACGGATCCCGGTCGGTGGTCGCAGTGGTGACCGAGCTCACCGAGCGGATCTACCGGGATTTCGCCTATGATGCCGATGCGACCCTGGTCGACACGCCGGTGCGGGAGGCCTTCGAGCTCCGCCGCGGGGTGTGCCAGGATTTCAGCCACCTGATGATCGCCGGGCTGCGCGGGCTCGGCGTGCCGGCCGCCTATGTCAGCGGTTTCCTGCGCACCATCCCGCCCAAGGGCCGGGAGCGGCTGGTCGGCGCCGACGCGATGCATGCCTGGGTCCGGGTCTGGTGCGGCGTGGACACCGGCTGGCTGGAATTCGATCCGACCAATGCGGTGCAGGCCAGCAACGACCACATCGTCATCGGCCACGGCCGCGACTATGGCGACATCAGCCCGATCGTGGGCGTGGTCAAGACCTTCGGCAAGCACAGCTCGACCCAGGAGGTCGATGTAGTGCCGCTGGGTTGAGCCGCGCGGCCCTTATGCGATTGAAAAGCATTCGCACAATTGCTAAGACCCCGCCAGCGCCGAGTGTCCGGCGACACCACAAGCCGAGCAAGGGGATCAGACGCATGTTCATCGCCATGAACCGCTTTCAGGTGAAGCGCGGCAGCGAAGCGGAATTCGAGCGGGTTTGGCGGGAGCGCGATACC
>JBHJOG010000096.1:0-8602 GCA_050329975.1 Alphaproteobacteria bacterium | reverse complement strand
GGGATGGCCGGCAGCGGGGATGCCCGGCGGACCATCTCCAGCGCCGCGTCGTCCAGCAGGTCGTAGCCAGACGTCCGTTCGATCCGCGCGCCGGTCAGCCGGCCGGTGCCGTCGATGGCGAAGTAGAGCATGACCACGCCCTGTTGGTCGCGCGTGCGTGCGCGCGCCGGATATTGCTTGTGCCGGGCGAGATGGGCGTTGAGCAGGGCGAAGTAGTCGGATTGCGCCGCGGCGATCTCTGCGGCCGAAGGCCCGCTGCCGGCCGCACCGCCGCCGCCCGGGTCGCTCGATTCCAGGTTCGCGCCCACCGCCGACGGGTCGCCCGCGGCCGACCCCGCCGAGCCCGCCTCCGTGGGCTCGGGAGCGGCGCCCGCACTCTGCACCGGTTCGGCCGGCGCCTGCACCGTCGGTTGGGGCGGCGCCGGCTGGGGTGGCGCCGCCTGGGGGGACGCGTGCGCGGGCGCCTGCTCCCGCTGCGGGGTCGCCGCCGGCGGCGGCACGTCGAACAGGGTCGCCGACGCCTGCCCCGGCTCCGCCGACGAGGCAAGCCTTGCCATGTCCGGCATCGCCGGCGGCGGCTCCAAGCTGGCCAGAAGGGTCGCCGCCGGCGCGGCGAGCACCGGCGGCCGGGGTTCCGCCGCTGTGGCCGGGGCCGGCGGAACATCCGTGGGTTCATGGTGAGGCTGTGCTGCGGCGGCGGGTGCGGTCTCCGGTTCGGGTGTCGCCTCCCGCGCCGCCAACGCGATCGCCACGGCTGCCGGCTCGACAGCCTCGCCGACCTGAACGGCTGTCGGAGCGGCCGACGGCAGCGCCACCGCTTCCGCCGGCTGCGGGGCAATCGCCTCGGGCCTGTCCGGCTCCGCGGCGTCGGCGGATCGGGCGGGCGCGACCGGGTCCACCGGATCGGCGTCGGCGACCTCGGCCGTCGCCGGCGATCCGCCGCCGTCGCCCAGCGCGATCACCACCGCGCCGCCGCCGCCACCGCCGCTTCCACCGATGCTCGCCACCGGCGCGGCGAGCATGGCGAGCAGGGCCGCGGCCAGGTGCAGGGCAGCGGCGGCGGCGATGGCAAGGCTCCAGCGGCTCGCACCCCGCATGCTCAGCCTCCGCCCAGGGCGGTCAGCAGCCGGACCTCGCGGGCGCCGGCGGCGCGCGCCGCGTCGAGCACGTCGACAACGTGGACCGCATCGGTCCCGGAATCGGCCTTGATCCACACCGGCGCCTCGGGCGCCTCGCGCAGTCGCGCGGCCAGCGCCCCGGCAAGCGCAGCGTCGTCCAGCAGCCGGTCGGCGACCGCCAGCTCTCCCGCGGGCCCGACCAGGACGACGAAGTCCTGGTCGCCCGGCTCGGCCCGGCTGCGCGAGGCGGTTGGTTCGATCGGCAGGACATCCTGGGTGGTGATCGTGCCGGCCAGCATGAAGAAGACCAGCAGCAGGAAGACCACGTTGATCAGCGGCAGCACGCCCTCATCGCCGCTGAGCCGCCTGCCGCCGGCGATGGATCGCGCGCGCATCGGTCAGGAGCCCCGCTGCACGCTGAGCGCCGAGACGCCCCGGGCGGTCAGCAGGTCGATCAGGTCGACCAGCGCCTGCATCGACACCCCGGGCGCCGGCCGCAGGATGATTCCGGCATCGGGCCGCTGCGCCACCAGGCCGGCGACGCGGGCGACCAGCTGGTCGCGCGCGAGTTGCTGGCCGGACAGCCTGAGGGTCCCGTCGGCCTCGACATCCACCAGCACCGCCCCCTGCAGGCCGGTCGCCACCGCGCTTTCGCTCGTCGGCGCTGCCGCGCGCACCGCCACCACCCGCCAGTCGAGGAACGAGGAGGCGAGCATGAAGAACACCAGCAGGATGAAGACCACGTCGATCAGCGGCGTGAGGCTGATCAGGGACTTCGCCGGCCCGCCGGCGCGGCGCCTATTCGGCTGCGGGGACGGGCTGCTGGTCGATGCCATGGTGGATGCCGGTCCGGCCGTGCGCCAGCGATGCCGCAACAGCGCCTGCGATCGCAGGATTGAAGATCTGCGCGACCATGTTCTCCAGGTCTGCGGCGAGGCTTTCGATCGCACGGTCGATCAGGTTGACCAGCACCACCGCCGGCATCGCCACCGCCAGTCCGACCGCGGTCGTCAGCAGCGCCTCCCAGATGCCGCCAGAAAGGATCGCCGGATCGGCGCGCGAGCCCGACGCCTCCAGGTTCTGGAATGCGTCGATCATGCCCAGCACCGTGCCGAACAGGCCGAGCAGCGGCGCCAGCGACGCGATCACCTCGAGGATCCGGACATGCGAGCGCAGCCGGGCGACCGCTTCATCCACCATCCTGAGCACTTCGTCCCGCACCTCCCCCGGCGCCATGCCGCGCCGGCATCCCCAGAGCGCGGTGCCGACGATCCTGGCGGCAAGTCCGCGGCCGCTGCCGGCGACGACGATGGCTTCGTCAAGCCGCCCGCGGCGGGCGAGCCCCACCGCCCTGTCCGCCGTCACCCGGCGCCAGACCCCCGCCCTGATGAACTGGCCGAGTTTCATCAGCACCGTCGCGACCATCACCACCGACAGCCCGACCAGCACCAGCACCACCGGTCCGCCGGCATCGACGAGCGCCAGCAGCGAGTCCAGCGCGCCGGTCGCCGGCGCCGCCGTTTCCATTGCCGAGGGCTCCACGTCCACGCGTTCCTCCTCCGGTTCAGGGGTAGCCGGGGCTCATTTGAAAAACGGCACCGGCAGCCGGGAGTCCGTCTCCACCAGGTCGATGCACGCCGCCTCGCCGACCGGGCCGCCCGCGCAGGCGATGACCGCGTTCAGCAGCAGCCGGCCGATCGCCTCGCACGCCATCGAGGGCACCTGAAACACCACCAGGCTGGTCTTGCCCGGCGGCAAAGGGGACGCGTCGACCGCCAGGCGGTCGACCACAACGCCCTCGGCATCGAACATCACCAGGTCGAGCCGCAGGTCGGTCAGTGCGTAGTCGGTCCGGTTCTCGAATACGAGATAGGGCTGGCAGGCGCTTCCCACCGTCTCCAGCCGGTTCAGCTCGACCCGGACCGAGCCCGGCTCATCCGCCACCGCCGGCGCGCCCGAGATCGCGGCCCCGAGGATGCACGCGGCGATGCACCGCCGGACCAGGCACCGCGACCGCGGCACCCCAACGTCTGTCAAGACATCACCTGCATCACCGTCCACCCCCGGAAGTCAGCCGCATTACACGCCCTATCCGGTTTCCCGATCAAATGCAAGTAGTTCTCATTCGCACTTGACGCCGCCGAAAGCTACATGCGAATGACTCGCATTATTGATATCCGGGCTGGGGGATGAGCGGTGAAGAGGATTGCAGTGGCGACACCGTGGGGCCTGGCGCCAATGAGCGCCGTCGCGTTGGGCCTGCTGGCTGCCGGCCCGGCGCAAGGCCAGGGCGAACCGGTCCCGGCCGGCGCCGACGAGCCGGCGGTGCTGGCGGACGACCAGCCGATCCTGGTCGGCCCGGTGACGGTCACCGCCCCGGCCCGCGACGAACGCTCGCTGATGGAGACGCCCGCCAGCGTGACGGTGGTCGACCAGCAGGACCTGCAGCGGCTGATGCCGTCGACCTTCGAGGACATTCTCGGCACCGTGCCCGGGGTCAGCATCGAGGGCGGCCCGCGCGGCGTCGCGCAGGAGCCGAACATCCGCGGCTTCCAGGACGAGCAGGTGGTGCTGCGGCTGGACGGCGCGCGGCAGAACTTCAACCGCGGCCATAGCGGCCGCTTCTTCATCGACCCGGAGATCCTGTCCCATGTCGAGGTGATCCGCGGCGGTGCGTCCACCCTGCACGGCTCGGGCGCCCTGGGCGGGGTGATCGCGCTGCAGACCAGGGATGCGGCCGACCTGCTGGAGGACGACCAGATGTTCGGCGGCCGGTTCCGCTCCTCCTACTCGTCCAACGGCGGCGAGTGGTTCAACGGCGCCACCGTGTACGGCCAGTATCGGGGCTTCGACGCGCTCGCCTATGCCGGCTACCGCAACATGGCCTCCAACCTGCGCGACGGCGACGGCGACGCGATCCGCAACAGCCAGGTCGACGTGCAGAACGGGGTCGCCAAGCTCGGCTTCGAACCGGCCGAGGACCACAGGCTCGAGGCCTCCTTCGTCTACTACAGCGACCAGGGCACGATCCCGGCCTCGACCGACCAGGCCGCGACCGACGCCAACATCGCCGACCGCGACGCCGACATCCGCAACTACCTGCTGTCCTACGACTATGCGCCGACGGGGTCGGACTGGATCGACTTCTCTGCGCTGGCCTACATCAACGACCTGAAGGTCACCGAGGACCGGCTCGCCGACGGCCGGGCCGACGAATCGGAATACCGCACCTGGGGCCTCGACCTGGTCAACCGCTCCTCCTTCGAGGCCGGCCTGCCGATCGCGCTCACCTACGGCTTCGAGGGCTATCTCGATACCCAGACCGGCACCCGCGACGGGGTCCCCCGCGAGCAGTTCCCGGATGCCGAGAGCGCTCTACCTGGCCGGCTATGCCCAGGCGGACATTGCGCTCGACGAGCAATGGACGGTAACGCCCGGGCTGCGCTTCGACTATTTCTCGCTCGACGCCGACAGCGCCAGCCTGGACAGCCGCACCGAGAGCCAGCTGTCGCCGCGGCTGACCATCAGCTACCGGCCCCAGGAGCAGATCCTGCTCTGGGCCGGCTGGTCCCAGGCCTTCCGGTCGCCGTCGCTGACCGAACTCTACAACGACGGGACGCATTTCTCGGTCCCGGGTTTCGCGCTCGGGCCGTTCGTCACCTTCACCGGCAACAACGTCTTCGTGCCCAATCCCGAGCTGAAGGCGGAAACCTCCAACCAGTTCGAGATCGGCGGCCGCTTCTTCGAGCGCGGCCCGCTCGGCCCGGGCTCGACGCTCACCGCCTCCGGCAGCCTCTACTACGCCGACGTGAAGGACTATGTGGACCAGGTGGTGACCTTCATCGACATGGACACCATGTCCGGCGCCTTCCCCGCCTTTACCGTCAGCGGCACCACCACCACCCGCAATATCGACGCTGTGCTCTACGGCGCGGAGTTCGAGCTGGCGCTCGACACGCCGGACTGGTTCGGCGGCATCGGCATCCAGGTGCCCCGGGGCGAGGCGCGGGACGGCTCCTACCTCGGCTCGATCCCGCAGGACCGGGTGGCGATGACTCTCGGCTGGCGCCCGATCTCCGATGTCGAGATCGGCGGTCGCGCCACCTTCGCCCGCGGCCAGGACAACGTGCCCGACGAGACCAACCCGGGCGACGGCTATTCGGTGTTCGACGTCTTCGCCAGCTACCAGCCCGGCAAGGGTCCGCTGGAGGGCGCCATCTTCTCCGCCGGCGTCGACAACATCCTCGACCGCGACTTCCGGATCTACCCGAACGAGCTCGACCAACCCGGCCGCACGTTCAAGATCTCGGCCGCGTTGGAGTTCTGACGGCATCGCATCCGCCACCCTTGACGATCGGAACCGCCAGATGATCCGACCCGCCACCCTGCTGCTGACCGCGGCCCTTGCCCTGCCTGCCGCCGCCGAGGACGGCCCTCGCGTCGTCTCGATCGGCGGCGACCTGACCGAGATCGTCTACGCGCTCGGCGCCGGCCGGCTGCTGGTCGGCGCCGACACGACCAGCACTTGGCCCGCCGAGGCCGAGGAGCTGGCCAAGGTCGGCTACATGCGCCAGCTTGCGGCCGAGGGCATCCTGTCGCTGGCGCCCGACCTGGTGATCGCCGCCGGCGACGCGGGGCCGCAAACGGTGCTCGACCGGCTGGAGATGGCCGGGGTCGAGGTGCGGGTCGCGCCCGACGATGCCAGCGTCGAGGGCGTCGTCGACAAGATCCGGTTCGTCGGCGCCGCGCTCGGCCGGACCGCCGAGGCCGACGCCGCAATCGCCGCGTTCGAGGCCGAGATGGCGACGGTGGGCGAGGCGCTCGCCGGCCTGACCGACCGGCCGCGCGTCCTGTTCCTGATCTCGGCCGGCACGAGCAGTATGGTGGCCGCCGGCGCCGGCACCAGCGCCGAAGCGATCATCGCCCTCGCCCACGGCCAGAATGCGCTCGGCGGCTTCGAGGGCTTCAAACCGGTCGGTGCCGAGGCGATCATCGCAGCCGCGCCCGACGTGCTGCTGCTGCCGAGCCACACCGCCGCCCAGCCCGGCGGCCTCGACGCGATCCTTGCCGAGCCTGCACTCGCCGCCACCCCGGCGGTGGCGAACGGGCGGGTGGTGGTCATGGACAGCCTGTTGCTGCTCGGCTTCGGTCCGCGCACCCCGGAGGCGATCCTCGCGCTCGCGGACGCCCTGCATCCGGGCCTCGCCGCGGCCGCCGGCGAGTGACCAGTCTTCCGGCTCATGCGCCGCCTGCGAAGCAGGCCGTCCCCGTCCTCGGCCTGCTGCTGTGCGCCACCGCCGCCGTGGCGCTGGCCAGCTTCATGCTCGGACCGGTCGGGATCGGGCCGGCCCAGATCGGCCAGGCGCTGATGTCCGTCATCGCCGATGTCCCCGTCGATCCCGCCGTAGAGACCATCGTCCTGCACGTCCGCCTGCCGCGGGTCGTGCTCGCGATCGCGGTCGGCGCGGCGCTGGCCCTCTCGGGCTGCGCGCTGCAAGGGATCCTGCGCAACCCGCTGGCCGACCCGGGCCTGATCGGCGTCACCTCGGGTGCTGCCGTCGGCGCGGTCGCGACCATCGTGTTCGGCAGCCTGGTCGCCGGTGCATTTCCGGCCTGGCTGCGCGCCTATACCCTGCCGGTCGCTGCCTTCGCCGGGGCCGGGCTCGTCACCGCCTTCGTCTTCCGTGTCGCGCGCGGCGAGGGCGTGACCTCGGTGGCGACGCTGATCCTGGCCGGCGTGGCGGTGAACGCGATCGCCAATGCCGCGATCGGCGCCCTGATCTTCGTCAGCACCGACCAGCAGTTGCGCGAGTTGACCTTCTGGACCCTGGGCGGGCTCGGCGCCGCCGGCTGGCTGGAGATCGCGCTCGCCCTGGTCGCGATCGTCGCGGCCTGCGTGGTCCTGTGGAAGCTGCACGGCGCGCTCGACCTGCTGCAGCTCGGCGAGCGCGCCGCGTTCCATGCCGGCCTGCCGGTGGAATCGGTCAAGCGCCAGGCGGCGGTCGCCACCGCGCTTGCCGTCGGCGCTGCGACCGCGGTCGCCGGCCCGATCGTCTTCATCGGGCTGGTTGCGCCCCATCTCGCCCGCCTGATCACCGGCCCGAGCCACCGTAGCGTGATGCCCGCCGCCGCCGTGCTGGGCGCCGGCCTGGTGCTCGCGGCCGACCTGCTGGTGCGGACCATCGTGCCGCCAACCGAGCCGCCGATCGGTCTGGCCACCAGCCTGATCGGCGGGCCGGTGTTCCTCTGGCTGCTGCTCGCCCGCAGCCGACGGGAGGCTGTCCGTGCTTGAGATGCGCTCGATCGACGTGCTGCGGGGCGACGTCTGGGCGCTGCACGGCGTCTCGCTCGGCCTGCGCGAGGACGAGATCACCGCGGTCTGCGGCCCGAACGGCGCCGGCAAGTCGACCCTGATGGCGCTGCTCGCCGGCGAACGCCTGGCGCTGTTCGGCGACGTCCTGCTCGACGGGCGGCCGATCGCCGACTTCACGCCCCGGCAGCTCGCCGAGCGGCGGGCGGTGCTGGAGCAGAGCCCGCGGCTCGACACGCCGTTCAGCGTCCGCGCGCTTGCCCGTTTCGGACTGGCGGCGATGCCTGGGATCCCGCCGCGCGATGCCGAGGCCATCGTCGATGCGGCGCTCGAGCAGGCCGGCGTAGCCGATCTGCAGGCCCGGCCGATCACACGCCTGTCCGGCGGCGAGCGCCACCGGGCCCATCTCGCCCGCGCGCTCGCCCAGTCGGCCGGCGGCCGGCACCTTGGTCATGGCCGCCACCTGCTCCTCGACGAGCCGACCGCCAGCCTCGACCTCGCCCAGCAGATCCGGGTGATGCACGCCCTCCGCCAGGCGGTGCGCGACGGCACCGGCGTGCTGGTGGTGCTGCACGACCTCAACCTCGCCGCAGCCTTCGCCGACCGGGTCGTCCTGATGCGCGGCGGGCGGATCATCGCCGACGGCCCGCCGGCCGCCGTCCTGACCGGCCCGCGGCTGAGCCAGGTCTATGGCGCCCCGCTCAGCGTCATCGCCGGGCCGGGCCGGTCGCTGCGCATCGCCCCCGACCTGCAGCGCGCCACCGGCAACGAGCCGCGGCCATCGCCGGAAGCGCTGCGCCGCAGCGTTCCGGGCTGACGTCCGGGAACAATAGCTACAGCACGACCTCGAAACCTTCGAAGTTTGGATGGCCAAGGTAGAGCACCTTGTTCTCGCCGGCGTTCCTGTGCGCCAGCCGGAAGGCCTCGGACTTGGTCCAGTCCTCGAAATGCGCCCGCGACGCCCAGACCGTGTGCGAGGTATAGAGCGTGTGGTCGTCGTGCTCGGCGCCCTTCAGCAGATGGAATTCCCGGAAGCCGGCGAGCTGGTCGAGATGGGTATCGCGCTCCCGCCAAACCCGCTCGAATTCCGCTTCGCTGCCGCGCTTCACCTGAAAGCGGTTCATGGCGATGAACATGCGTCTGATCCCCTTGCTCGGCTTGTGGTGTCGCCGGA
>JBHJOG010000095.1:0-3472 GCA_050329975.1 Alphaproteobacteria bacterium | reverse complement strand
TGACCGGACTCGGACTGGGCGAGGAGCGGTTCGTCGCCTCGGACAGCGTCTCGGCCCACCTGCAGTCGATCCTGCCCGACTGCGACGTGGTCGTCGGCACCGAGGAGGAGATCCACATCGCCGGCGGTTCCACCGACACCCTCGCGGCCTGTCGCGTGATCCGCCGCCGGTCGCCCGACGCGCTGATCGTCGTCAAGCGCGGCCCGATGGGCTGCGTTGTATTCCCCGGCGACATCCCGGACGATATCGAGGACGGCATCAAGGGCCCCGGCTTCCCGGTCGACGTGTTCAACGTGCTCGGCGCCGGCGACGCTTTCATGAGCGGCTTCCTGCTCGGCTACCTGAACGGCGAGTCGATCGAGACGGCGTGCGAATATGCCAACGCCTGCGGCGCCTTCGCCGTCTCCCGCCACGGCTGCGCGCCGGCGGTGCCGAGCCGGACAGAGCTCGACTGGTTCCTCGCCCACGGCAGCAAGGAGCGCGCGCTCAGGAAGGACGCAATGCTGGAGCATATCCACTGGGCGACCAACCGCACCCGAGACTGGCCGCAGTTGCTGGCCATGGCCTTTGACCACCGCGCCCAGTTCGAGGCGATGGCCGACGATGCCGGTGCCGACCGCGACCGCATCCCGGCGTTCAAGGCGCTGTGCCTGCTGGCGGCGGAGCAGGCTGCCGGTGGGCGGCCGGACTTCGGCATCCTGCTCGACGACAAATATGGCCAGGACGTGCTCGACGTCGCCACTGGGTTCGGATGCTGGGTCGGCAGGCCGATCGAGGAGCCCGGGTCGCTGCCGGTCCGCTTTGAAGGCGGGGCCGACGTGGGCTGCACGCTCCGCGAATGGCCCGTCGGCCATACCGTCAAATGCCTGATCTTCTACCACCCGGACGACCCGGAGCCGTTGCGACTGGAACAGGAGGCGCAGGCGCTGCGCCTGTTCGATGGCGCGCGCCGGACCGGCCACGAACTGCTGCTGGAGATCATCCCGGCGAAAAGCGCGGCCCCGATCGACGACAGGACCCTTGCCCGGGCCATCGAGCGGCTCTACGCACTCGGCATCTACCCCGACTGGTGGAAGCTGCCGGATCCGGGCAGCGCTACCGGCTGGGCCAATGTCGCCGAGGCGATCGAGTCCGGCGACCCGCATTGCCGCGGCGTGCTGCTGCTCGGGCTGGATGCGCCGATCGAGGCGCTGGAGGAGAGCTTTTCCCGCGCCGCCGCGAGCCAGGTCTGCAAGGGGTTCGCCGTCGGCCGCACCATCTTCGGCGCCGCCGCCCGCGGCTGGTTCAAAGGCGAGATCGACGACGCAGAGGCGGTCCTGCGAATGGCGGCGATGTTCGGCCGGCTGATCCAATGCTGGGACGGGCTGAAGGCCCGGGCCCAGGCGGCGTGAGAGTGCTCGCGTCCGTCCCCTGCGGTCGTCACGGTCAAAGTTGTTCCGCTCATCGGAACAAACCCGGGCATGACGATGCTAGGGTGTCAATGTGAGGCGATACGCGGAGAGCCATCGATGAGCCAGCTTCTGCTCACCAACCACGAGCCTGATCCCACGGGCCTCGTCCACAGCATCACGCCGGAGAGCGCCGGCTGGGAGCGCGTCGGCTTTTCGGTCTACAGGTTGAAGCCCGGGCAGGTCCTGGAGACCGGCAGCGGGGAGAACGAGGTCTGCCTGGTGCTGATCGGCGGCAAGGCCACCATCGCGGCGGGCGGCCAGCGGTTCGAGGGGATCGGCGAGCGGAAGACGCCGTTCGAGGGCAAGCCGTGGTCGGTCTACGTGCCCTGGCACGAGCGCTACCGGGTCGAGGCGCTGACCGATCTGGAGCTGGCGGTCTGCGCGGCCCCCGGCGGTGGCGACCTGCCGGTGCGCCTGATCCACCCCGACCAGGTGAAATTCATGACCCGCGGCAAGGACGCGAACACCCGTCACGTCTACGATATCCTGCCGGAGACCGAGCCGGCCAACGCGCTGCTGGTGGTCGAGGTGATCACGCCGTCGGGCTGCTGGTCATCCTATCCCAGCCACAAGCACGACACTGACAATTTCCCGGACGAGACAGCGCTGGAGGAGGTGTACTACCACCGGCTGAACCCGCCGCAGGGTTTCGCCTTTCAGCGGGTCTACACCGACGACCGCTCGCTCGACGAGACGATGTGCCTGCACGACAGCGACGTGGTGATGGTGCCGCGTGGCTACCACCCGGTCGGTACGCCGCACGGCTACGATCTGTACTACCTCAATGTCATGGCCGGCCCGAAGCGGGTGTGGAAGGTCAACACCGAGCAGTGCCACCGCTGGCTGCTGCCGCAGGGGTAGGCGCAGACGCCGCCCTCCTGGGTCGTCATGGCCGGGCTTGTCCCGGCCATCTCGAGGGGACGAGGCGCGGTCGGCCTGAGATGCCCGGCACCCATAGGGCCGTCGGCCCGCGGGCCTAGGGGCCGGGCATGACGAGTTTTCTTGGAGAGAAAAAGCATGACCGCAACGATCAGGCACTTCATCGGCGGCAAGCTCGTCGAGGGCACCAGCGGGCGCTCGTCGCCGGTGTTCAACCCGGCCACCGGTGAGCAGTCGGGCGCGGTGCCGCTGGCCAGCGCGCAGGAGGTTGCCGCGGCCGTCGCCGCGGCACGCGAGGCGTTTCCGGGCTGGGCCAGCGTCACGCCGCTGAGGCGGGCGCGCATCCTCAACCGCTTTCTGCGGCTGCTGGAGGAGAACGCCGACCGGATCGCCGCTGCGATCACCGCCGAGCACGGCAAGGTGCTGTCGGACGCGATGGGCGAGGTCACACGCGGCATCGAGGTGGTCGAGTTCGCCACCGCCGCGCCGCACCTGCTGAAGGGCGAGATCACCGAGAATGTCGGCACGCGGGTGGACAGCCACGCGCTCCGCCAGCCGCTCGGGGTCGTCGCCGGGATCACGCCGTTCAACTTCCCGGCGATGGTGCCGATGTGGATGTTCCCGGTGGCGCTGGCATGCGGCAACTGCTTCATCCTGAAGCCGTCGGAGCGCGACCCGTCGGCGTCGCTGATCCTGGCCGAGCTGCTGAAGGAGGCCGGCATCCCCGACGGGGTGTTCCAGGTGGTCCACGGCGACAAGGTGGCGGTCGACGCCATCCTGAACGAGCCGCGGATCGCGGCGGTAAGCTTCGTCGGCTCGACCCCGATCGCCCGCTACATCTACGAGACCGCAGCGAGGACCGGAAAACGCTGCCAGGCGCTGGGTGGTGCCAAGAACCACATGATCGTGATGCCCGACGCCGACCTCGACCTGGCGGTCGACGCCCTGATGGGTGCCGCCTACGGCTCCGCCGGCGAGCGCTGCATGGCGATCTCGGTCGCGGTCCCGATCGGTGACGAGACGGCCGACGCGCTGATCGCCCGCCTGGAACCGAAGGTGCGCGGGCTGAAGATCGGCCCCGGCACCGACGCCGAGGCCGAAATGGGCCCCCTGGTGACCCGGCAGCATTTCGACAAGGTGAA
>JBHJOG010000094.1:0-4814 GCA_050329975.1 Alphaproteobacteria bacterium | reverse complement strand
CCATCAGCCTGTTCGGGCTCGACTCCGGCGCCGCGCTGGCGACGGTCGTCGGCGTGCTGGTGGAGGTGCCGGTGATGCTGTCGCTGGTCGCCTTCGCCAACCGCACGCGCGGCCTGTTTCCGCAGACATAGCCGGCGCTGGTTCATAGCCCGAGCCGCTACCCCACCGTTGCTGCGCTTTACCCGGGTCCGGGGATTTGCCATCCTGCGCCATCGCCGATCTGTCTGGGCCGCCGCGCCGGACCCGGCGGTTCTTGTGCCAGGCTGCAGCCATGAAGACCGCAGGCCCCGCTGTGCGCCCGCTGGAGCGCAGTCCCGACATCGCGAACCCGGACCGAGCGGCGATCGCGGCGGTGATTCTCGGCATCACCGCTTTCGCCATCGCCCAGGGGCTCACCTATCCGTTGATCTCGCTGACGCTCAGTTCGCGCGGGGTGTCCGATGCAGTGATCGGGCTCAATGCCGCTGCGTTTGCGGTCGGACTCGGTGCGGCAACGCTGTCGATCGGCCGGCTGACGGGGTTGTTCGACGGCGGCCGGCTCATCCTCGCCGGATTGATCGGCTGCTCGCTCTGCCTGATGACCTTTGCGCTCACCGAGTCATCCGTCATCTGGTTCCTTGCCCGGTTCGCACTCGGCTTCGGCGCGGGGGTGATCTTCATCCTGAGCGAGACCTGGCTCAACGCCGCCTGTCCGGACCGGCTGCGCGGGCGCGTCTCCGGTATGTACGGCATGGGCATGTGCGGGGGTTTCGCCGCCGGGCCGATGGCGATCCCGCTGTTCGGGGGCGAGAGCGGCTTCTCCTTCGCTATCGTCAGCGTCTATCTCGCCGTCGTCGCCTTCGCCTCGGCCGTCCTGACCCGTCGGGCCCGGACCCGGCCGGCGCCGGCCGAGTCCGGTGCGCTGATCCGGTTCACCCGGGCAGCGCCGGTGCTGGTGGCGATGGTGCTTGCCTTCGGCTTCGCCGACATCGCGGCGATCGCGGTGCTGCCGGTCTACTTCGTCAAGGCAGGTCATTCCCAGGATTTCGCGGCGATCAGCGTCAGCGTGATCGCGCTGCCGGCGGCGCTGGCCCAACCGCTGGTCGGGCTGATGCTCGACCGGTTGTCGCGGTCTCGGGTAACGATCTGCTGCGCGCTGACCGCCGCCGCCGGCTTCCTGGCACTCCCGCTCCTTGCCTCGGAAGCGACGATTCTGATCGCGATCGGGTTGATCGGGGCGGCGAGCTTCGCGCTCTACACCTGCGCCCTGACCCTGCTTGGCGAACGATTCAGTGGTGCGATGCTGCTGGCCGGCAGCGCGGTCTACTCGCTGGCCTACGCTGTCGGCAGTGGCGCAGGCTCCTCGCTCACCGGCTTCGCCATGGATCGCTTCGGCCTGGCCGCCGCACCGTTGACTGCCGGTGGGGTCCTCGCGGTGTTTGCTCTGCTGTTCGCCTGGCGCGCGCCGCGGTGACAACGAGGTTCAGGTCTCTTCACCGGTCAACACGGCGGCGAACTGATCGAGCGCCCAGTCGACCTCGGCGCGGGTGATCACCAGCGGCGGGGCGATCCGGATGGTGTGGCCGTGGGTGTCCTTGGCGAGCACCCCGCGGGCCTGCAGCGCGTCGCAGTAGCGGCGGGCACCCCCGGCCTCCGGGTGCAGCTCCACCGCCAGCATCAGGCCGCGGCCGCGGACCTCGCGCACGGCATTGCTGCGAATCGAGCCCAGGCCCTGACTGAAATAGGCACCCTGGATCGCGGCGTTCTCGATCATGCCCTCCTCGATCAGCACCTTGAGCGCCATCCGCGCCACCGCACAGGCCAACGGGTTGCCGCCGAAAGTGCTGCCGTGCTGGCCTGGCTTGAGCACGCCCAGTACCTCCGAGTTGGAGAGCACGGCCGATACCGGATAGAACCCCCCGGACAAGGCTTTGCCGATCAGCGTCACGTCGGCCTCGATCCCCTCGTGCTTCTCGGCCAGGATGGCGCCGGTGCGCCCGAGCCCGGTCTGGATCTCATCCAGGATCAGCACCACGTTGCGCGCGGTGCAGAGTTCACGGACTTGCGCGAAGTATCCGGCCTGCGGGATCATCACCCCGGCCTCGCCCTGGATCGGCTCGACCAGGAAGGCGACGCTATTGTCGGTGATCGCCGCCTCCAGCGCCGCGGCGTCGCCGAACGGCACGACGACGAACCCCGGCGCGAACGGGCCGAAGCCGCCGCGCGCCTGCGGGTCGGTGGAGAAGCCGACGATGCCCATCGTCCGGCCATGGAAGTTGTCGGTGCAGACGATGATCTCCGCCCGGTCGCGGGGGACGCCCTTGATCTCGTAGCCCCATTTTCGCACCGCCTTGATCGCCGATTCCACCGCTTCGGCGCCGCTGTTCATCGGCAGGATCATGTGGCTGCCGGTCAGTGCCGCAAGCTCCTCGTAGAACGGCGCCAGCTGGTCGTTGCGGAACGCGCGCGAGGTAAGGGTGAGTCTCCCGGCCTGGGCGACCATCGCCGCCAGGATCTTCGGGTGGCAGTGGCCCTGGTTGACCGCGGAATAGGCCGACAGGCAGTCAAGGTAGCGGTTGCCGTCGACATCCCATACCCAGACCCCCTCGCCGCGGGACAGCACCACGTCGAGCGGCTGGTAGTTGTGCGCGCCGAGCTGGTGCTCGGTACGGATGTAGTCGCTGACACTGAGAGCCATTGTCCTTTGGTCCTGTGCAGCCGCCGATCAGATCGCGCGCCCGATGATGCGCCGGCCGAACAGGCTCGCCACCAGCTCGACCATCAGCTTGGCGCTGGCCCCGCGGACGTCGAGGAACGGGTTGAGCTCGGCAAGGTCGATCGAGGTGACCAGGCCGGAATCGTGCAGCATCTCCATGATCAGGTGGGCCTCGCGGTAGGTTGCGCCGCCGGCGACCGTGGTGGCGACGGCCGGCGCGATGAGGGGGTCCAGGAAGTCGATGTCGAAGCTGAGATGCAGCATCGCCCCGGATTGGCGGACCCGGTCGATCACCTCGCGCATCAGCGCCGGCACGCCGAACTCGTCGATCTGGCGCATGTCGATCACCGTCACGCCGCGGCCGGTCACTGCCTCGCGCTCGCTGCTGTCGATCGAGCGGATGCCGAACTGGATGATGTTGCGCGGGTCGAGCGCCAGCGGGGGCACCTCGTTGCCCAGGATCGCCTCGAGCCCGGCCTCCCCGCACAGCATCGCGACCGGCATGCCGTGCATGTTGCCCGACGGCGAGGTCAGCGGCGTGTTGAAGTCGGCATGGGCGTCCAGCCACAACACGCACAACTCGCGCCCGATCGATCGCGCATGGCGGGCGACGCCGCTGATGGTGCCCATGGCCATGGTATGGTCGCCGCCCATGAAGATCGGCAGCCGGCCCTCGTCCATCAGGGAGCACGCCAGCCGGTTCAGGGCACGGGTCCAGCCGGAGACGAGCCCGGCATTGTTGGCATTGCCGACCGTCACCGGGGAGGTCTCGCCGACGGCGTCCGGCTGCGCGTCCCCGCGGTCCTCGACGGCGAAGCCGAGGTCGGTCAGCGCCGAGGCCAAGCCCGCCGTGCGCAGCGCCGCCGGACCCATCGAAGCGCCGGGCTCACTGGCGCCGATGTCGATCGGCGCGCCGAGCAATGCGATCGTGCGACTGGTTTGCCTCAAGGTCAGTAGTCCCCCGCTTCGCCTGGAGGATTGCCTCGGGGGGCGAAGCCGTCGGTGTTGCCGACCTCGCGGGCGTGGTGGAGGGCCCAGCGGACCGAGGGGAAGGCGAGCGTGTCCCAGGGAATCTCGCTCCAGTCGTAGAGCGCAACCGCCTGGCTCTCCGGCCCGGCGTCGATGTCCGGCGACTCCAGACGGGCCCGAAAGACCAGCTGGATCTGGCTGATGCGCGGGATGCTGTAGACGGCGAGCAGTCCGTCCAGCGTGATCCGCGCCCGGGCTTCCTCCCAGGCTTCGCGGACGGCGCCGGCCTCCGCGGTTTCTCCCAGCTCCAGGTAGCCGGCAGGCAACGTCCAGTAGCCGATGCGGGGCGGGATCGCCCGTTTGGCCATCAGGATCCTGCCCTGCCAGGTCGACACCGAGCCGACAATCACTTTGGGGTTCTCGTAGCTGACATGGCCGCAGGCGTCGCAGACCAGCCTCTCCCGGTCGTCGCCGGGCGGGACGGTGAGCGTGAAGGAGGCACGGTGGCCGACCATGCCGGGATAGTGGGCCGGTCGACCGGCCGAGGCAAGGCAGGGCGCGGTCAGACGACGATGTTCAGGAAGGTGCCCCGTTCGGTCGGCTCGTCCGGCTGGCGATCCGGCAGGCGGCGACGCAACATGAACGGCGGGTGATCGCGCGTCGGCTCAGCCCTCTGTACCGGCTCGACTCGCGCATTCGCGCTCGGCGAAGCGATCAGGCGGCCGACGGCGGATGCGGTGCGACTGACCTTCTGTAGGCGCATCGGCTTTACCCTGCCTCGAGGGCCCCCAGTCTGTACCATGATGGTGAACGAAGAGTTAACGCTTGCCGACTGCGGCGTGCGACCGCCTCCAGAGCCGGCAAGCGCTTAGAAAACAGACGAGAACTGAGTACTTTTACCGAACGTCAATACAAGTGGGTTGGACTGTTACCAGCTCAGAAAGAGCCGGGAGCGCAGAACGTGATGTCCCTTCGGTTGTCCCAGCATACGGCCTGCCGAGCCGCCGCCTCCAAGGTGCGCAGATGAGCGGGCCCCAGCAGATCGCGATCGTGGACCTGACCCAGATCGCCACGCTTGCCCGCGGTCGTGACTCGGCGCAGCGTGCGCGCCTTGCGCTGACCCTCAACGAGAGCCTCGGCGAGCAGGCCG
>JBHJOG010000093.1:0-13958 GCA_050329975.1 Alphaproteobacteria bacterium | reverse complement strand
CTGCTGGTGTTCTACGGCCTGGGCATCGTCATCGGCGCCGGCATCTACGTGCTGGTCGGCAGCGTGGTCGGCGCGGCCGGCGCCGCCGCGCCATGGGCCTTCGTGCTCGCCGGCGTCCTCGCCGGGCTGACCGGGCTTTGCTACGCCGAGCTGGCGGCGCGCTTCCCGGAGGCGGCGGGTGCGGCCGCCTACGTCAAGGAGGCGTTCGGCTCCGACCGACTGTCCCAGCTGGTCGGGCTGGCGGTTGCGGCCGTGGTCGTGCTCAGCACCGCCTCGATCGCGCGCGGCGCCGTCGGCTATGCCGAGGCCTTCCTGTCCTGGCCGGTGGAGGTCGTCGCCGGCGGCCTGGTCGTGCTGTTCACTGCCATCGCCTGTCTCGGCGTGCGCGAGAGCGTCGGTTTCGCCGCGGCGATGACGGTGCTGGAGATCGCCGGCCTGTTGTTCGTGGTCGGCGCCGGCTGGACCGCCTTCGCGACGCTGCCGGATCGCCTTGACGAACTGCTGCCCTTTGCCGATACCGGCGCGCTCGCCGGCATCGCCGCCGGCGCCTTCCTCGCCTTCTTCGCCTTCATCGGCTTCGAGAACCTGGCCAACATGGCCGAGGAGGCGGCCGAGCCGGAGCGCAGCATCCCGCGCGCGATCCTGATCAGCCTCGGCGTCAGCACCCTGCTCTACGTGGTGGTCACCCTGGTCACCATCCTGGCCCTGACCCTGGAGCAGATCGTCGCCTCGCCGGCGCCCCTGCTGCTGGTCGCCGCCCGGGTCGAGTGGTTCTCCTACCGCCTGTTTGCCGCCATCGCCCTGATCGCCGTCGCCAATGGCGTGCTGATCGAGCTGGTGATGCTGGCCCGCCTGCTCTACGGCATGGCGCGTCGCGGCTGGCTGCCGCGCGGGCTCGGCACCGTCGGCCGCCGCTGGCGCACGCCGGTCGCAGCCACCCTGGTCGGCGGCGGCGTGGTGCTGCTTTTCACCGTCGCCGTCCCCTTCATCTCCCTGGTCGCCACCACCAGCCTGGTCACCCTGCTGGTGTTCACCGTCGTCAACCTCGCCCTCTGGCAGCTCCACCGCCGCCACCCCCGCCGGTCAGGCTTCCGTGTCCCGCGCTGGGTGCCGCCACTGGCCGCCGCCGGCAACGCTGCACTCGCGGTGATGGTGGTGGTGTGAGGGAGTGGTCGTCTCATAATCCGCTGCCGCCTGTTGCCAAGCTGGGGTGACGTGGTGCGGGGTGCCGGGAAGCACGGTGCGGGCGAGACGGGCGATATCCCGAGGTTGCCATGCCAATGCACAGGTGTCTTTTTGGTGCACTGACACTGGAACAGCGGTTCATGATCGCCGACACCGGGCGAGCTGGATCTGCTCGGCGGCTACGACCTCGACCCCGGCGCGCTTCGGGACGGCGCTTGGGTGATCCAGACCAAGGATATCGTTGGCAGTGCTTGTTGCTTCGTCTCCCGCCTCGGCTTCTGTCCCGGGGCGGTCCACCACCATTGCGCTAGTTCGTGCAGGCTCTCATTGGGCGCCGGGATTCCCGGCCGCCTTGCCGTAGGCGCCGAGTTCCGTGCCGGCGAGCGGCGAATCCGGCCTCAGCCGGAAATCCCCGCCTTCCGCGTCGACGAACAGCGGATCCAGGGGATCGACAATCCCCTCGCCAAAGGTGACCGCGATGCCACCATCCTCGTAGTCCGTCTGCACCATCGACCGGGCGATATCCAGCGTAATGGCGACGCAGCCGCTCTCACAGGCGGTGGCGATGTCACGACCGGGCGCATTGCCCCAGAAGATCGCGTTGGTGACGGAGTAGGAATCGGCCGCCAGGCCCTCATAGGTGTCGATGAGAATGCCGGCCCCCGGCGCCTCGCATGCCGCCTCGAACGCGCCGACATTCGTGAGATGGTCGAACCGGGCGATGGTCGGGCCCGAGCCGGCCGCGCCGCCGTCGACCAGGATGTTGCCGCCGCAATTGCCCTCGTAGACCTCGTGGTCGCTGAAGCAGGCGGCGCCGTCGTCGCAGAAGAAACCGCCGCCCGAAGCGCCGGCGCGGTTGCCGCGATAGACGTTCCAGGCGAGGCCCGCGGTGGTGAACTGCCCGCCAGGCGTATGGGCACCGATGTATAGTCCCCCGCCCCACCGCGTGACTGCGTTGTCGGTGAAGGCGTTGCCGCGGATCGTCAAATCGTTGACGAAGAGGTAGAGTCCCCCGCCATGGGCGCTGTCCGGCTCCGCCCCTTCGTTGCGCTCGATGCGGTTGCCCTCGATCAGCACCGAATTGGAGTTGGAACCGTCGTTGAGGAAGCCCGCTCCCCCCCGCCCGCAGGAATTGTCCGCGAAAACATTGTCCCTGATCGCGCCAGAGACATTGTTCAGCGCAAAGCCGGCGCCGGCCAGGGAAAGGTCTGCGCAGACATTGTGGTGGATGAAGTTGTTGGTGATCTCGAAGCGCTGCGAATACCAGATGTCGCGAACGATCGCCTGCGAGTAGCCGGTAATCTCGAAGCCGTCGATTGCGGTCAGTCCGTCGCCCGCCGGGCCTGGATCTTCGATCAGGATGAACGACCCGCCGCCGTCCCCTGTCGCCTTGCTCACATGGCTGGCCGAATCCCGGATCGAGAAACCGGTGCCGCTCTGGAAGCCGCCCGCCAGGATCAGGGGCTTGTCGCCGGGCCTGAGCTCCTCCCGGTAGACACCTTCGGCGACGCATATCACAGCCCCCGGCTCCGCCGCATCGATGGCGGCCGCGATGGTCCGGTGCGGGTCCTCCACCGTCCCGGCCCCGCCCTCCGCAGCGGCCGCATCGACGTAATTCGTACAGGCAGGAATCAGCGTCGCCCGTGCAACCTCCACGGCAAGCGGGAGGTTTCCCGCTTTTGGCGCCACGCCTTCCTTCACCCGGAAGCAGGTGTCGTTGTCCGTAGCGTCTGTGTCTCCAAGTGGCAGCACCGTCGTCGCGATCGCGTTGTCGTTGCAGCCCACAACATCGCCGGCCAGCGGTTCGGCGGATGCGATGCCGGAGAGAAGCGACAGAGCCGCAATCGCCAGCACTAGCTTCATGGGGAGGACATCAGAGCTCGTAAGGTCTGCACAACAGCTCGATCCGATCGACCAGCGCGCCGTAGCGGCCATCCGGTCACGTTATCATATATCGAGAGATCGGCTTCAACAAGCCAGGCGAGACCGTACGAAATCGCTGGGCTACCCCCTGTCGCTAACAAGTCAAGTTGTCCGGCGGCTGTAACAAGTCAGTTGTCCGCTTTGTTCTCGGTTTGCTCCGGGCTATGCCCCGGAGGGGGCGCGGGCGATCCCGGTGGCGGGCATGCCCTACACCATCGTCGCCGTCGGCGGCGGCGGGGCGCACCACCACTGGATCCCGGAAGGGTCGGCCGCGCGCACGGCCGATCGACACGCGCCGGCGACCTTCCGCCCCTTCCGGTGTTATCCCTCCCGCCGGCTTCTTCCGCCGCCGCCAGGGAGTGCCCGCTCATGCCCACGCCGCCCGCCGAACGCAAGCTTGTCGCCATCCTGTCGGCCGACGTGGTCGGCTACAGCCGGCTGATGGGGGCGGACGAGGCGGGGACGCTGGCGACGCTGTCGGCGCACCGGGAGGTGATCGACGACCTGATCGGGCTGCGCGCCGGGCGGATCGTCGGCACCGCGGGCGACAGCATCCTGGCCGAGTTCCACAGCGTGGTCGAGGCGGTCCATTGCGGGGTCGAGATCCAGCAGGCGATGGCGGCGCGCAACGCCGATCTGCCCGCGGCGCGCAAGATGCTGTTCCGGATCGGCATCAACGTGGGCGACGTCATCGCGAAGGGCGACGACATCTTCGGCGACGGGGTCAACGTCGCCGCCCGCCTGCAGGGGCTGGCCGCGCCGGGCGGGATCTGCATCTCGCGCTCGGTGCGCGACCAACTGCGCGACAAGTCGCCCTTCCTGTTCGAGGACCAGGGCGAACAGGTGGTCAAGAACATCGTGCGCCCGGTGCGCGTGTTCACCCTGCGCTTCGAGGGGGCGCCGGCCGGTATCACGGTCTCCGCTGAGCCACCGGCGGAGGAGATCCGGGCCGGGTCCGACGAGACCGAGCGCGCCTTCTGGGATTCGGTGGCCGACAGCAAGACGGCCGCCGACTACGCCGCCTATCTGGAGCGCTATCCGACCGGTGCCTTCGCCGCGCTCGCCCGGGTGCGTCTGGCCGGGCTCGCCGCTGCCGAGGCCGCCGCCGGCAGCGACGAGGTCAAGCTGGAGATCACCTATTGGGAGAGCGTGAAGGACAGCGACGACCCGGCAATGGTCCGCAGCTACCTCGATACCTATCCCCAGGGGCACTTCCGGCTGCTGGCCGAGGCGCGGCTCGGGCAGCTGGAGCCGGGCGCGGCCTGAGCGACGCGGCGTCGATCTGCGACATCGACGCCGCGTCGCCGGGTGCCGGCACCATGTTCCGGATTTGTGCCATGTGTCACATCGCGTGTGTCACGGCATCAGCTGGCCGCCGTTGATCTCGATCACCTGGCCGGTGACGTAGCCCGACAGCGAATCGCAGGCCAGGTAGAGGAAGGTGCCGGCGCAGTCCTCGGCCTGGCCGAGCCGGTTCATCGGGATGGTCGCCAGCGCGGCTGCCAGCTGCTGCTCGTTGGAGTAGACCTCGTGGAACGGGGTCAGGATCACGCCTGGCGACACCGCATTGACCCGGACGTTCAGCGGCGCCAGCTCGCGCGCCATGCCGTGGGTCATGGTGCTGACGAAGCCCTTCGAAGCCGCGTAGAAGCCGGCGCCGCCGCTGCCGCCGTTGCGGGCCGCGATCGAAGTGACGTGGATGATGTTGCCGCCGCCGTTCGCCTTGAACCGGGGCACCGCCGCCGCGCTGGCCGCCGCCGCCGAGCGTGCGTTCAGGCTGACCACGGTGTCGAACGCGGCGTCGGTGTAATCGGTCCACGGCCGCCGCTCGACCATGTGGCCGGCGTTGTTGACCAGCACGTGCAGGTCGCCTGCGCCAGCGATCGCATCGGCGACCACCTGCTGCGCCCCGCCCGGCACGCCGACGTCGCCGGCGACCACCGTCGCCCTGGCGCCGTCGCCACGGATCGCCTCCGCCACCGCCTCCGCCTTGTCGCGGCTGCGGGCGTAGTGGACCACCACATGTGCGCCGACCTTGCCGAACGCGCGCGCCGCCGCCGCGCCGATGCCGGTGCTGGAGCCGGTGATCAGCACCACCTTGTTTTCGAGTTCGCCGAACATGCAAGCCTTCCCCTTATTTTGCGGTCCGGGGTGTGATAACGAATAAGCGTGCATGTCGCCACATGCACGGGGGCATCGAACCGAATTGGGACAGATTGGGGCCTTTGTGCCGGCCTGGCAGCGTCGCGTGAACCGCGGAGCGGTTGCCTGCGACTACAGGCGGCCAACAAGGAGAGGCTTGACATGCTGAGGCAGGACATCGGCACCACCAACATTTTTCGCCGCCGGCGCGTGCCGGCCGCCGCGCTGGCGGTGCTGGTCGTCGGGCTGGCGCTCGCCGGCTGCGGCCGCAGCGTGCCCGCGGGCTACGACGAGAACAGTCCGCTGGACGTGCGCGAGGGCATGGCCTCGGCGCTGCGCCAGTGCACGATCAGCTACGGCTACAATCCCGACGTGCAGGCGAACATCCCGCAGAACCAGCTTGGCGCCGGCGAGGAAGACTGGCGCGACTGCGCCCACGACGCGCTCGACCGGGTGCTGAGCGACAATCTGAGCGACCCGGATGCGCTCGAGGCGTTCATCGACGCCGATGAAGAGCTGACCGAAGCGATCGCCGACGGCCAGGCCACCCGCGCCCAGCGCAGCGCGGTGCTGACCGGCCTGCTCAACAACATCCGCGCCCGCGAGCAGCAGCTCTACCAGCAGAATGTCGGCGGACTGTCGGCCGGGCCGCTGCTCGACACGACCACCAGCAACGTCGAACGCGAGCGGATCCGCAACGACATCGAAAGCATTACCCGGCTGCTGTAGGCGGCCGGCCTGCAAGGGAGCTGCCGAGGCGAATGGCGCGACATCGACTCCGGGCCGCGGGCCCGGCGCTTGGGCTGGTGCTGTTGGCGGCGGCCTGCGATCCGGGGCCGCTGCCGCCGGCGGGCACCGCTGTCGAGCCGACGTCCGCTCCGCGGCAGACGCTCGCCTCCGCGTTCCGGCAGTGTACGATCGACCACGCATACGACCCGGAGCTGGCCGGCGGGCTGGCGCCCGACCAGCTCGGCGCCGGCGAGGCCGAGTGGCGGGAATGCGCCTATGAGGTGCTGCAGCGCTTGCTGCAGCCGTCGCTGCGCGAGCCCGAAGCGCTGGATGGGCTGATCGCCGACGACCGGCGCCTCACCGGCGAGATCGCCACCGGCGGTGCCACCCGCACCGAGCGCAGCGAAACCATGGCCGCCCGGCTCGAGGTGATGAAGACCCATGAGCAGGTGCTGCGCCAGGAGGAGATTTCGGAAATGTCCGCCGGCGACCTGCTGTCCATCCTGCAGAGCGGCCGTGACCCGGCGCTGGAGGCCCTGGCAGAGGACCTGGCCGTGGTCCGCAAGGCGTTCTGACCGCCGCGCCATTGTCCCGCAATTGGGCAAGATTCTGGACATCGGGGTCGCATCGGGCCTACGGCCAGCTTGCGAAGGCGAGGGCATGAAGACGGCACGCACCGCTACCCTGGTCGCCGGTGCCTTCGGCGAGGGCCGCCGATAGCGCGGACGGCCGGCTGTCGCCGATAAGCCTGGGACGCAACCGCGGTTCGACCGTCGCTTGCCAGTTCCGCGATACGTCCCGCGGCGTTTCACTCCGCCTTCAACCTTTGCGGCCCCGACCTGCCGGCGGGCGGCGACCAGAAGGCTCCTGTCCCCGGCACGGAGGTTGCTTCCGATGCCGGCACCACCAGCGGGCGAATCCCGGATTACGCTGGCGCTGCATCCGAGCTACGGTCGGCGCGGAGTCCGGAGCGAGAGGGGACGGGGTTGGAGGCGATCGGAAGCCGCCGGCTGGACCGGCCGGTCGACGAAGCGCGGGACCATGTGCTCGGCGCGGCGGCGGCGCCGGTCACGCTGGTCGAGTATGGCAGCTATGCCTGCCCGCACTGCCGGGCGGCGAACGAGCGGATCGCCGAGGTGCGCGACCGGCTCGGCGACCGGCTGCGCTATGTCTTCCGCCACCGGCCGCTGACCGGCAGCGATCTTGCCCGGCGGGCCGCCGAGCTGGCCGAGCGCGCGGACGACCCGGAGCAGTTCTGGGCCGCCCACATGACACTGATGACGCGGTCGGGGGAACTGACCGGGGACGACCTGGTGGCGGTGGCCGAGGACCTGGGGCTGGCGCGGCAGGATCCAGCGGAAGCCGAGGCAGCGGCGCGGGCGGCGCGGGCGCGGGTCGAGGCAGACGAGGCCAGCGCGCGTGCCAGCGGGGTGCTGATCACACCCACCTTCTTCATCAACGGTCGCCGCTACGACGGGCCGTGGGACGCGAGCGCGCTCGGCGACGCGATCGCCGGCCGGCTCGGTCACCGACTGCGGGCGGTGGCGATCGACTTCGCCAGCTGGGGGCCCTCGGCCGGCGTTCTGCTGCTGCTGGCGACGGTGGTGGCGGTGGCGCTGACCAACTCCCCGCTGGGCGGGTGGTTCGCGGCGATCTGGGAGATCGAGGTCGGGCTGGTCGCCGGCGATGTCGGGCTGCGGATGGACCTGCGGCACTGGGTCAACGACGGGCTGCTGACCATCTTCTTCCTCGTCGTCGGGCTGGAGATCAAGCGCGAGTTCACCGTCGGCCGGCTGGCCGGGCGGCGGACGGCGGCGCTGCCGATCGCGGCGGCCATCGGCGGCATGGCGGTGCCGGCGCTGCTCTACGTCGCCGTCATCCCCGCCGGGCCGTGGGCCCAGGGTTGGGGTGTGCCGATGGCGACCGATACCGCCTTCGCGGTGGCGATCATCGTGATGCTGGGGCGGCGGGTGCCGGTGGAGCTGCGCGTATTCCTCACCGCCGCCGCCATCGTTGACGACATCGGCGCGATCGCGGTGGTGGCGGTGTTCTATTCGGGCGACCTCGACCTGTGGTCGCTGGCTGGCGCGGCCGGCATCGCTGTGGCGCTGGCGCTGCTGAACCGCGCCGGCGTCTACCGGGTGACGCCCTATGTGCTGGGCGGGGTGGCGCTTTGGGCCTGCATCCATGCCGGCGGGCTGCACGCGACGCTGGCGGGGGTGGTGCTGGCGATGTTCATCCCCACCCGGCCGCCGGCCAATCTGCGGGCGCTGGCGGCACAGGCGTCGGCGATCATCGCGGCCGAGGCAAAGCATTCGGGCGAGGTGCTGCGGCACGGGCCCTCGCTGCCGTCAATGCGCGCGCTCGACGCGATCCACGACCGGCTGGAAAGCCCGGCCGACCGGCTGCTGCGCCACGCCGGCGCGCGCTCCAGCTACCTGGTGCTGCCGCTGTTCGCGCTGGCCAATGCGGGGGTCGAGATCACCGGCGGCTTCTGGGCCGGTCACCAGCCGCTGCTGCTGGCGATCGTGCTCGGGCTGGCCGTCGGCAAGCCGCTGGGAATGGTCGGTGCGTGCCTGCTGGCGGTGCGCCTGGGCGTGGCCGTGAAGCCCGCCGAGTACAGCTGGCGCCACCTCGCCGGCGCCGGGGCGCTTGCCGGCATCGGCTTCACCATGTCGCTGTTCATCGCCGGCCAGGCCTTCCCGCTGGCGGCTGACTTCGCGGCCGCCAAGATCGCGGTATTTGGCGCCTCGGTGCTGGCGGCGCTGGTGGGGACAGCGCTGTTGTGGGGCGGAGGCAGGCGGGACGCGGGCGGAGAGTGAGCCGCGGGCGCAGCGTGCCGGCTCGACCAGGTGCGCTCTGACGAGACCCGCTACCCTGCTAGTCCGGGCAGCGGCCGTAGATCTCGGCCTGGCCGGCGCTATGGATCACCAGGATGTCGGGGGCGGTGCGGTGGATGTCGACCTCGCGGGGGGTGTGGGCGAGGGCATTGGCCTGGCGTTCCTGTGCCGCCTGATCTTCGGCCCGATCGAGGCCGAGATGAGCGAGGAAGGCGGCTGGGTCGAAGCTGCGGGCATAACGGGAGCCGCCCAGCCAATCGAAGCGGAAGGCGACCGGGCGGTCCTCGGGCCCGACGGTCATCACGAAGCCGGTCCCGCCGAGTTGCTCGACCCGGGCAACGATGGCGAGCGTCCGACCGCAGAACTCCTCGACATAGTTCTGGATGCTGTCCGCGCCGACTGCCGGCGCGCCCGGGCCGCCGGCCAGGGTGGACAGCGGCAGCCAAGCGCCGTCGAGGCCGGCCGTGACTTCGGCCGGCGCGGTCTGGCCGAAGATCGCGTGGGCAGCGACGTAGTTCTCGCCGATCGTGGCGGTCTGGGCCAGGGCGGGGTGGGCGAGGGCGGAGACAACGCCGGCGATGCCGGCAAGGGCGGCGATGAGCTTCGGATGCTGCAAGGGGCACTCCTTCAGTAGAGGTGAGAGGCGGTAAGGTGAGAGGCGATAGAGGCCGGTGACGACGTCAGTTCATGCAGACCGGAACCTGGATCATCTGCATGGTGCCGGAGAATGTGGCGATGTTGCGCTGATGCCAGACGATCCTCGCGCATGGGTGAGATTCGGGCTGAGCTTCGGGGGCGCCGGCGACGGCCGGCTCCAGGGTGCGCTCAAGGGGGTAGTGGAAGTGGAATAGGGTGCCGGGGGGGGCAGGCCGTTTGGGTTGGCCTCGACAAGGGTGAGTTCGACGGTCAGGTCGAAGTTTTCAATTGAGGCGGTGCCGTCGAAGCGCAGCCGGTTTGTCGGCTGATCGCCGCCGCCGGAGATGGCGCCAAGGTCGACGAATTGGGCGCTGGCCCGGCCGCGGTCGTGCCGGGCGACTCTGCTGGGCTCGTCGGGCAGGGTGATCGTCACTTCTAAGCTGCCGACGAACGGGTCGCCGGCGAAGCGCTCCGCGAAGTCGGCGTCGTCGGCCGCGGCGGCGATGGCCCGTCGCGCGACTCGATGCGGTTCGACGATCATGCAAGTCTCTTCCGTGGAATGGAGGCTGTATCCTGGGACGATCCCCATCGGCCGAACCTTGGGTCAGAGTTACGGCGGCCTTGCGCTCGCCAGATCCGGGCTCGGGGCCGGGCTAGGCCGGCGTCGGACCTGTCCACTGCCGGTATTGGCTTTGCTTGCGCCGGCGGATGGTCTACCTGACGGCGCTCGCATCCCTCGCTTCCGGCTTACCCATGGTCCTGCTAGACGTCAACCCGCTGTTCTATGCGGTCGCCGTCTTCGGCGTGCTGCTGACCGGCATCTCGAAGAGCGGCTTCTCCGGCGGAGTGGGGACGCTGACAGTGCCGATCCTGGCGATCATGATCTCGCCGGTAGCCGCCGCCGCGATCATGCTGCCGATCCTCTGCCTGATGGATGTGCTGACGATCTGGTCCTATCGCGGGCGCTGGGACCGGCGCAACCTGCTGCTGCTGCTGCCGGGGGCTGCGGTGGGGATCGGGATCGGCTGGCTCACTTTCGACCATGTCAGCGAGGACGCGGTGCGCCTGATCCTGGGGGCGATTTCGCTGCTGTTCGGGCTGCACTACTTCGTCGGCCGGGCGGCGGCGCGGGCGCAGCGCCCGGGCAACCCGGTGGTCGGCGTGATCTGCGGCACCATCGCCGGGATCACCAGCTTCGTCGCGCATGCCGGCGGGCCGCCGGTGCAGTTCTTCCTGTTGCCGCAGCGGATGGACAAGACGGTGTTCGTCGGCACCAACGTCGTGTTCTTCTTCCTGGTCAACCTGGTGAAGCTAGTCCCCTATGCCTGGCTCGGCCAGTTTGCGGCGCAGAACCTGACCACCTCGCTGATCCTGGCGCCGGTCGCACCCTTGGGTGTCTGGCTCGGGCTCAGACTCCATCGGCTGGTGTCGCAGCAGCTGTTCTACCGGATCAGCTATGCCGCGATGATCGTGGCAGGCGTCAAACTGCTGTGGGACGGCATCGCGGGCAGTCTCGGCTGAAGCAGGGCAGGCTGGCCACCCGCATTCCTGTCGCAGGTGGCCAGCCCCGAGCGCCGGGGAGGTGGGCGGCGCTGCTGACTAGAAGGTAATGAGTTGTTCCTGTCCGGCCGTGCCGTCGACAGAGACGGTCGTCGACTTGGTCTCGCCCTGGAAGGTCGCCTCCACTTCGTAGCTGCCGCTGGGCAGGCTGGCGAGCAGCCAGGGGCCGCCGCAGAGCACGTCGACCAGCACCGCGCCCGACGAATCGGTGATGCGGGTCTGGACATCGGCGAGGAAATGGCCGTCCGGCTGGGCGTAGACCATCTTCAGCGTGTAGTCGAACCGCTCCGCCTCCTGGCGCTCGTTCTCGGAGACGCCGGCGCAGAGATAGTCCGACTGGGCGAGGGCCGGCGTTGCGACCAGGGTCGCAACGGCCGCGGCTGCCATGGTGCTGAGGAGACGCATTGCTCGATCCTCCATCATAGATCAATTCCGAGAGGAACACCGAGCTGGCCATCCGGTTCCTTGACCCGGCAGGACGAACACGGCCGAGCGGGTCGGCGCAGGGGGGCTGTGGGATCCTCGATCAGCCCTCAGGGTCGTCGAACAGGCCGGTCTGGTGGAAGGTCGTGCCCCAGAACGGATGGCGCATGACCAGGGTGAAGCGGAAGCGGCCGGCGCCGGCGTCGCTGTGGGTGACGGTGCAGCGGCCCGGTGTCAGCAGGTGCGGGATCGGCAGTGCGACCGGGCCGAGGTCGAGGAAGTAGCGCCGGCTCTCGAACACCAGCGCGCCGTCCCGCTCGGCGACGTCGAGCACCATGCCGAACCCGCCGCGGACGCACTCCAGCAGCCGGCCGATATCCGCCTGACGCACTCCAGCAGCCGGCCGATATCCGCCTGCCGGCCGGCCATGCGCTTGGTCGAGATCACGCGGTGGGGCGGGCCGGCCGGATCGAAATGTATGCTGCGGGCCCAGACGACGCCGCCACGGCCGTCCCCGTAGACCGCCACGTCGGTCGGGCAGTCATCGGCCTTGCGGAGCGGCAGCGGGCCGCCGCACAGCCTGGCGGCGAGCGCGAACAGGAGGCCGACGGCCGAGCGCCGGTAGCGCATCCGTCCGGCGTAAACCACCGGCGCGGCGCGATGGGCGGCGGCGAACCGGCAGCGGATCGGGGCGGGAAGGCGCGCCCAGGCGTTGGCGCCAAGCAGGGCGGGGATGTCGACGGCGGGCGGGTGCGCGGTCCGGTCCGGCACGGCGATCGTCGCGACCATCGCTTTCTCCTGCCCTTGTTGAACCTGTTGGATCAGAAATTCATGGCCGAATGATGGGTACGAGGAACTCACACGGGCCCCAGCTGCGGTCGCGCAGAGCCCTCACCTCTGGAGCCATCCTGATGATCCGGTCGCCGAGCTTCAGCGCCCGGTAAGTCCGCAGCCGCTTGATGCTGCTCGACACATTGGAGCGGGGGTGGCCAGGGTTTCGACGATCTCGTCGGAGAGCAGCGGCCGGTCGGCGAGGAGCAGCTCGGAGTGGGCAGACTTTGCTGCAGGCCTCCTCTCCCACCGCGGCGGGAGAGGAGGCCTGCAGCGCCGTGGCGCCTACTGGAAGACCTGGTTGGCCATCCGGTACTGGTTCGCCGGGTCGAGCTGCGGCGACGAGACCTGGCCGTTACTGACGTTGATGTTCAACGTCTGACCGCCCGGATTCGAGGTGAGGACGACCTGCTCCGGGGTGACGGTGGTGGCGTCCCAGCTGACCGACTGGTAGTTGGTCAGATCGGGGCCGACCCAGGTGTTGGGCCCGGTCCGGGTGTAGCCGCCGACAACGCCGTCGCCGGAGCCGAACACCAGGTTGAAGCCGGCGAGGTTGGCGCCGACCTGGGCAGCTGCCGGGTTGTTGGCCGGAGGCGGAGGTGTGGTCGCGGCGCCGGTCTGCTCGGCCGCGATCCGCGCCCGGGTGGCCTCGATCTCGGCGCGCTGGGTATCGCCGTCGCTGCTGCGGCAGCCGACGAGCGCGGTGACGGCCGCGAGCGCAATCGCGCCGGTGGTTGCGATGCTGCGTCTCATGACATTTTCTCCTTGTCGCTGGGCGGCAGGACGATCCCGCCGCCGCATCTCCCCGCCGATGCCCCGCGCGCGTAACCTATTCCGGCGCCAACGGTTCCGCTACAGGCTTCACTAACTGGCCGCTAGCGTGCCTTCGCCTCTGTCCGCCGCTGGTGCAGGATCGGCTCGGTGTAGCCGGCCGGCTGCTCGCGGCCCTTGAAGACCAGGTCGCAGGCGGCCTGGAATGCGACGGAGCCGTCGAAATCGGCGGCCATCGGCCGGTAGGCGGGATCGCCCTGGTTCTGGCCGTCGACCACGGCGGCCATGCGCTGCAGGGTTTCGGTCACCTCCTCGCGGCTGCAGACGCCGTGGTGCAGCCAGTTGGCGATATGCTGGCTGGAGATGCGCAAGGTGGCGCGATCCTCCATCAGCCCGACGTCGTCGATGTCGGGCACCTTGGAGCAGCCGACACCCTGGTCGACCCAGCGCACCACATAGCCGAGAATCCCCTGGGCATTGTTGTCGAGCTCGGCGCGGATCTCCTCGGGCTGCCAGTTCGGCCGGTCGGCGAGCGGGATCGTCAGGATGTCCTCGACCCTCGCCGGCGGTCGGCCTTTCAGCGCCTCCTGGCGGGCGGCGACGTCGACCAGGTGATAGTGGGTGGCGTGCAGCACGGCGGCGGTCGGCGAGGGGACCCAGGCGGTGCTGGCGCCGGCCATCGGGTGGGCAATCTTCTGCTCGAGCATTGCCGCCATCCTGTCGGGCATCGCCCACATGCCTTTGCCGATCTGCGCCTTGCCCTGCAGCCCGCAGGCCAGCCCGACATCCACGTTGTTGTTCTCGTAGGCGCCGATCCAGACCGCGTTTTTGATGTCGCCCTTGCGAAGAAAGGGCCCGGCCTCCATCGAGGTGTGGATCTCGTCGCCGGTGCGGTCGAGGAAGCCGGTGTTGATGAAG
>JBHJOG010000092.1:0-20303 GCA_050329975.1 Alphaproteobacteria bacterium | reverse complement strand
CAGATCAGGCCGAGGTCCTCGGCGCTCGCCCCCATCGCCGCCGGCAGCACGCCGGCGACGGCCATGATCGCGCCGTCCAGCGCCAGCTCGCCGAGCGCCATGTAGCCGGCGAGCGCGTCTGGCGGCACCGCCTCCATCGCGGCCAGGATGGCCAGCGCGATTGGCAGGTCGAAATGGCTGCCCTCCTTGGCCATGTCGGCGGGCGCGAGGTTGACCGTGATGCGGCGGGCGGGGAGCGCCAGGCCCAGGCTGTTCAGCGCGGCGCGCACCCGCTCCCGGCTCTCGGCCACCGCCTTGTCGGGCAGGCCGACGACGTTGAACGCCGGTACGCCTGAGGAGAACTGAACCTGCACGTCGACCGGCAGCACGTCGATGCCCTGGAAGGCGACGGTGGCGCAGCGGGCAACCATGTTCGGGGTGGACGGCTCCGGTGGGACACGCGAAAGGCGCAGCATACAGGTGCCGGGACGGGAGGCCAGCGCTAACGTCATGCATCGTTCTGGATCATCTGGCCCGGCTCCGGGCTGTGGTGTATCCATGCGCTGCGCCTCGAACACGGCAGGGACAGGAGCGGACAAGTGGCCGAAGCCGAAGCCAGGGTGACGCCAGCCAAGAGGGCTGTCGCCGCGGTGTTCGTCCTGCTCGGCCTGGTGCTGGTGCTGGTGCTGGTGCTGGCGGCGGCGATGATCTGGCAGGGGCACCGGGAAGCGCGGATGGCGCTGGAGGGCCGCGCGGTCAGCTCCGCCTATGTCGCCTCGACCCATGTGCGCTGGCTGGTCGAGGCCAACCTGCAGGCGCTGCGGCGGATCGCCGATACGGTCGAAAGGTCGTCGGTCCCGCTGGAAAGCATGGCGACGGAGCTGCAGGACAATGTGGCTGCGCTGCCGGGGGCGGTGCCGATCTGGGTGTTCGACGCCGACGGCGCGGCGGTGTTTGCCACCGATCCGGGCCTCGCACCGGCGGAGGTCGCCGGCCAGGACTATTTCGTCTTGCTGCGCGACGGCGCGCGCTGGAACATTGGGCCGCTGCGGGTGAACCGGGCGACCGGCCGCAAGGTGTTCCCGATCGGCTATCGGATCGACCGGGGCGGGGATTTCATCGGCGCGGCGGTGATCTTCGTGCCGGCAGACCTGATGGCCCAGTTCTGGCGGTCGATGGACCTGGGCGAGAACTCCAGCGTCGGGCTCCTGCGGGACGACGGCTGGATGGTGGCGCGCTACCCGATTCCGCAGGAGGCGCTCAACCTCGCCGATTATGAGCTGTTCACCGAGCACCTGCCCAACGCCCCGGAGGGCACATACGCCGCCGCCGCGTCGCCGGCCGACGGGATCGGGCGCATCGTCGCCTACCGGAAGGTCGAGGGCCTGCCGCTGGTCGTCGCGGTCGGCGTCCCGCTCAGCGAGCTGGCGACCAGCTTCTGGCACGGCATGGGCGACGTCCTGCTTGCCGGCATCCCGGTGGCGCTGGGCCTGCTGCTGGTGTCGCTGTGGGTGGTGAAGCTGCTGCGCAAGGAGGAGCGGGCGCACCGCGCGCTGGCGGAAGCGCACGCGCGCAACCAGATGCTCCTGCGCGAGATCCACCATCGGGTGAAGAACAACCTGCAGACCGTCTCGGCGCTGGTCCGGCTGCAGCCCGGGCCGGCCGAGCCGAAGGAAGAGCTGATGCGGCGGATCCTGGCGATGAGCGTGGTCCACGAGCATATCCACAGCTCGGACCGGTTCGACCGGATCGACCTCGCCGACTATGTGCGAACGCTGGTCGCCGGCCTGGAGCAGTCCCACGGCAACACCGTGCGCGTCGACTGCACGCTGCAGCCAGTCGTCACCGCCGTAGAGCAGGCCCATCCGCTCGGCCTGATCCTCAACGAAGTGGTCTCCAATGCGATGAAGCATGCCTTTCCGGACGGCCGGCCCGGCCGGATCTCGCTCTCGCTGGCCCTGGCCGACCCGGGACACGCCGTGCTGCGGGTGTGGGACGACGGAATCGGCTACCGGCCGGACTGCCCGAGCGGGATGGGCCTCAGCCTGGTCGAGGGGCTGGTCAAGCAGATCGGCGGCGATTATCAGCTGAGCGGCGAGGAGGGGACGACGTTCGTGCTCACCTTCCCGATCCTCGACCCGGATGTGGCGGCCGCGACCAGCGCGCGGGCCGCCGAATAGGCTCGGCGGCTAGTGCGGGGGCCGGAGGCGGTTGCGCATCGGAGAACCTCGGCAGGAGCCCACTCGCGACTGACCCCGCCCGTGCCCTGTCAGATATTGGTGCTGTTCGGAATATTCCAGGGAACCAGATAGGGATAGTCGAACGCGCGCAACGCATCGCGGGCAAACGTTTCGGCGCCGACCCGTGCCAGGGCGCACTGGAAATCGGCGATCACCTTGAGCGCCGCCGGATCGAGGAAATCCTTGGGGCGGTAGAAGCCCAGCATGTCCATGCGCCACGTACCGAGGGTGTACATGACGGCCGCCTGGATCTTCGCCTGCGCATATTGCGGCAGGAAGTTGACGGGTGGGTACGGCGGCGCACCGTTCGCTGCCTCGGGTGCCGTGCCATAGCCGGCGAACGGCATGTTGCGCGGATCGGCCATGTAACCCCACTGGGCGAAGTTGACGGCGGCGTGCTGCGGGCCCGACGTCCAGATCACGTTCGTCAGCAACTCGGCCAGCTGCCGGATGGTCTCGAGCGGCCCGCCGTTCGGCGTCAGGGTTGAGATTCGCCCGCCGTTACCGTCGCGCAGTTCCTTGATGAAGTTCTGCAGTTCACCGTCCTCGGCAACCTCGTTCTCCGCGTCGTTGTAGTACACCTTCAGATACGCCGTGACGTACTCGTGGATGGCGGCGTAGACCGGCCCGCCATCGTCCCGATACGGATAGGGAATCGGCGCACTGGCCTGATCCATTGCGCGGGCTGCGATCTCGGTGCGCAGGTTGGCCATCCTGCTGAAGTCGAGATTCAGGTAGTAGTGCATCAACAGCTTGATTTTGTTCTCGAACGTCGGCGCCAGCAACTGGTCACCGTATTCGCCCTCGTTCACAAGTTCACCCGTCTTGGAATTGATGGCGAGCAGGTAGCGCAAGTGGGGCCGCAACAGGACCAGCACGGGATGCTCGTCGTGCAGGTGCCGTTCCGAGGAGACGGCGAACGGCGCCAGCATGAAATGCGTGCGGATCAGGTGCGAGTCCCACTCGTGGGCCTGCGTGTCGGCGACCTGCACCGCTGCCTTGGCCAACAGCCAGTTGTGGGGATGTGTCGGCGGCAGCGGGGTAAACACCTCGGCCGACTTGAATTGTTCGAGCTGGATGGCGAGCGGCAGCAACTCGCCTGTGTCGCCGAAGCCACCCTTCCAGTAGAACAGCGCAATCGGCGCCGATAGGTATTTGGTGAGCGGCCAGCCGAGGTTCCAGACCGTGCCTCCGGCGCCCGCGAACGAGGTCAGGTCGTTGTAATCGCAGATGTAGAGGCGCCGTTCCCTGACCAAGGCTTCGAGCTTGACGTCGGGGGGCATGTGCACGTCGGTGACCGCCAGCTTCTCCTTCCAGTCGTCGAGATCGACGACCCGGCGGATCATCAGGGGGTTGGCGCCGCACAGCCGTTGTGCGGCGAAGGACTTGTCGTTGGCGAACCGTGGCACGTGGCGGAGCCCGCTGGCCTCGGGATAGGGAGCCTTGACGTTGCCGTAGTCGGTCAGGTTCTGCGGATACCCGTTCGGCGGCTGCATGTAGGCGGCGACCGCCTGATCCCGCCGCTCCTCGTCACGCCGCTTCCATTCGTGGTCGAACCAGTAATCTTCCTGCTGCGCCAGGATCAGCGGGATGGCCGCGGGATCGAGACTGGGAACCTTGATGGCTGAGGAAACATCCTTGTACCAGAAGCGCTTCTGCTTGATGTTCTTCAGGAAGTTCAACCGGGCGGCGCGCTGGGACGACGTCAGCCGTGGCGGGATGATGGGCATTCTGGTCCTCCCCGTATTGTGGTGATTGAGATTTTCTAATCATTGACGGCTTTTCTGGCTGCAACAACCCAAAATTGCCAGCAGCCACGTGAGCCTGTCGGGCCGGCAGCGGCGCGGTTTCGGGCCGATGCGCCGGTTGCAACGACAAAAGCTCCTCATGTTATTCAGGGCTGGGGAACAAGAACTTCAATGGCGTTGGGTTTATCTGCAATTCTTCTGGGAACTATCCGGTTGGGCTGCATTGGTTGGTGGGGCTTGCCCCACATGGCGCTCAACCTCGCTGCGCGACAGAGCCACGCAGCGCCGTTTAGGGAGGAGCCGCCCCAGGCTGACGCGCCGGCGGCGAAGGCGGCGGAACAGGCCGCTATTGGCGCATGTCGGCCGCTTTCCCCGCCGCGCGCTTCAACGCCGAAGGCGCCGGCCAGGGGAAGACCGGGCCGGGATCGATCAGGACTCTCGGAAAGTCGACGATGATCCCGTCCGGCACGTCGCCCCGGACCCGCTTCAGGCTCCGGCGGAGCAGAACGCGGAACAGCTCGACGCGCCTCCAGCCCTTGTATCCCTCGCTGTCGAGCGCGCGGCCGAACTTGCGCAGAAACAGGGCCGCCAGTCCGGCGACAATGGCGGTGGAATACGAGGTCCCCTCGCCGAAGCCATAGTCGTAGACGCCGCTGCCGTCGTCGGGGGGCGCGGATCCGGCCCGCCAGACCTGGGCCGCCGGGCCCCAGACGTCGGGCTGGGCAAAGGTGCTGTGGCGGTAGGTCCAGTAGGGCCAATTGCCCGGCTTGAAGCCGCCGACGCAGATGGTCTGCGGATATTTGCCGGGATAGACGACCTCGTTGATCACCTGGCCGGCCGCCGCGACGATGATGACGCCGCGCTCATATGCCTCGTCGACCGCCTCGCCCATCGCCTTCCAGCCGAACAGACTGCCTAGGCTGATCGAGACCACCGCACAGCCCTGGGCCGCTATCGCGTCGCGGATCGCCGCGGCCACGTGATTGCCTTCGACCTCGCCGAGAGTGCCACCGGGCAGGTTGAGCACGCTGCGGTTGGTAACGCGGTAGGGGACCAGCGGCACGCCCGGCGCTGCACCGATATAGGACTGCTGCTGGTCGCGGCCTGCCAGCACCGAACCGGTGCGTGTACAATGGCCGCGCACGCCGAAGGTCTCGTCATAGTTCATCGGGTCGCGCGGGTCCTTGGAGCCGGCGTCCATGAAGTTCCTGCCGCGCTTGGCCTGGACGCAGCCGGCGGTGGCCGGATGGCCGGTATAGCCATGGTCCAGGTGGCCGACCCGGACCTCGCCCCAGCTCCAGGCATCGACCCGCCGCCAGTCGATCCTCTCGAGGTCGATCGGCCGGCCGCCGAACACGAGTTGCCAGCCGCGCGGAATACCGACGGTCGTCAGGAACCAGTAGCGGCCCGGGTCGGCCATTGCGCCCTCCCCCCGGAGTTACAGCGCGCGTCATCCTAGACGATGGGGGGCGGCGCGTCCGTCATCCCTTCGGACTACAGCCGGCTAGGCTTTCATGCCCTGGCAGCTCAGGCAGATCCCCTTGGCCGCGTCGGCGAAGCTGAAACCGCTCTCCATCAGATGGGCGAGGCTGTCGATCGTCTCGACGCGCTTCTTCGCCGGTGGGTGGTCGCCCTTCCAGCCGGGGTCGAAGATGTGCTGGGCCTCGCCCTTCAGGGCCGCCTCGCGCACCTGCGTCCAGGTCCGACCGCTGCGGTTGAGCAGATAGGCGGCGCCGAGGTCGGCGATCACCTCGGTGACCGCGCCGCTGGCGCCGGCGAGCCCGATATTGGTGAGCACGCGTTCCGAGAAGGCGTGGCCGAGCTCGTGGCAGGCGCCGAGGCGGATCACGTCGTCATCGCAGAAGGTGAGCAGCCCTTCGGTCACCTCGACCCCCGCGGTGCCGCCGTCGAAGGTGGTGAGGGTCGCGTTGTTGCCGTAGTCGTCCTCCACCCGCACCGTCGGGACGACGGTGTACATGCCGAACAGCTTGAAATCGCCGCCGGCGTAGAAATCGGCCTTGATGGTCGCGATGTAGCCGCGCAGGGCGTCCTCGAGCGTCTTCTTGTCCATGGCTGCCTCTCCCGGGGAACGATCGGGGACGGAGCTTATCGCAACCGGTCCTCGATGGCGTCCCAGATCTGCGCCTCCAGCGAGATGCCGTCGAAGCGGTCGATCTCCTGCAGGCCGGTCGGCGAGGTGACGTTGATCTCGGTCATGTAGTCGCCGATCACGTCAATGCCGACGAAGATCAGCCCGCGCTCGCGCAAGGTGGGCCCGATCGCGGCGCAGATGTCGCGCTCGCGGGCGGTGAGCGAAGCCTTCATCGGCTGCGCGCCGGCGTGCAGGTTGGCGCGCGCCTCGCCGGCCCGGGGCACCCGCATCACGGCGCCGGCCGGCTCGCCGTCGACCAGTATGATGCGCTTGTCGCCGGCGCGCACCTCCGGCAGGTAGCGCTGGACGATCAGCGGCTCGCGGAACATCTGGGTGAACAGCTCGAGCAGCGCGTTCAGGTTCTCGTCGTCCGGGCCGATGTGGAAGACCCCGGCCCCGCCGTTGCCGAACAGCGGCTTGACGATGATGTCCCTGTGTTCGGCGCGGAAGGCCGCCACCCGCTCGCGATCGGCGGTGATCAGCGTCGGCGGCATCAACTCGGGGAAATGGGTGACGAACAGCTTCTCCGGCGCGTTGCGGACATGGGCCGGGTCGTTGACCACCAGCGTCTTCGGATGGATGTGCTCCAGCAGATGGGTGGCCGTGATGTAGGCCATGTCGAAGGGTGGGTCCTGGCGCATCAGCACCACGTCCATCGTCGCCAGGTCCAGGGTCTCGGCCGGGCCGAAGGCGAAATGGTCGCCGGCAACCCGCTGCACGGTCAGCGGCCGCGCCCGGGCGGTGACCCGGCCCGACTCCAGGCTCAGCTGCTGCGGCAGGTAATGGTGCAGCCGGTGGCCGCGGGCCTGCGCCTCCAGCGCCAGCACGAAGGTGCTGTCGGCGTTGATGTCGATGCGGTCGATCGGGTCCATCTGGATGGCCACGGCCAGGCTTGCGGCGCTCATGGATCTCGTCTTCTCGTTGGTGGCGGGCGGGAAGGCCTGCGATGAAGTGGCGGAGTCGCGGCCCGGCGTCAATTCATTGGTACGCGCCGCTGGTAGGCGCCGCCCCGGGGACAAGCCCCTTGCCGGAACGGCTGCAATCGGGCAACAACCGTCCGCGCCTGCCCCGCTTGCCTTCGCCCGTGCTCCGGGCGCGAAGCCGGGACCACGGAAAACGGCATGCAGACCACCGCCACGAACGGATCCCTCGCGCCGGCGCCTGCCGGCCTCGCCGTCTATGTCCATTGGCCGTTCTGCGTCGCCAAGTGCCCCTATTGCGACTTCAACAGCCATGTCCGGGACCGGGTCGACGGCGACGCCTTCGGGCGCGCCCTGCTCGCCGAGCTGGACCATTTCGCCGCCGAGACCGCCGGCCGCACCGTCACCAGCCTGTTCTTCGGCGGCGGCACGCCGTCGCTGATGGCGCCGGCGGCGGTCGCCGCGGTGATCGACCGGGTCGCCGCCCGCTGGCCGGTGGCCGCCGACCTGGAGGTCACGCTCGAAGCCAACCCGGGCTCGGTCGAGGCCGGCCGCCTGGCAGGCTATCGCGCCGCCGGGGTGAACCGGGTCTCGCTCGGGGTGCAGTCGCTGGACGACGCGGCGCTGCGCTTCCTCGGCCGCAAGCACGATGCCGGCGAGGCGCGGGCGGCGGTGGCGCTGGCCGGCCGGCTGTTCGACCGCTTCAGCTTCGACCTGATCTACACCCTGCCGGGGCAGAGCCTGCAGGACTGGGCGCGCGCGCTGGACCAGGCGCTGGCCATGGCCGGCGACCATCTGTCGGTCTACCAGCTGACCATCGAGCCCGGCACCGCCTTCGCCCGCGCCGTCGAGCAGGGCCGGCTCGCGATTCCGGACGAGGCGACCTCGGAGGCGCTGTTCGACCTGACCCAGCAGCGGCTGGAGGCGGCCGGCCTGCCGGCCTACGAGATCTCGAACCACGCCCGGCCCGGCAGCGCATGCCGGCACAACCTGACCTACTGGCGCTACGGGTTCTATGTCGGCGTCGGCCCCGGCGCCCATGGCCGGCTGCCGGTCTGTTCCGAAGACCGGCCCGACCGGGCGGGACGGATCGCCACCGAGGCGATCCGGGCGCCGGAAGCCTGGGCCGCCGCCGTCGCCCGCGACGGCCACGGCACCCGCCTGCGTACCCTCGTCGACGCGGACGCCGGAGCCGAGGAGGCGGTGATGATGGGACTGCGGCTGACCGAGGGCATCGACAAGGCCCGGTTCAGCGCAGCCACCGGGCGCGACCTGGACCGGGTGGTCGCGCCGGAGCGCCGCGCCTCGCTGGTCGCCGCCGGCGACCTCTGCGACGGCCCCGCGGTCCTGCGCGCCACCGCCCAGGGCCGCAAGCGGCTGAACGCAGTGATCGCCTATCTGATCGGGTGAGCGGCTCCGATCAGAACCCGACGAAGCTGGTCGGCGCGGGATCGACGACGGCAAAGCCGCCCGACTGGACCTGCATCACCGCCAGCGCATGGTCGGCCACATAGTCGGGGCCGAACCGGTAGGCGCCGAACACGCCGTTGAAGCCGTTCGGGTTGGCGATCGCGGCAGTCGAGAAGTTGTTGCTGCGGCCGAGTTCGGCTGCCATCGCCACGGCATTGTAGGCCAGCCCGGCGACCTGCGACGGCGTTGAACCGTAGGCGCCCTGGTACTTGGCGTTGAAGGCGTCGCGCATCCGCGGGTCGACGTTGGCGAACAGGCCGCCGGTGGTCGCCGGCTCGCCGAGGGTCCGCGGATCGTCCCAGACCGCCGTGCCCAGCACGCGCCGGCCGCGGTCGACGTTGTAATAGGCGACGAACGGCATGATCCGGGCCAGGCTGGCGCCGCCGTCGGGCACGAACAGGGTGTCGAAGCCGCCCGACTGCAGCGGCTGCACCGCAGCCGTGTGGTCGGCATCGGTCGGGTTGTAGCTCTGGATGGCGCCCATGGCGAGGCCATGGCGCGGGGCGAGCTGCTGGAAGGCGTTCATCGCCACGGTCCCGTAGGCGGTCTGCGGCACCAGCGCGGCGACAACCGACGCGCCCTGGCGCGCGGCATAGGCCATGATCCGGTCGACCTCGTCCGCCGGGGTCAGCCCCATCACCAGGACCCCCGGCCCGGCCACCGAGGCGTCGGAGCTGAAGCCGACGACGGTGATGCCCGCCTGGGCGGCGATCGGGCCGACGGCCGCGACCTCCTGCGAGCGCAGCGGCCCGATGATGATGTCGGCCCGCTCGGCGATCGCCTGCTGCGCGGCGGCGGCGGCGGCGGCGGGCGAGCCCTGGGTGTCCTTGGCGATCAGGACGAAGTTCTGGCCGCCGCGCTCGACCGCGGCCATCTGGGCGGCGTTGAGCAGCTGCTGGCCAACGGCCGCGTCGGCGCCGGTCAGCGGCGCCAGGATGGCGACCGTGGTGATGCCGTCGCCGAAGGCATCGGCCAGCTGCGGGCTGGGCGTGAAGGCGCCGGGCGTTGTCGGCTGCTGGAAGGAGGGTGTCGCCTGCTGGCGCGACGATTGGCATGCGCCCAGCAGCACCACTCCCAGACCGAGCAGCGCCAGACGCGCCGCCACACCCGCAACGCCGGACGTGCGCCGAAGCCTGCGCCCCGAGACCCTGCCCATTGCCATTGCCGTCATACCTCGACCTCCTCTTCGCCCGCACCGGGCCCGGCGATGCGCCTGACCGCCGACCGGATCATGATAAGCTCACCGGCATGATTCGACGCGAGTCGCCCCGCATCAACCGGTTCAATCGAACCGCTGAAGCCTATCGGCGCCATGGCCGGAAGTAAACGGCAGACGCCGCCCCCCATGTCGCCCACTCCCATGTCGCCCACCCCCATGTCCCCCACCCCTGGGCTCCACATCGTCGCCACCCCGATCGGCAACCTGGCCGACATCACGCACCGCGCCCTCGACGTCCTGCGCGGCTGCGACGTGATCGCCTGCGAGGATACCCGCGTCACCGGCGTGCTGCTCCGCCACTATGGCATCGCCACGCCGACCACGCCCTATCACGAGCACAACGCGGCGAAAGTGCGGCCGGTCCTGATCGCGCGCATGGCCGAGGGCGCCCGGGTCGCGCTGGTCTCCGACGCCGGCACGCCGCTGATCTCGGACCCCGGCTACCGCCTGGTCGAATCGGCGCACGACGCCGGCATCGCGGTCACCAGCGCCCCCGGACCCTCTGCGGTGATGGCGGCGCTGTGCGTCGCCGGGCTGCCGACCGACGTCTTCACTTTCGCCGGCTTCCTGCCCGCCAAGCCGGCGGCGCGGCGCGCGGCGCTGGCCCGGCTGGCTGCGGCACCCGGCAGCCTGGTGTTGTTCGAGAGCGGCCGCCGGCTGCCGGCGGCGCTGGCTGACTTGCAGGCGCTCGGCCCGCGGCCGGCGGCGGTGTGCCGGGAGTTGACCAAGCTCTACGAGGAGGTGCGCCGCGGCGACCTGGTGGCGCTGGCCGCCCATTATGCGCAGGCGGGGCCGCCGCGCGGCGAGGTGGTACTGGTGATCGGCCCGGCCCCGGCGACCGAGGCCGCCGGCGACGCCGAGATCGATGCGGCGCTGCGCCCGGCGCTGGCCGCGATGAGCCTGCGCGACGCCGCCGACGCGGTCGCCGAGGCGCTGGGCGCGCCGCGGCGCAGGGTCTATGGCCGGGCGCTCGTGCTCGCCGGCGAAGCGGGGGCGGACTGAGCCATGCGCTACCCTGCTGACGACCGGGAAAAGCGCCAGGGCGCCCAGCGCCGCGGCGTACGGGCAGAGGCGCTGGCAGCCTGGTGGCTGCGGCTGAAGGGCTACCAGGTCGTCACCCGCGACCTACGTACGCCCCTGGGCCAGATCGACCTGGTGGTGCGCCGCGGCCGGGTGCTGGCGATCGTGGAGGTGAAGCGGCGCGGGGACCTGCGCGACGCGCTGGAATCGCTCACGCCGCGGCAGCAGGCCCGGCTGACCGCCGCGGCGGAAACGGTGCGTGCCTATTGGCCGGCGCTGGCGAGGCTCGACATGCGCTTCGATCTGGTGCTGGTGGTGCCGGGGCGGCGGCCACGCCACCTGGTCGACGCGTGGAGGCCGGGCTTCTGACCATGCGCACGGTGCTACCGACCGGCCTGGCGATCCGTCTGGCCCTGCTCTGCCTGACCCTGCTGGCCGGGGCGTCCGCCTGCACGCCGGCGTCGTTGGTGATGGGCGCCGGCGCCCGGATCGGGATCGCCGCCTTCGAGCAACGCGGGATCGACGGCACCGTCTCCGACACCGCGATCCAGCTCGCGGCCGACGCCGCGTTCATCGACGAAGGCGGACACCTGTTCTGGCCGATCTCGACGCTGGTGCGGGACCGACGCGTGCTGCTGGTCGGCAACGTGCGCGACGAAACGGCCCGGGCGACGGCGGTCGCCCGGGTCGCCGCGATAGACGGCGTGGTCGAGGTCATCGACCGGCTCGAGGTCGGGCCGCGCCCGCCACTCCGGGACGACAGCCAGGATACGCTGATCAGCCAGCGCCTGACCTCGGCATTGCTGTTCGACAGCGAGGTCAAAGCGATTAATTATGGCTTTCTGACCCACAATGCGGTGGTCTACCTGATGGGGAGCGCGCGCAGCCAGTGGGAGCTCGATCGTGTCGTCGCGCATGCACGCAACGTGGCCTATGTGCGCGATGTCGTGAGCTACGCCGAAGTGGTGCCGGAAACCAGGGCCGAGACCAGCACCGGGACAGGGGCGTCTGGGGCGCCCTGATCGGGCGGAGGTCCGGTCGCGCGGACAACGGGAGCGCCGAGATGGACGAGCCCATGGACGATCCTGTCGATCCGGCCGTCAGGAGCTTTCTGCGCGACCTGGGGCCGCGTCCCGATGCCGAGATCGACCTGGTCGAGACCGCGCTTCAGCTTGGCCTGCTGCGCACGCCGCACGTGCCGCTCGGGCCCTGCCGCGCCATGCTGGCGGAGATCGCCAGTGCGGTTGCGGCCCACGGCGCCACCAGCTTGGCCGACCGGGTCATGGCCCTGCGTGGGGTCATCGGCGGCGAATACGGCTTCTCCGGCGACCGCGAGACCTATGACGATCTGGACAATGCGAGCCTGATCCGGGTGCTCGATCGCCGCAAGGGCCTGCCGATCACCCTGTCGATCCTCTATCTGCACACCGCACGCGCCCAGGACTGGGCCGCACACGGTCTGGCCTTCCCCGGCCATTTCCTGGTCGCGATCGACGGTCCCGGCGAACGGCTGGTGATGGACCCGTTCGAGGACGGGGCGATCCGGGAGACGCCGGATCTGCGCGCGCTGGTCAAGCGGATGCAGGGGCCGGCCGCCGAACTCGAGCCCGGGCACTATGCCTGCGCCAGCAACCGGGCGATCCTCACCCGGCTGCAGAACAACATCCGTGCCCGCCTGGTGCGGCTCGGCATGTTCCGCGAGGCCCTGCTGTCGGCCGAAGCCGTCACCTGGTTCAGCCCGCACGACGCCGGCGCCTGGCGCGACATGGGCATGCTGCACGCCGAGATGGGCAATCTGCGCGCCGCGGTGCTGACGCTCGAGGAATCGCTGACCTGCGACGACCGCCCATCCCGCCGCCACGTCACCGCCGCGCTGATCCAAAAGCTGCGGACCCGGCTGAACTGAGCGCCCGGCTGAACTGAGCGCCCGTCAGGCCCGGCCGCCGAACGCCGTCAGCCGCGCCACCAGCGCGCGCAGGGCCTTGCCGCGGTGGCTGTGGCCCTGCTTGGCCGAGAACGGCATCTCGGCAAAGCTGCGCGCGTCGCCGTCGGGGACGAACATCGGGTCGTAGCCGAAGCCGCGCTCGCCGCGCGGCGGCCAGACCAGCGTCCCGTCGACCCGGCCCTCGAACACCTCCTCGCCGCCGTCGGGCAGCGCGAGCACGATGACCGAGACGAAGTGGGCGCTATCGGCGCCGGCCGCCGCCACTTCGTCGTGCAGCCGCTGCATCGCCAGGGCGAAATCGCGCTGCGGACCCGCCCAGCGGGCGGAATGGATGCCCGGCGCGCCGCCGATCGCCGGCACCACCAGGCCGGAATCGTCGCCGACCGCGGCCAGCCCCGTGCTGTCGCGCGCCGGCAGGGCCTTCAGGCGCGCATTGGCCAGGAAGCTGTCGCCGGTCTCCTCCGGCTCGGCGAGCCCGTGATCGGTCGAGCAGCTGACCGGCACGCCCAGCGGGGCCACCAGGTCGCGCATCTCGGCGAGCTTGCCGGGATTGTGGCTGGCCAGCACCAGGCCGGGGCGCAGCAGATCGAGTATGTTTCGCATCCGGAACGACCTAGGACCCGATCACCACCCCGCCAAGGGCGGCGCGCTGCAGCACCGCCAGCTTGGCCACCGCGCCCTCGGCCATCGACAGCATGGTCGACAGCACCGCCCGGGGGAACGGGGCGGCCTCCGCGGTGCCCTGCACCTCGACGATCAGCCCGCCGGCGGTGAGCACGAAGTTGGCGTCGGCCTCGGCAGTCGAATCTTCCAGATAGTCCAGGTCGAGCACCACGTTGCCCTTGACCAGCCCGCAGGACACGGCGGCGACGTGGTCGGTGATCGGGATCCGGTCCAGCGCCTTCGCCTCGATCAGTTTCTGGAAGGCGAGCACCAGCGCGACGAAGCTGCCGGTGATTGCCGCGGTGCGGGTGCCGCCGTCGGCCTGGATCACGTCGCAGTCGATCTTGATCTGCCGCTCGCCCATCCGATCGAGCTGGGTCACCGACCGCAGGCTGCGGCCGATCAGGCGCTGGATCTCCTGGGTGCGGCCGGACTGCTTGCCGCGGGCCGCCTCGCGGTCGACGCGGGTGTTGGTCGCGCGCGGCAGCATCCCGTATTCCGCCGTCACCCAGCCCTGGCCGGTGTTGCGCAGGAACGGCGGCACCCGCTCCTCGGTCGAGGCGGTGCAGAGCACATGGGTATCGCCGAAGCGGGCCATGCAGGAGCCCTCGGCATGCTTCGACACGTTGGGCTCCAGCGTCACACGGCGCAGCGTGCCGGCCTCCCGCCCCGAGGGCCGCAGCGATTTGGTCTGGGCAGGGTCGGGCATCGGGCGCTCCAGTCTTTCGGGTCGGGCGGCGGGGAGCGGCACGCTACTCTCGCCGCCCGCCCGCGTCCAGCCGGGCGGCGCCCGTGGGTGGACGGTGGGGGCATGGACCGCCGGGAGCCGCGTTGACGCTGTCGGACGGGTTCCCTACATAGCAACCACGTAATGGTATACCCTGAAAGGGACGCGACCCGACCGACAGGACAGGCAGCACCGTGGACAGATTGATCGATCCGCAGCAGAGAACGATCGAGCGGACGCTCGAGAGCGGGCGGCGCGAGCCGATCGACGACCGGTCGCGCCAGATCCTGCGCCACATCGTCGACGCCTATGTGGAGACCGGCGCGCCGATCGGCTCGCGCACCATCTCGCGCAGCATGGGGATGACGCTGTCGCCGGCGACAATCCGCAACGTCATGGCCGACCTGGAGGACGCCGGGCTGCTCTATGCGCCGCACACCTCTGCCGGCCGGCTGCCGACCGAGGCGGGCCTGCGGCTGTTCGTCGACGGGATCCTGCAGGTCGGCCAGCTTAGCGAGCAGGAGCGGACCCAGATCGAGGCGAGCTTCAGCGGCGAGCACCGCACGCTGCAGAACGCGCTGGAGGGCGCCTCGCAGATGCTGTCCGGGCTTGCCGCCTGCGCCGGCCTGGTGGTGGCGCCGAAGCTGGAAAGCCCGCTGAAGCAACTGGAGTTCGTCACGCTCGGCCCCGGCCGCGCGCTGGTGGTGATGGTCCACGAGAACGGTCAGGTCGAGAACCGGGTGATCGACCTGCCGCAGCGGCTGCCGATGTCGAGCCTGATCGAGGCGGCGAACTACCTGAACGCCCGGCTCGCCGGCCGCACCATCGGCGAGGCACTGAGCGAGATCGAGCTCGAGCTGACGTCCGATCGGGCGGAGCTCGACGTGCTGACCCGCAAGGTGGTCGCTGCCGGGCTCGCCTGCTGGAGCGACGACGGCTCCGACGACGGGCTGCTGATCGTGCGCGGCCAGGCGAACCTGCTGGAGGACGTCACCGCGCTCGACGACCTGCACCGCATCCGCCGGCTGTTCCAGGCGCTGGAGCGCAAGCGCTCGATGCTGGAGGTGCTGCGGCAGACCGGCAGCGCCGAAGGCGTGCGCATCTTCATCGGGGCCGAGAACGAGCTGTTCGACCATGCCGGCTGCTCGCTGATCATCGCGCCGTTCCGCAACGGCCGGGCCGAGGTGGTCGGCGCGATCGGGGTGATCGGCCCGACCCGGCTCAACTATGCCCGGATCATCCCGGTGGTCGACTACACCGCCCAGGTCATCGGCCGGCTGTTGCCCGGCGGCCATGGCCGGCTGGAGGTCGACCCCGGCCGCTGACCCGCTCGCTGCGGACGGTTCGGCCGTCCGCATGACCCAACGAAGCACAGGACCAAGCAGTATGACGTCCCAGGACAGGCCGGACCACGAGCCGCAGCAACAGGACAAGCCCGGCGATGCGGATCCCCGCGCCGAGCGCCCCTCGGCCAACGACGCCGGGCCGGCGACCGAACCGGGGGAGGCCGCGGCCGCCTACGCCCGCGCCCAGGCCGGCGCCGATTTCGCCGCCGGCGCGCATGCGGGCGGCCCCGACTCCCCGCCGACGCCCGGCGAGGCCGGCGCCGACGCCGCGCTCGCCGCGCTCCGGGCCGAGAACGAGGAGTTGCGGGGCCAGATGCTGCGCACGCTGGCCGACATGGAGAACCTGCGCCGGCGTACCGCCCGCGAGAAGGAGGATTCGGCGAAATACGCGATCAGCCGCTTTGCCAAGGATCTGCTCAGCGTCGGCGACAACCTGCAGCGGGCGCTGCAGGCGATCCCGGCCGACGCGCTGGCCGGCAACGAGCTGATGCGCACGCTTGCCGACGGGGTGGCCGCCGTCGAGCGCGAACTGGCGGCAGCGCTGGACCGCAACGGCGTTCGGGCGATCGAGGCCCAGGGCGCGCCGTTCGACAGCAACCTGCACGAGGCGGTGATGGAGCAGCCGACCGCCGAGGTGCCGCCGGGCCATGTCGCCCAAGTGTTCCAGACCGGCTACCTGATCAGCGATCGGCTGCTCCGGCCGGCGATGGTCGCGGTGGCGAAAGCGGTGCCGGGGCAGGCCCCGGCGGCCGCTCCCGAGGGCTGATCCGGCTGCCATCGGCGAATCGGGAACGGCGGTTGCGGGGCCGGCGCGGCGACCCTATATAGCAGCCAAAGCCGGGGTGGCGCGGATCGCGGCGTTCGAAGCCGAACAGCGCCATCGGAGAGCCTCGGCATATCGTCCACGGGCGCGTGGGACCTCGCGCGCAGCAACCAGATGGGGGCCCCGAACGGCGCCGCGAGCCGGGCCGTAGCCGGGCTCGCCGCAAAGGGGTGTGACTTATGAGCAAAGTAATCGGCATCGACCTCGGCACCACCAACAGCTGCGTCGCCGTGATGGACGGCAAGGACGCCAAGGTCATCGAGAATTCCGAGGGCGCGCGCACGACGCCGTCGATGGTCGCCTTCGCCAGTTCGGGCGAACGGCTGGTCGGCCAGCCGGCGAAGCGCCAGGCGGTGACCAATCCGGAGAGCACGCTGTATGCGATCAAGCGTCTGATCGGCCGCCGGTATACCGATCCGGTGATCGAGAAGGATCGCGACCTCGTCCCCTACGAGATCATCAAGGCCGACAACGGCGACGTCTGGGTCAAGGCCGGGGGCAAGAGCTACAGCCCCAGCCAGATCAGCGCCTTCATCCTGCAGAAGATGAAGGAGACGGCGGAGAACTACCTCGGCGAGCCGGTGACCAAGGCGGTCATCACCGTTCCGGCCTATTTCAACGACAGCCAGCGGCAGGCGACCAAGGACGCCGGCAAGATCGCCGGGCTGGAGGTGCTGCGCATCATCAACGAGCCGACGGCGGCTGCGCTGGCCTACGGGCTGGAGAAGAAGCAGGCGGGTACGATCGCGGTCTATGACCTTGGCGGCGGCACCTTCGACGTCTCGGTGCTCGAGATCGGCGACGGCGTGTTCGAGGTGAAGTCGACCAACGGCGACACCTTCCTCGGCGGCGAGGACTTCGACAAGCGCATCATCGACTACCTGGCCGACGAGTTCAAAAAGGAGCAGGGCATCGACCTGCGCGGCGACAGCCTGGCGCTGCAGCGGCTGAAGGAAGCCGCCGAGAAGGCGAAGATCGAGCTGTCGTCCTCGAACCAGACCGAGGTCAACCTGCCGTTCATTACCGCCGACCAGTCCGGGCCGAAGCACCTGAACATCAAGCTCAGCCGCTCGAAGCTGGAGGCGCTGGTGGACGACCTGATCCAGCGCACGGTCGGGCCTTGCAAGTCCGCGCTGAAGGACGCCGGGCTGAAGGCCAACGAGATCGACGAGGTGATCCTGGTCGGCGGCATGACCCGCATGCCCAAGGTCATCGAGACGGTGAAGCAGTTCTTCGGCCGCGAGCCGCACCGCGGCGTCAACCCGGACGAGGTGGTGGCGATCGGGGCGGCGATCCAGGCCGGCGTGCTGCAGGGCGACGTCAAGGACGTGCTGTTGCTCGACGTGACGCCGCTGTCGCTCGGCATCGAGACTCTGGGCGGCGTGTTCACCCGCCTGATCGACCGCAACACCACGATCCCGACCCGCAAGAGCCAGACCTTCTCCACCGCCGAGGACAACCAGAACGCGGTCACGATCCGGGTGTTCCAAGGCGAGCGCGAGATGGCGGCGGACAACAAGCTGCTCGGCCAGTTCGACCTGGTCGGCATTCCCCCGGCGCCGCGCGGCATGCCGCAGGTCGAGGTGACCTTCGACATCGACGCCAACGGCATCGTCAACGTCTCGGCCAAGGACAAGGGCACCGGCAAGGAGCAGCAGATCCGCATCCAGGCTTCCGGCGGCCTCAGCGACAACGACATCGAACGCATGGTCAAGGATGCCGAGGCGCATGCCGAGGAGGACAAGGCCAAGCGCGCGCTGGTCGAGGCCCGCAACCAGGCCGAGTCGCTGCTGCACCAGACCGAGAAAAACCTGAGCGAGCACGGCGCCAAGCTGCCGGAGGCCGACAGGGCCAGGATCGAGGCCGACATGACCGCGCTGCGCGAGGCGCTGGGCCAGGAGGACAAGGCGGTCATCGAGGCCAAGAGCCAGGCGCTCGGCCAGTCGGTGATGAAGCTCGGCGAGGCGATGTACAAGCCCGACGGCGCTGCCGGCGACGACGGCGAGGGCGGGACACCGGGCGCCGGCGCCTCCAGCCCGGGCGACGACAACGTCGTCGACGCCGACTTCGAGGAAGTCGACGAAGACGACCGCAAGAACGCCTCGAACTGATCCCGGCGGCGGGGCTGCTCGCCGAGATGTGCGATGCTGTTTCCAACGATGACGACCGGCTGCCCGGTCCACGCACGCCACGCCCCATCCGGCGCGGCGTGCGTCCGGGCGCGCCGCCTGCGGATGCGGTGACGGCCCCGGGAAGGGGTCCGGCCCCAGCGGGTATTGGCAGAGGGCGGACTCATGGCCAAGCGTGACTATTACGAGGTGCTCGGGGTCGCCAAGGGCGCCAGCGCGGCAGACATCAAGAAGGCCTATCGCAAGCTGGCCATGGAGCATCACCCCGACCGCAACGCCGGCAATACCGCCGCCGAGCAGAAGTTCAAGGAGGTGAGCGAGGCCTACGAGGTCCTGAAGGACGACGACAAGCGCGCTGCCTACGACCGGTTCGGCCACGCTGCCTTCGAGGCCGGCAACGGCGCCGGGCGCGGCGCGGGCGGGGAGTTCAACTTCGGCGCCGGCTTCGCCGACATCTTCGACGAGATGTTCGGAGACATGATGGGCGGTCGGCGGCGCCAGCGCGGCGGCGCAGCCCGCGGCGCCGACCTGCGCTACAACATGGACATCACCCTCGAGGAGGCGTACGCCGGCAAGCAGGCCAGCGTGCGCGTGCCCTCCTCGGTGAAGTGCGACACCTGCAGCGGCAGCGGGGCCGAGCGCGGCTCGGCGCCGGCCACCTGCGCCACCTGCGGCGGCGACGGCCGGGTGCGCGCCCAGCAGGGCTTCTTCACCGTCGAGCGCACCTGCCCGTCCTGTCAGGGCGCCGGCCAGGTGATCGAGAAGCCGTGCCGCGACTGCGGCGGCAGCGGCCGCCAGCAGAAGGACCGCCAGCTCTCGGTGAACATTCCCGCGGGCGTCGAGGACGGCACCCGGATCCGGCTCTCGGGCGAAGGCGAGGCCGGCCTGCGCGGTGCGCCGGCGGGCGACCTCTACATTTTCCTGACCGTCAAGCCGCACGCCTTCTTCAAGCGCGAGGGCGCCGACATCGGCTGCACGGTGCCGATCTCGATGGTCGACGCGGCGCTCGGCGGCACCATCGAGGTGCCGACCATCGACGGCGGCCGTGCCAAGGTCAACGTGCCGCCGGGCACCCAGAACGAGCAGACCTTCCGGCTGCGCAGCAAGGGCATGTCGGTGATGCGCTCCGCCGCTCGCGGCGACATGTACATCGACATCCATGTCGAGACCCCGGTGAACCTGTCGCCGCGCCAGCAGGAGCTGCTGAAGGAGTTCGAGGCCGAAGGCGGCGCCAAGCGCAGCCACAGCCCGCAATCCGCCGGCTTCTTCAGCAAGGTCAAGGAATTCTGGGACGACCTGACCGAGCGGTAGCGCGTATGGACGAGCCAGACATCCGGCTGGCCGGCCTGTCGATCTGGGTCCGCGGCTGGGATCGCGAGGACTGGCTCCGGGTTCGGGCCGAGTTCGACGCGGGAAACGCCTGGGTTTCCGCCCAAGGCCCTATTCTGCGCGGCGCCGATCTTGCCCGTTTCCATGAGGGCGTGACCGCCGTCGACGCGGGGCTCGCCGACTCAGCCACGCTGGCCTCAGCCGAACCGAACCTGCTCGTCAGCCTGATCAGACAGGGCTCGCTGGGCCATTTCGAGATGGTCGTGGACATAACGCCCGATCACACGGCGCAATCGCATCGGTTCCACGTCGACATCGACCAGAGCTATCTCGTCGCGTTGCTACGCCAGTGCCGGGCGGTCCTGGCCCGCAAGCCTGCTGGTTGAAATGTCAGCACCCTCGCGAGCGCTGCCTGGCGCCAGCGACCGGCCGAGCGGACGTGAAAGCTGGACGGTAGTGGCAGGCCGCCGTACGGCGGGCGCCTCGTCCCGGAACAGCGTCCGTTCGAGCGGCAGATCCGCCAGCTGGTGCGGGCTCATCCGGCTAAGCACCGGGTGCGAGAGGGGGTCGCGCTGCCAATCGTGCTCCCGGGC
>JBHJOG010000091.1:0-27502 GCA_050329975.1 Alphaproteobacteria bacterium | reverse complement strand
CGCGATCGCCGCGACGATCGCGTCCCAGTCGGTGCTGTGGAGCTCGTGGCCGGCGCCTTCCAGCGGCAGCAGGCGGGCGTCGGGGGCGCGGGCGGCGATCGCCTCGGCGTGGGCGAAGGCGACCACCGGGTCGGCAGTGCCGTGGATCGCCAGCACCGGCTGGGCGATGTCGGCAATGCGGCCATACCAGTCCTCCCCGCCGGCCAGCCGCATATGGTTCAGCATGCTGGCGCGCGAGCGGGCGCGGGCAACCTCGCGGGCAGCCATTGCCTGCGCCGGCTCGGCCTCGAACGGCCGCCGGCCGCACAGGCGCCACAGCCCCGCGATGAAGCCGGCGACCGCCGCGTCATTGGTCCAGTCGAGCCCGGCGGTGGTGGCGAAATGGGCCATGATCGCCGGGTCGATCGGCGGGGCGGCGAAGCCGGGATCGGCGAAGATCTCGCTCGCGATCAGGGTCAGCGTCCGCACCCGCGCCGGGTCGCGCACAGCCAGGATCTGGCCGAGCAGCCCACCCATCGACATGCCGACGACATGGGCGCTGCCAAGGCTGTAGCCGTCGAGAACCGCCAGTGCGTCGTCGGCGAGGTCGTCGAGGCTGTAGGGCGTCTCGCCCGGGGGGTAGGCGGTCGACCGGCCGGTGTCCCGGTGGTCGTAGCGGATGACCAAGCGCCCAGCCGCCGCCAGCCGCTCGACCAGCCCGTCCGGCCAGCCGAGCATGGAGGCGGCGGCACCCATGACCAGGAGGATCGGCGGATCGCCGGCCTCGCCGAACGCCTCCGCGCACAAGCTGACGCCGCCGGCGTCGATCATCCGTTCAGCCATGGCCGGGTCCTTGCGGTGGGGCGCCGCCGTCATGCCGCGCCTGGGTCATCGAGTCAAGGTGGGCCCGCCCAAGACGCAACCGCCCTTGACATGTGACCTTATGGTCACCTAATGTGCGATGGCATGGACGACACGGTCTTCAAAGCGCTTGCCGACACGACGCGACGCAGCCTGCTCGACGCGCTGTTCGCGGAGGACGGCCAGACGCTGCGTGCGCTGGAGGCGCGGCTGCCGATGACGCGCTTCGGCGTCATGAAGCACCTGCGGCTGCTGGAGAAGGCCGGACTGGTGGTCACCCGGCGGGAGGGGCGGGAGAAGCGCCACTTTCTCAATCCGGTTCCGATCCGCCTGATCCACGACCGCTGGGTGAACAAGTACACCGAGCGCTGGGCAGTGACGCTGACGGCGCTGAAACGACAACTCGAGGAGGATCCGATGGACTCGATTGATGTCCCGCATCAAGTGCCGCTTGTGCCCTCGCCGGACGGCCAGGGCGCCATGGCAGTGTTCGAGATCTACATCAAGACAACGCCCGAGCGCCTCTGGCAGGCGATCACCGACCCCGGGATGCGGGCGAAGTACAGCTTCGGGGTCCAGGTCCAATCGGCGTGGACGCCCGGCTCGCGCCACCATTCGTCGGTTCCCGGCGGCATCGACATCGCGGAGGGCGAGAATCTGGAGGTCGACCCGCCGCGCCGGCTCGTCCAGAGTTTCCGGGCGCTGTGGAGCGACGCGGTCAAGGCCGCGGGCTTCTCCAGGGTCACCTGGGAGATCAGACCGGTCGGCGATTCCTGCCGACTCACCGTCGTCCATGACCGCCTGCCCGAGGACGCCAATCCGGAGCTCTACGGCGGCTGGCCGATGATTCTCTCCGGCCTGAAGACGCTGCTCGAAACCGGCGCGTTGCTCACGACGCCGGGCTCGCTTCTCTACGGCACGCCCGGCGCCCCGTCCGGCGGGGAGGCCGAGCTTCGCCCCTGAGAGCGGAACAGCACGCGGATGAGCGCGGCTTGAGTCCCTGCGTAGCGCGGGCTCTACCCGGACGCGCGCCGCCGCAGCCTCCGCACCGCCTGCGCAAGCTTGCGGTCCACCCGGTCGAGGAACCGCCGCCGGTCCTCGTCGCTAGCCTTGTCCATGCCGTAGAGGCCGAGCCACAGCGCACGCCGGGCGTTGGGGCAGAGCAGCTGCAGGCCGCGGGCGATGGTCCGCCGGCCGGCGTCGCCGACGAAGCGGATCAGCCACCAGGGCGAGCCATAGGTGGTGACGACCGCGATCTGGCGGACCTGGGTCAGCATCGGCTCGATCAGGTCGGCGCCTTCGGGCAGCCGGAAGGCGACGCCGGCCCGCAGCACGCGGTCGAGCCAGCCCTTCAGCATCGCAGGCAGGCCGTACCACCAGGTCGGATAGATGAAGATCAGCAGGTCGGCGCGCGCCAGCGCGGCGAACTGGTCCTCGAGGTCCGGCGGCCGCAGCGCGGGGTCGAGATGGGCCAAGCGCTCTTCCCGGCCCAGCACGGGCACGAAGCCGTCGGCGTAGAGGTCGAACAGCACGGCGTTGACGCCGGTGCGCGCCAGCGTCGCGATCACCCGGTCGCGCACCGCCGCGGCGTAGCTCTCGGCCACCGGGTGGCAGTAGACGACCATCGCCGACAGGGCATGGGGCACTAGAAACTCCGGAAGCTGCGGTCGAGCCGGTCGAGGAACCGCGCCCTGCGTTTGTCATCGGCGTTGTTCATGTCATAGCACGCGTGCCAGCGCGTCCGGGCCCGCGGATTCATGCAGCGGCGCATCGCACGCAGCAGCTGCTTGCGCAGCGGGTCGCCGATGATCCAGCGCACGATCCAGCCCTGTTGGCCGTAGCTGGTGACCACGGCGAATCGCCGGATGTTGGTCAGCGCCGGCCGGATCCTGCCGTCGCGGAGGTCGAAGGAGACGCCGGGCAGCATCACCCGGTCGAACCAGCCCTTGAGGATCGCCGGCGGACCGAAGTTCCATGCCGGGAACACCAGCACCAGGGCTTCGGCTGCCTGCAGCCGGTCGACATAGGGCTGCACGCCCGCCCGATTGTCCGGCACGTCGTGATAAACCCGGCGCTCCGCGGCGCTGAGCCGGGGCTCGAAATCCTCTGCGTAGAGGTCGAGCAGGTCGATGCTGTGGCCGGCTGCCTCCAATGCGCTGCGCACCCGCGCCAGGGCGGCGGCGGCAAAGCTGCTGTCGAGGGGGTGAGCATAGACCAGATGCACCTTCATTCCCCGCTGTCTAGCACAATCGACCGCCGCTTCGCGGCCCCAAAGCAGCCCTATTCGGACGCTATGCGCAGTTGGCGTCGGGCGGTCGCTGTGGTGTAATCCGGTCGGCCCCGTGGCGGAACGCGGCACGGGCCGGCCACATGCGGGAGGGGGTTCCGTGACAGCAATTCGATTGGCCGTGGCGGCGGCGATTGCCGCTGCTTGCGGTATGGGCACGGCTTTGGCGCAGAGCGTGCCGGCGAGGGTCCAGGGTCTCTACGCGATCGGCAACTGCCTGGCGCCCGAGGTGCTCGTCACCATCGACGGCAACGGGCTCGAGGTTCACGACGGAGAAACCGACGAGCTCATCAGCTCGGTCGTCGTGCAGGACGCCCGGGACCTGGGCGGCCGGATCGAGATGAGCGTCCTTGTCGACGGCACCTCGGGAACGGTGGCCCTGGTCGACGCCACCGGCGGCGCGATCGACGTGATCTACACCGGCCCGAGCGGAGTCCAGGAGGCGCCGCAGCGGCTGGAGCTGTGCCTGGCTGATTTCGACGACGCGCCCGAGCCGCCGGTCACCGACCTGCGGGTGCCCGACGTGCTGCTCGGCGAGTTCGCCACCGGCAGCTGCGCCACGCCGGACGAGCGGCTGGTGATCGAGGCGACCCGTCTGGAAGCCTTTACCGGCTCCCGGTCCGAAGGCGTCGCTCAGTTGCGCGGGGTGTCGGAGATCCCCGGCGGATACGCGCTCGAGATCGACCTCGACGGCGCGCTCGGTACGCTCGAGATGACGATGATAAACCAGGATATCATCGAGGTTGTGTTCGTGCTCCAGGCGGGGGGCGGCTCGCAATCGCCCGAGACACTGTTTCGCTGCACGCCCCTGGTCGTGTCGGACGAACCAGTGATCGACGAACCGGTGATCGACGACCTCGTGATCGACGAACCGATCGTCGATGAGCCGGTTCCCCCGGTTGCGACGACCCTGCCCGAAGCCTATCTGGGCCGCTACGCGCTCGGCGACGGCGCGAGTTGCGAGACGGCGTCCGTGCTGGTGGACTTTGAGCCCGACCGGATGGTCGTGTACGATGACGGCCGCATCGAGACGGTCATCTCCGTGGAGGCCGTCACCGCGACCAGCCCGGACCTGGAATTCGTCGCCAACTCCGGCGGGAAGCTGGGTGACGTGGTGATGCAGTCGATCGGCGGCGATCGCTTTCGGATCGTCTTCACCGACCGCGAGAGCGGCCGGGTCGACGACTCGGAGACGCTCACCCTCTGCACCCCGGCGGTGCCGGGCGAGGACGGACCCTCCGGCCCGACCGCCGACATCGGCAGCTTCATCTTCACCGAGCCCGCGGCGCGCTTCGGAGCGCTGATGACCCAGCTGGAGACCACCTGCATGCCGGGCAGCGAGCAGGCCTGCCTGGACCTGTTCTGGAGCTTCGCCGACGTCACCGGCGACGGTCAGCTGACCGGGCCGGAGCTGGCGCGTGTCATCCGCTACGCGATGAAGTGGGGGGTGTCGGAGAACGTGCCGTTCCTGCGGCTTGGCCAGCAGGTGTCCGTGCACCTGGGCACGATGGTCTCGGCGCCGCTGATCGCCAACGGCCTGATCTACAATCACGACTATGACGGCAACAACGCCCTGAGCCAGATCGAGCTGTTCCCGGACGGCGTCGCCTCGGCGCCGCTGGCGGTGCCGGCGCTGATGCAGCTGATCAGCGAATCGACGCTCGAGGACATCTTCGAGTCGCTCGAGGAGCTGGAGCGGATGTAACGGGCGCGTCTCAGTCCTCGTACTGCAGCAGGCTGTGGAACGGCTTGCCGATCGAGCGGCGGCCGTCGAGAAAGCTCAGTTCCATGATGGTGGCGGCCGCGGCGACGCGGCCGCCGATCTTCTCGATCAGGGTGACGGCGGCGGCCAGCGTGCCGCCGGTGGCGATCAGGTCGTCGAGCACGACCACCGTCTTGCCCGGCGCGACCGCGTCCTGCTGCACCTCGATGGTGTCGGTGCCGTATTCGAGGTCGTAGTCGTGGACCACCACGTCGCCGGGCAGCTTGCCGCGCTTGCGCACCATCATGAAGCCGCAGCCGAGCTCCAGGGCCAGCGGGGCGGCGACCAGGAAGCCGCGCGACTCGATCCCGGCCAGCATGGCAGGCTCGTAGGGCGCGACCAGCGCCGCCAGCCGGTCGACCGCCACCCGCCACGCCCGCGGGTGGGCCAGCAGGGTCGAGATGTCGTAGAACCCGATTCCGGGCTTGGGAAAGTCCGGAATACGTCGGATATGCGCTCCGAGATCGAAATCCTGATCGGCCATGCTTTCCCCCGGGTTGGCGCGTATGCACCCAAACCGGCGCATCCTAGTGCCCGGCCACCGGCCTGCCTAGGGCAACCCGTGTCCGAATCCGGGGCCGGTGTGTCAGCGTGCCGGCAGCGGGAAGAATCGCACGCCGTCAGCGGCAGCGGTGCGGGCGGCGCCGGCGGTGGCGGTGGCGGTATGGACGGTGCCGGCGCCCGGCCCGGTCAGCACTGTGACCTGCCCTCCGCCCGAGACGAGGGATTGCGGCGTGTCGGTGCCGGCGGTGCCGGCCAACGGGATCGATCCACCTGTCGCCATCGGCCCGCCGCCAGCGATCGGTCCGCCGCTTGCCACCAGGCCACCGAACAGGGTCGGCCCGGTTGGGGCAACGGGGTCGGCGGTGGGGGCGGTGGCGACGGGCAGGCCGGCAAAGCCGCCGCCGAGGCCGGCCCAGGCTGCGGCGACCTTGGCCTGGTAGTCGGCCTGCCGCCAGTCGGTGGGGGAATGGTAGTGGCCGATCGCCGTCGGCCAGTCGCCGTGCTGGGCGAACAGGCGCAGCAACAGGCGGGCGGCGTAGTCGGCGTTGGTCGCCGGGTCGAAGGCCTCGTCCAGGCTGGCGAAGGCGTCAGGGTGCCAGCGAAGGTTCACCTGCATGCAGCCGACGTCGATGCTTTCCATGCCGCCGTCCAGCAGGGCGCTGACCTCGGCGATCGCGTCGGCCTTGCTGTCGAAATGGGATCCGCTGCCCTCGGCATTGATTGTCCAGGGCCAGGCAAGATTTGCCTGCAGGACCGGGTCATAGCGACCGCTCTCGACGGTCGAGATCGCCGCCATCAGACCGGCCGGGAGGCCATGGTTGGCTTCCGCGACACGGGTGGCCAGCGCACAGGTCTCCGGTCCGGCGGCTGGGCCGGAAGCCAGGGAAATCGCCCCGGTCCCGCCGATGCCGCCGGCCGAGCCGGTGGCGTGGGCCGGCTGGCCGACGTGCAGCCCCAGTATCAGGGCCGCCCAGGCGAGCGCTGCGGTTGCGACGTTCGATCGAAGACTGGCGTGGTTTCTGGTCTGCATGACGGGACTGCTCTGCACCGCGCGTGCCAGCGCCGGCGCAGGGCGCCGCATTCCATCGTGGCAAAACCGCAACAGGCACCGAGTCCCGCCCGTTGTGCGCTGCAGCAATTCCCCCGGTCCTAACCATGTGACAGAATTAGAACTGTTTGGAATCAATAGGTTACAAAAAAGTTCAGAAACATGCTTGAAACCCGGCAAACAACCGAGCATATTGTGCATCGCGGTATGCTGACTTCGGTCAGGTGCCCAAACATACCGCTTCTACCCTTTGGGCGTTTCCTCCCTAGACTCGGGCCGCTTCGTGCGGCCCCTTTTTTTGCCTGATCCCGATCCCGGCGCCGTCGACGAAGCGGTTCGCCTGCAATGCGGATGGCTTCGAAAGCGAAAGGGCGCAGCCGCCCAGGCAGCGGTGCATGTCAGCTCCCAGGCAACCGGCCCCTTTCGGCGAGCGTCGAGTCGGCGGGCGCGCTGTCCTCGCCCGATCCGAGCGGCCGCTGCATCATCACGCAGTCGACCCAGTTCCCGGACTTGTAGCCCACGGCATAGAGCAGGCCGGATAGCCGGAACTCCAGCCGCCGGTGCAGCATCACCGAGGCCGTGTTGCTGGAATCCCCGACGACGGCGATCATCTGCCGCTTGCCGATCGCGGTGCAGGCGTCGATCAGGCTGCCGAGCAGCTGGCGCCCGATCCCGCGCCCGCGCCGGCCGTCGGCCACATAGATGCTGTCCTCCACGGTGTGGCGATAGGCGCTGCGCGGCCGGAACGGCGCGGCGTAGCAGAAGCCGGCGATGCCCGCCGCGTCCTCGGCGACCAGGTAGGGCAGGCCGGCCGCGACCAGGCCGGCATGGCGCAGCGCCATCTCGGGCAGGTCGGGCGGCACCTCCTCGAACGAGCCCAGACCGCCGACCACCGCCTCGGCATAGATCGCGGTGATTACCGAAAGGTCGCGCCCCTCGGCCGGCCGGATCGTGGTCATCAGTCTATCGCTTCGGGGCGAGCTGCCGGGCAGTACGCGCCAGCACGGCGACCAGGCGCGCCATGTCGCCGGCGACCGCCTTGAACCGGCTGCTGCGCAGGATCCGCGCCTCGTCCATGTAGAGCGCCCGGTTGATCTCGATCTGGAGCGCGTGCAGGCCCTCGACCGGGCGGCCGTAGTGGCGGGTGGTGAAACCGCCGGCATAGGGGATGTTGCGATAGATGCGATAGCCCATGGTGGTGAGCGTCTGCTCGGCGCTGGCCACGATCTCCTGGTTGCAGGAGGTGCCATGGGCGTCGCCGAGGACGATGTCGACGCTGGGCATCGGGCGCCCGCCGCGGCGGACTGCGTCCATCGAGTTCGACGGCATCGAATGGCAATCCACCAGCAGGCACATGCCGAACCGGCCATGGGTCTCCTCGACCAGCCCGCGCAGGGCGTCGTGATAGGGGCGGTAATAGGTCTCGATCCGGGTCAGCGCCTCGGCCACCTTCAGCCGGCGGCGATAGATCGGCTGGCCGTTGGCGACGGTGCGCGCGATGGTGCCGAGCCCGGCGGCCACCCGCGGCGAGCGCGCGTTGGCGTAGCCCGGCAGCTCGTCGTCGTACATCTCCGGATCGAGCTCGAACGGCTCGCGGTTCGCATCGACGAAGGCGCGCGCGTAGAGGGCGCTGATCAGCGGCACGCCGAGATCCGGGCCGCGGGCGAACAGCTCGTCGACGAAGCTGTCCTCCGACCGGCGCAGGCTGAGCGGGTCCAGCCGGGTCGACGACAGGAAGGCAGGCGGGTACCACTGGCCGCTGTGCGGCGACGCCAGCACCACCGGCGCCGACTGCTGCCGGGGGAGGGCCACCGCGAAGGGGGGCTGAGTCGCTGCGTATTCCCGGCTGAGCACGTTCATGCAGTTGTTTTAGAGGGCGGCCCGGCTAAACTCAACGGCTGGAATCCGCGGGTCGCCGGCCGGATCGGATTGTCTGCATTTCGGACTCAATTTATTTTTAACTCCCGCTGTCCTAACGTCCCCCCTCAGCAGAGCGGAAGGGCCCATGGCCGACATATTGCTAGCGGAGGACGACGACGGGCTGCGCCGGTTCCTGGCCAAGGCGCTGGTGCAGGCCGGGCACCAGGTGGTGACGGCCGAGAACGGCGCGGTGGCCAAGCGGCTGCTCGACGCCCATCATTTCAACCTGCTGATCACCGACATCGTGATGCCGGAGATGGACGGCATCCAGCTCGCCCGCCACGCCACCCGCGAGGTGCCGAACATCCGCGTGCTGTTCATCACCGGCTTCGCCGCTGTGGCGCTGCGCGACCGGCCGCCGGAGCTCAGCGAAGCCTCGGCCCTGTCGAAGCCCTTCCACCTGCGCGACCTGGTCCGCCAGGTCGACCTGATCATGGCGGCCTGAGCCGGCGCGGCAGGCGAAACGGCGCTTGCGCGCCTGGAACGCCGGCGTTATATCACCCGACCTGCAGGCTGTGCCGGGCGGTTAGCTCAGCGGGAGAGCACTACGTTGACATCGTAGGGGTCACTGGTTCAATCCCAGTACCGCCCACCACCGCAGCCGATCCCTCCCCGCCTTCCCCCGACACTCCCGGACCGTCGCGGCCGCCGCGTGGGTTAAGCGTCTTTTAGGGGCACGCATACTATCGTCCGAGCTTGGTAAACCGCTTGGGCCGGGAGGGCGACAGTGGCAGCGGTCGCATCAGCCGAGGACCGGAACGCAACGACGGCCGTATCGCCCCTGCTGCGGATTCGCGCGTGGTGGCACGGCGTCGATGTCGAGGACCTGGTCGCGCCCGCCGACAGGGATGCCGACGCGCTCGCAGCGCCCGATGCCGGCGCGCCCGTCGCTGAGCCCGAGCCGCCCAAGTCCATGTGGTCCGAGGACCGGATCGCCGCGGTCGAGGCGCTCTGGGGCCACGGCCATGTCCGGCCCGGCGGCGACACCTTCACCCTGAATTTCGTTCGCCCGATGGGCCTGACACCGGCGATGTCGATTATCGACATGCGCGCCGGCCTCGGCGGTGCCGCGCGGGCGCTGGTCGATACCTTCGGGCTGTGGATCGCCGGCTACGAGCCGGAGGAGGCGCTGGCCGCCGCCGGCCACGAGCGCTCGATCTACGGCGGCATGGCGCGCAAGGCGCCGATCCAGGCCTACCAGCCGGCGACGCTGGAGCTGAAGGCAAACCGCTACGACGCGGCGATCGCCTTCGAGCTGTTCAGCCACATCCGCGACAAGACCGGCCTGTTCGAGCGCATCGTCGCCTCGCTGAAGGAGCCCGGCCAGATCATGTTCACCGAGTTCGCGCTGAAGTCGCGGGGGGAACCCACGCCCGAGATCGTTGCCTGGCGCGAGGCCGAGCCCGAGATCTCCGACCTGTGGACCCTGCGCGAGTATCGCGAAATGTGCGAGGATGCAAAGCTCGACCTGCGGATCTGCGACGATTTCAGCGACGACTATCGCCGCGCCGCGCTGCTCGGCTGGGCCGCGGCCATCGAGCAGTTCCGCCCAGGCAAGCAGGAGCCGAACGTGGTCGCCCTGATGAGCGAAGAGCTCGAGCGCTGGAGCCGGCGACTGGCCGCGATCGAGAGCGGCGACCTGCGAGTCGTCCGGATCCACGCCATGAAGAAGACGAAGGAGCTGCGGTAGCGCGCTTCGCCGTTGCGGCCGCCGGCCATCGTGTTGACAATCGGCGGCACCCCGCGTATCAACCGCGCCTCATTGCCCTCGGCAACTGCCTCTAGGAATTGAGCCATGAAAGTCGTCAGTTCGCTGAAGACGATGAAGACGCGCCACAAGAACTGCCGCGTGGTGCGGCGCAAGGGTCGGATCTACGTGATCAACAAGACCAACCCGCGCTTCAAGGCCCGCCAGGGCTGAGCCTGCCGACGCGGCGGCTGCGCGGGCTTGACCTGACGCCTGCCCTCTTCTAGCTCTGCAAGACGCGGCCTCGGGGCCTGCGACTGCGGAGCCTTGACCATGCTGATGCCCAAGCCCGACGAGGCGGTGATCGCGCGCCGCGCCCGCATCGCCGAGGACCTGCGCCGCATCGTGCCCGGCGAGGGCGTCATCGACGCGATCGACGAGCTGCGCGCCTATGAATCCGACGGGCTGACCGCCTATCGCCAGATCCCGTTGCTGACCGTGCTGCCGGAGACGACGGACCAGGTCAGCCAGGTCCTGAAATACTGCAACGAACACAAGCTGAAGGTGGTGCCGCGCGGCGCCGGCACCTCGCTATCCGGCGGCGCGCTGCCGCTCGCCGACGGCATCCTGCTCGGGCTGGCCAAGTTCAACAAGGTGCTGGAGATCGACTACGACAACCGCTGCGCGGTGGTCCAGCCGGGTGTGACCAACCTCGGCATCACCAATGCGGTCGCCGCCGACGGCTACTACTACGCGCCCGATCCCTCCAGCCAGATCGCCTGCTCGATCGGCGGCAATGTGGCGGAAAACTCCGGAGGCGTGCACTGCCTGAAATACGGGCTGACCACCAACAACGTCCTTGGCCTCGAGCTGGTGATGATGGACGGCGAGATCGTCCGCATCGGCGGCAAGCACCTGGACGCCGGCGGCTACGACCTGCTCGGCCTGATGATCGGCTCGGAAGGCCTGCTCGCCGTCGTCACCGAGGTCACGGTGCGCCTGTTGCGCAGGCCGACGGTGGCGCAGGCGGTGCTGATCGGCTTCGACACCAGCGAGGCGGCCGGCGACATGGTTGCCGCCGTCATCGCCGCCGGCATCATCCCCGGCGGCATGGAGATGATGGACAGGCCGGCGATCCACGCCGCCGAGGCCTTCGTCCATGCCGGCTATCCGCTGGACGCCGGCGCCCTGCTGATCGTCGAGCTGGACGGCCCGCCGGCCGAAGTCGACGAGCTCACCGAACGGGTCGCGGCGATGGCCCGCGACCGCGGCGCCACCTCGATCAAGACCAGCACCAGCGAGGCTGAGCGGCTGCAGTTCTGGGCCGGCCGCAAGGCCGCATTCCCCGCCGTCGGCCGCATCTCGCCCGACTACTACTGCATGGACGGCACCATTCCCCGCCGCCGCCTGCCGGAGGTGCTGAAGCGGACCGAGGAGCTGTCGGCGCAGTACGGCCTGCGGGTCGCCAACGTGTTCCACGCCGGCGACGGCAACCTGCATCCGCTGATCCTCTACGACGCCAACAAACCCGGTGAGCTGGAGGCTGCGGAGGCGTTCGGGGCCGACATCCTCCGGCTCTGCGTCGCCGTCGGCGGCGTGCTGACCGGCGAGCACGGGGTCGGCGTCGAGAAGCGCGACCTGATGCCGGTGCAGTTCGACGAGGGCGACCTGGCCCAGCAGCAGCGGGTGAAATGCGCCTTCGACCCCGACGGCCTGCTCAACCCCGGCAAGGTGTTTCCCACCCTCCACCGCTGCGCCGAACTCGGCCGCATGCACGTTCACAAGGGCCAGGTCGCCCACCCGCATCTGCCGCGGTTCTAGACTAGCCCCTTCTGCGTTAGCTTTCCACCGGCGGCATCCCTGGACAAGCACGGGCAGACGGGGTCCAAGCGCGACGGACGCCTCTACACGCTCACCGCCGGGATGATGTCCTCCGCCAGCATCGCGCGCAGGTCGCCGACATAGCCGTCGGAGCGGGCGGGCAGGCTGGGGTCGGAGGTGACCGCCACGGTGAGTTCCCGGTCCGGCACCACGTACAGCATCTGGCCGCCATAGCCCCGCGCATAGCGCACGGCGGCGCCGCCGGCCTCGGCGGCGAACCAGCCGTAGCCGTAGTCGTCGCCGGAGAAGGGGGAGCGGGTGCGGGCGATCCAGCTGTCGGCGATCCAGGCCTCGCTCAGCACCCGCTGGTTGTCCCAGACGCCGCCCTGGCGGGCCATCTCGCCGAAGCGGAACAGGGCGGTCGGCGCCAGCGCCATGTTGTTGCCGCCCATGTAGATGCCCTGCGGATCCCGGGTCCAGGGCGGGACCTCGATGTCCAGCGGGTCGCCCAGCCAATCGCGGGCCAGCGCCAGCACGCTCTCGCCAGTCACCCGGGTCAGGACCGCGGCGAGCAGGTGGTAGCTGCCGGTGGAATAGAGCATCCTTCCGCCGGGCTCGTCGATGAAGGGCCGGCTCAGGATGAAGCTCACCCAGTTGGCGCTGCTGACCCACTGGCCGTAATTCGCGCCGGAGGTCCGCTCGAGGCCGGCCCGCATGGTGAGCAGATGGTCGATGGTGATCGCGTGCACCCGCGGGTCGGCGCTCGCCGGCACCAGGCCGTCGAGCAGCGGCGCCACCAGCTGCGCCGGCCCCTCCAGCAGGCCGCGGTCGATCGCGATTCCGACCAGCGCCGCGATCAGTGTCTTCGACGCCGACTTGATGTTGGCCGGCACGGTCAGCCCCGGTCCGCGAAACGCCTCGGCGAACACCACCGTCCCGCGATGGCCGACGACGAGGCTGTGCAGCTGATCGAGCCCGCGCGCCCGCGCGACCGCACGCGCCAGCACCTGCTCGTCGATCGCCGCCCCCGAGGGCGCGACGGCACGCGCCGGCGTCGCGCCGGCAACCGCCACCGCCGGCGTCGCGCCGGCAACCGCCAGTGCGCCGGCCATCCCGCCGAGAAACCGCCGCCGCGATGAATCGCCCTGATTCTGCATGAGGGCTAGCATCCGCGAAGCCGGTGACGATATCAAATCACATGCGCTTGGCCTGTTCCGCCTTCCCGTTCCGCCATGGGGTCCTGCGGCTCCGATGACCGACCTGTTCGCCGCCCTCGCCCCGGCGCGCCGGGAGGTGCTGCCGGGACTGGTGCTGCTGGAGCGCTTCGTCGACACCGCGCCCCTGTTCGATGCGGTGCAGCGGATCGCGGCCGAGGCGCCGTTCCGCCACCTGGTCACCCCGGGGGGCGGCACCATGGCGGTGGCGATGACCAATTGCGGACCGGCCGGCTGGCATTCCGACCGGCGCGCCTATCGCTACACCGCTGTCGATCCGCTGACCGGCAAACCCTGGCCGGCGATGCCGGAGCCGTTCCGCGCCCTGGCGACGCGGGCCAGCGAGGCCGCAGGCTTCGGCGCCTTCGCGCCCGACGCCTGCCTGGTCAACCGCTACCTGCCCGCCACCAGCCTCGGCTCGCACCAGGACCGGGACGAGCCCGACGCGCGCCATCCGATCGTCTCGGTCTCGATCGGCCTGCCGGCCGTCTTCGCCTGGTTCGGCGCCAGCCGCGGCGGCAGCCCGACCCTGGTCCCGGTCTCGGACGGCGACGTGGTCGTCTTCGGCGGGCCGGCCCGGCGCGGCTATCACGGCGTGCGCCGGCTGCCGGACGGCGTGCATCCGCTGACCGGCCGCAGCCGGATCAACCTGACATTTCGGCGGGCTCTGCTCTGAGGCCTGCGGTGTCCGGCGCATGCCGTCCGAGCGTGCGCTCGATCGCCGCCATCGTCGCGGCCGGCAGCGCTCCCAGCGCGTTGGTTGCCGCATCCTCCTCGACCTGGGCGACGGTCTTGAAGCCGGGCACCGGCAGCGTGTGGGCCGAGCGCGCCAGCACCCAGCCCAGCGCGCCCTGGGCCAGCGTGCGGCCGTCGGCGGTCAGGAGGCCGCGCACCGCCTCCAGCTGCGCCGACAGCGCCGGGTCCGGGCGGCCGTCCCGGAAGTAGATCATCCAGTCCGTGCCCCGGGCGCGGATGTCGTCGGCGGGGAAGGCGGCGCCGCCGGCATATTTCCCGGTCAGCAGGCCCATCCCCAGCGGCTGGCGCGGGATCGACAGCAGGCCCTTCTCCGCCACCAGGGCCAGCATCGCCTCGGCAGGCAGGAGCAGGTTCATGTCGTGCTCGATGGCGACGAATCCCGGCAGACTGGTATAGCGGGCGGCGCTGGCCGGATGGTCGGTGCTCCAGCCGAAGCCGTCGATCTTGCCGGCCCGGCGCAGGTCCTCCAGCGCGACGAAGCTCTCGGCCGCCAGATCCGGGTCCAGGTCGTTGACGTGGAGCAGGTAGAGGTCGATCCGCTCGCGCCCGAGGCGGCGGAGCGAGCCCTCGACCGCGGCGCGGATATAGGCCGGCGACACGTCGTGGCCGGTCAGCTGCCGGCGCGCGGCATCGAAGGTGTTGCCGAACTTGCTGACGATCACCACCGGCTCGCCGAAGCCTTTGAGCGCGCGGCCCAGCACCTCCTCGGAATGGCCGGTGCCGTAGACGTCGGCGGTGTCGAACACCCGGACGCCGAGGTCCAGCCCGCGGTGAAGGGCGGCAATCGACTCGCGGTCGTCGACCCGGCCCCAGGCCAGCGCCGTGTCGCCGGCGGCGAACGGCCCGCCGATCGCCCAGCAGCCCAGCCCGACCCGCGGCACCTCCATGCCGTTCCACAGCCTGATCATTTCCATCGCATCCTCCGCACTTTTCATTTCCGACAAGGAGACGCTGTCGATTTCCGCGGTATACTCTGTGGGCGCCGCCGGCATATAGCGACAGTCTCGGAGACCGCTTTGCAGCCATGAAAAGGGATCTCGACTGGCAGGACCTGCGCCTGTTCCTCGCAGTGGCGCGGCAGCGGGGCCTGAGTCCGGCGGCACAGGAAACCGGCCTCAGCCCGGCGACGCTCGGCCGGCGAATGGCGGGGCTGGAGGCGGTGGTCGGCCGTGCGCTGTTCGACCGCTGGCCCCACGGCTACAGCCTGACCGCGGAGGGACAGGCCCTGCTCGAGCAGGCCGAGGCGATGGAGCGGGCCGCCGCCGGCGTCGCCCGCTGGCGCGACCGGCTGTCGCCGGGACGCACCGTTCGGGTCTCCGCCGGCAGCTGGATGACCCGTTTCCTGGCCGAGAACGTCGCGGCGGTCCACCGGGTCGGTGACTCGTGGACGCTGGACCTCAGTGTCGCCCATCTCAGCGTCGACATCGGCCGCCGTCACGCCGACGTCGGCATCCGCAACCGCCGGCCGGAGGAACCCTGGCTCGCCGGCCGGCGGGTGTCCCGGGTCGCTTTCGCCGTCTATCGCCGCGGCGACGCCACCGCGCCCGCGGAGGCCGAGCCCTGGATCGGCGGGGTGAGCGGGACCCGGTCCGCCATCTGGCTGGCGGAACAAACCGGCGCCCGTTTCGCTGTCACCAGCAACGACCCGCGGGCGGTGCTGGACCTGGTGCGGGCCGGCGTCGGACGCAGCGTCTTTCCCTGCTTCGTCGGCGATGCCGAGCCGGGGCTGGTCCGAGTCGGCCCGCCGGTCGCCGAGCTGACGAGCGAGCAGTGGCTGGTCGTCCACCACGAGGAGCGTCACGATCCCGCCGTCCACGCCGCCGCCGACCGCATCGCGGCGCTGATCGGCCGGCACAGAGCACATTTCCTGGGGCGCACTCAGCGCAACGAAATTGCCCCTTGACCCTCCAGTGACTGGAAGGTCCATCTGATTCACCGTCCCGAAGCGCAAAGGATCTCGCCGTGACGGAAACTCAGACTCAGCCGGCTCCCCACGACCATGACCGCGAGCGCGATACCGCGCCGGTGCAGGCGGCGGGCCACTGCGCCCACAAGGGTGCGTCCCCCGCGCCGGCTAAGCCCGCGGACCATTGCGCCAATCATGCCGGGCACAGGCCTGCTGCCCCGGCCGGCCCGGTGCCGGCGGGTACGCGCCATACTTGCCCGATGCATCCGCAGATCGTCCGCGATGGACCCGGCGACTGCCCGATCTGCGGCATGGCGCTGGAGCCGATGGGCGTGCCGTCCGCCGACGCGGGGTCGAATCCCGAACTGGTCGATTTCACCCGACGGCTCTGGATAGGCGCGCCGCTGACCCTGGTCGTGCTGTTCCTGGAGATGGGGGCCCATTTCGGCCTGCCGCTGGTCGCCTGGCTCGGCCATGTCGCCTTCTCCTACGGCCAGCTCGCCTTCGCCACCCCCGTGGTGCTGTGGGTGGCGGCACCCTTCTTCCGCCGTGGCTGGGCCTCGATCGTCAACCGCAGCCCCAACATGTGGACCCTGATCTCGATCGGCACCGGCGCGGCCTTTCTCTACAGCGTGGTGGCCACGGTGGCGCCGGGCCTGTTTCCGCCGGCGCTGCGCGGCATGCACGGGCTGGTCCCGGTCTATTTCGAGGCGGCGGCGGTCATCATCCTGCTGGTCCTGGTCGGACAGATCATGGAACTGCGCGCCCGGGCCCAGACCGGCGGCGCGATCCGCGCGCTGCTCGACCTGGCGCCGAAGACGGCGCGACGCGTCGGCGCCGATGGCAGCGAAGAGGACGTGCCGCTGGACGACGTCGTCGCCGGCGACCGCCTGCGGGTGCGGCCGGGCGACAGCGTGCCGGTCGACGGGGTTGTCGACAGGGGACGCTCGGCGGTCGACGAATCGATGCTGACCGGCGAACCGGTCCCGGTCGAGAAGACCGCCGGCGACCCGGTCACCGCCGGCACCCTGAACCGGACAGGCAGCTTCATCATGCGGGCCGAGCGGGTCGGCGCCGAGACGATGCTGGCCCGCATCGTCGCCCTGGTGGCCGAGGCCCAGCGCAGCCGCGCGCCGATCCAGGCGCTAGCCGACAAGGTGTCCGGGTACTTCGTGCCGGCGGTGGTGGCGATCGCGGCGATCGCCTTTGGCGTCTGGCTGCTGGCCGGGCCCGATCCGTCCCTGACCTACGCCCTGGTCGCCGCGGTCTCGGTGCTGATCATCGCCTGTCCCTGCGCGCTCGGGCTCGCCACGCCGATGTCGATCATGGTCGCCACCGGCCGCGGCGCGCTGGAAGGGCTGCTGATCCGCGACGCCGAGGCGCTGGAGCGGCTGGCCAGGGTCGATACCCTGATCGTGGACAAGACCGGCACCTTGACCGAGGGCCGGCCGGCGCTGACCGATGTGCATGCGCTGGACGGCGACCCCGACCGGCTGCTCCGGCTGGTCGCCAGTCTGGAGCGGGCGAGCGAGCACCCGTTGGCCGAGGCGATCGTCCGCGGTGCGTCCGAACGCGGCGTCGCGCTGGCGGCGACCGAGGATTTCGACGCCGTCACCGGCCAGGGCGTGCGCGGCCGGGTCGACGGCCGGGCGGTGGCGCTGGGCAATGCGGCGTTGATGCGGGTCGACGGCATCGATCCGGGCGCCCTCGAGGCCGGTGCTGACGCATTGCGCGCCGAGGGCAAGACGGTGATGCTGGTTGCGCTCGACGGCGCGCTCGCCGGCTTCGTCGCGGTCGCCGACCCGATAAAGCCGACCACGGCGGCCGCGATCCGGGCACTGCGCGCCGAGGGGCTGCGCATCGTGATGGCGACCGGCGACAATCCGCGCACCGCGCGCGCGGTCGCCAGCCAGCTCGGCATCGACGACGTGCGCGCCGACGTCAAGCCCGAGGACAAGGCGGCTCTGGTCGCCGAGATCAAGGCGGGCGGCGCCCATGTCGCGATGGCCGGCGACGGGGTCAACGACGCTCCCGCGCTGGCCGCCGCCGATGTCGGGATCGCAATGGGAGCCGGCGCCGATGTGGCGGTGGAGAGCGCGGGCGTCACCTTGGTCAAGGGCGATCTCGGGGGCATCCTGCGCGCCCACCGGCTGGCCCGGGCCACGATGCGCAACATCCGCCAGAACCTGTTCCTGGCCTTCGTCTACAACGCGGCCGGCGTGCCGATCGCGGCCGGCGTGCTGTTCCCGCTCACCGGCACCCTGCTGTCGCCGATCTACGCCGCCGCCGCGATGAGCCTGTCCTCGGTCTCGGTCATCGCCAACGCGCTGCGGCTCAGAAGGGCGCGGCTGCGGTAGCGCGTTGTGGTCGGCGCGTTCGGGACACTGCGCCTATCACGGCGAGGAAAACCTTGTGCGCTATTGGCGGTCGAGGGGCGTGCCCGGCAGGACCGGCAGCCACGGCAGCCGTGAGCTGCACCAGAACTGGCGCTTCGGTGCCAGCTGCGCGCGCTGGCGCAGCGTGCCGACCCGGATGCCGAAAGTCCGGTCGGTATCGCCGGCGGACGTGGCGTAGATCTGGGTGCCGCAGTCGGCACAGAAGGCCTGCACCCGCTGCGCGCCGCTGTCGGCCGTCTTGACGTAAAGCTTCGGTGTGCCGCCGAGCAGGCGGAAGTTCGCCTCAGCGGTGGGCGCACTCACCCGGAACGCCGAGCCGGAAAGCATCTGGCAGTCTGCGCAATGGCAGATGCGAACCCGGTCCGGATCGATCTCGGCCTCGAACGTGATCTGCCCACAATGGCATCTGCCATTGACCCGCATCGCATGTCTCCCTGCAGTTGCACGCTGCCGCGGCCGGCTGGGGCCGTCGTCTGCACTTGCCCCACCTTACATCCAGCCACCGTTGCCGTCGCCGATCTGGGCCAGGCCCATCTTCGCGAGCCAGCCCAGGCCGCGCAGGCCGAGCGGCACGGGGACGGCGGCGGCGGCGATCGCGTCGGCCGCCTTGTGGTCTCCCGGGCGACCGATGCAGCGCAGCATGGCATCGAGGCCGGCCGCCGCAGGGAGGATTGCCGCCGAAAAGCTGTTCATTGCCAGCGCCGAGCGCTGCTGCAGGTTGCGCGGGCCCATCCCTGGCGTCGTCCGCATTCGGGTTTCCGGGGTTAGCGGTACGGTGGGATAGCCGGCGAAGAGGCGGTACGGGTCGTCTCGCGCCGGGTTGACCGGGTGGGGCGGCGGGAACGGCGGGCGCGGCGATGCCGGCGGCGCGTCGGTCCGGGCGCGGCGGTCTGCGAGCTCCGCCCACAGGGCCCGGTACTGGTCGATCACCACCGGCCAGTCGAAGACCGTCCGGGCGCGCTCCTGTCCGCTCGCGCCCATGGTTCGGCGCAAGTCAGGGTTGTCGGCCAGCGCGGAAAAGCCGGCGATTGCATCGCCCAGGCTGACCGCGGTGGTCTGACTGACCCCGCCGATATAGCGGTCGTAGCTGTCGACGCCGAGGTCGTGACGCAGCGCCAGATCCTCGCCGGCGCCCGGCCCGGGCATGGCGGTGCGCGCCATGAAACCGTCGACGCCGTGTCGTACCGTGTCGCGGAAGCCGTCCCAGTCGGTCGCCACCACCGGCAGCCCGGCGGCCATCGCCTCGACCGGTGCAAGACCGAAGGTCTCCTGGATGTTGTCGGACATCAGGCAGAAGATGTCGGCGGCATGCCAGACATTGCGGCGGACGTCGGGCTCGGTGCCGGCGACGAAATGCACCGTCACGTCCGGGCACAGCGCCTTGGCCGCCGCCCGGAAATGCTGCTCGATCGCTTCGTTGGCGAACCAGCCGACCTGCAGCAGGTGCACCGCCGCGGTGCGCCCCGGCCGCTGCGCCACCGCCTGCAGCGCAAGGTACATCGGCAGCGGATGGGCCTTGCCGTGATAGCTGGTCCGCGCCAGCGACAGCACCACCAGGTCGTCGGCCCCGATGCCGAGGCGACCGCGGAAGCGGGCCCGATGGCTCGGCGCATCGGCGCCGGGCGCCAGCCCCGCGCAATCGACCCCGAGCGGGATCACCGGCAGCCGCACGGCCGGCGGACGCGGGGACTCGCCGCGGGCGCGCGCCTGCTCATGGGCCACTCCCAGCACCTGGTCGACGGTCTGCCGCACCGCCCGGCTGGTGCAGATCACTGCATCCCAGGCCTCGACGCCGCCCTGGCCCAGCGCCAGCAGATTGTCCATCGCACCGTGGGACGCGGTGGTGTGGGTGATGCCGACGACGCTGTAGCCGCTCGGATCCCCGCCGGCCCGGTACCAGGCGAGCCTGGCAATGTCCGGGCCCGGGTAGAACAGGGTGCCGACCCCCCCGAGCCCGGCCCGGTCGGCGACCGGGATGAAGCGGGCGGCCCTGACCGGGCCGCCGAAGCCGGCGACCCGACGCTGAAAGTCGGCGAAGGCCTCGGCATCCGGTGCGCAGCAGTTCAGCGGCCGGCGGTCGTCATTGCGGGCCAGCGCCCGCAGGAAGGCCTCGCCGGCTGCCCGCCGGCCCATCAGCTGACGGCCGGCAGTGTCGTAGCCGTCGGGGACATAGAAAATCGCGGCGTCCACCAACGCCTTGCGGGCCGCCGCCCCAGCGTCCTGCATCCGCTCCTCGCTTTGCCTGCCACGGGTGAACGCGAAGACGCCGGGACGACTTCGCACCCCGGCACCGTCGAACGTAAAGCCGCCGTAATTTGCGCCTTGGATAACACTGAACCTCCCGGTAACACTAGCGGCCGTGCTCCCTTCAACCGCGAGCCGCGCGTCCACTTCACACCGTCAACAAAGCGAGCGTTTCATGACTGTAAGAGCATTGCTTGCCTCGACCTGCCTGGCGACCGCCATGGCGGTCGGCACGCCGGCCTTTGCCCAGGACGTCACCGAGATCGATGCCGTCTACTACGTCACCTGGCTGGAGGCGCCGGTGCGTGACGCGCCGAGCACCAATGCGGGCGTGATCGGCGACCTGTTCATGGGAGACCGGGTCTATGTGACCGGCTGGGTGGACAATTCGGACTGGGTCCGCATCGCGTTCGACGACGGCAGCATCGGCTACATGTGGAGCGGCCTGCTGGCGCCGGCGCTGGTGACCGGACCCGGCTTCGCGGACAGCCCGACCCAGTCCGTCGATCCCGGTACGTCGACGCCCGCCGCCGACGGTGCCGGCAACTCGATCTATGACGCCCGCATCATCGGCGCGGCGGATTCGATCGACCTTGCGATCGACGATTTCGTCGGCAATGCCGACCTGGACGATTACTACGCCATCGACGTCAGCGACTGGACCTTCATCGACCTGGCCCTGGAAGGCCTGAGCGCGGACGCCGATCTGCTGCTGGTCGACGAGTTCGAGACCATCGTCGGTTCGTCCGAGGTCGCCGGCCCCGGTTCGGAATACGTCCAGCAGACGATACCGGCCGGACGATACTACATCCGCGTGACCTCCTATGAGGGCGACACCGACTACACACTCTACATCTACACCGAGCCCACCGATCCGCCGCCGCCGGACGCCGTCGGCGATACGATGGAAGAGGCGACCATGATCGACCCGCCGACGGAGACCGTGCAGGTCTTCGACGAGCGGCTGGACATCAGCGACCGCGACGACTGGTACGCCTTCACCCTCACCGATTTCACCGAGGTGAGCGCGTCCCTGTACGGCCTGCAGAGCGACATCGACCTGGCGATCGTCGATTCGTCCGGCAACCCGGTGGCCACCTCCGACAACGGCTCCACCACCGACGAGCACGCGACCGCCATCCTCGGCCCGGGCACCCACTATGTGCACGTCTACGTCTATGCCGGGCAGAGCAACTACACGCTGGAGGTCAGCGGCATACCCAGCGAGCCGCCGCCGCCGGACGGCGCCGGCAATACGCTCGAGGACGCCCTCGATCTCGGCGCGCTGGATTCCGGTTCCGAAGCCGGCCTCACCGCCGGCGACTGGGTCGGCCCCGGCGATCCCGACGACTGGTTCGCCTTCTCGGTGGCCGCGGCGGCGGCGCTGGAGATCCGCCTGGACGGGTTCGTCGCCGACCTCGACCTGGAGCTTCTCGACGCGAACGGGGAGATCGTCTCGGTATCCAACAACAGCGGCAACGCGGCGGAGATGATCGGCGTGACCGTCGAGGCCGGCACCTACTACGTGCACGTCTACGCCTTCGACGGCAGCAGCGACTTCTCGCTGTCGATCCGCGAGGTCCCGATGCCCTAGTGGTCCGATGATCCAGTGAGGCGACTTGCCCAAACGGGTGGGTATCGCCCGTTAGGGTCGCACCCCTAGCTAGACTGGCGTCGGCGCATCTGCGTCCTGCAACGGCATCGGCCCCCTCGGGTCGGTGCCGTTGTCGCATCTGCGGCCTCGGCGGGCGGGACAGGGTCCGGCGCGCAACCCATGGTCGCGGCAGAGTGAGAGAACACCGACGGTACTAGCTGCCCGGCCAGGCGGCGGCGATCCGCGTTAACATCCATTTAAGTTTTGGCCGCCTATAAGGATAAGCAGAGGTTAACGGGAGTGGTGGAATGGGCTCCTCCGGACCGTCACCGGTGCCGTCAGGTGAACCGAACCGAACGGAGCCGGTCCTCCCGGCAGGGTGGCCGTCGCCGAGCGCCGGGGACCCGGTCTCGCGGCTGCCGATGCGCGACGGCCTGCCGACCTTCCGGGTCGCGGCGGTCGTCGACCGGCCGGCCGAGTTCCAGCGCCTGGAGCGCCTGGTCGCCGGATCCCGCCGCGCCCGGTTCGACCTGTCCCACATCCCTTCGGCCGATGCCGCCCTGCTGGAGCTTCAGCCCGGCGGCTTCGACGTTGCGATCATCGACTACGAGCTCGGTCACCGGCTGGGGACCGAGCTGGTTCGCCTGATCGGTGGCCGCCGCAGCGTCCTCCCGCTGCTGATGCTGACCGACGGCGCCGACCAGGAGATCGCGCTCGGCGCGCTGCAGGCCGGGATCGCGGATTTCATCGACCGCACCGAGATGACGGCCGGCCAGGTGCAGCGCGCGATCATCCATGCCTATGTGCGCCACGACGTCGAGGGCCAGCTGCTGCGCAGCCAGCAGCTGCTGCGCCAGGCTCGCGACGAGGCGCGGCTCGCCAATGCCGCCAAGTCGGATTTCCTCGCCCGGATGAGCCACGAGCTGCGCACGCCGCTCAACGCCATCAACGGCTATGCGGAAATGATGGCCGGCCAGATCGTCGGGCCGATCAGCAATCCGAAATACCGCGAATATGCCGACAACATCCTGGCCAGCGGGCATCACCTGCTCGACCTGATCAACGACCTGCTCGACCTGTCGCGGATCGAAAGCGGGCGCTACCAGCTGGCGCTGGAGCCGGTGGACGTCGGGGCGGAACTGCACTCCCTGGTCGAGACCTTCTTCGCCCAGGCCAGGCGGGTGCCGATCGCGCTCGCCGCCCAGATCGAGGACGGCCTGCCGCCGCTGCTGGTCGACCGTCGCGCCTTCAAGCAGGTGGTGATCAACCTGCTGTCCAACGCGCTCAAGTTCACCGGACCGCGCGGGACCGTCACCATGCGGGCGCGCCGGGCCGGTCCGCGCGTGATTGTGAGCGTTGCCGATACCGGCATCGGTGTCGAACCGAGCCAGATCGACCGCCTGTTCACGCCCTTTGTCCAGGCCGACACGCCGTTCGTCCGCAACACCAACGGCACCGGGCTCGGGCTCGCCATCGTCAAGACGCTGGTCGAATCGCACGGCGGTGTGGTCGAGATGGAGAGCGAGCTGGGCCGCGGCACCACGGTCGCCACCGACTGGCCGATCGCGCGGCCCGGGACGACGGCTCACGGTTCCTGGTCCGGCGGGTCCCGCAAGACGGGGCGCTGAGCCTCCGCATCCCTTGCCTCGCCGCACCGGTTCGTCGCGCGCACCGACCGCGGGCAGTCAACGATTCCGTTATTTCAGATTGGGCCGGCGGTTGGAGCGGGAGACGGGATTTGAACCCGCGACCCTCACGTTGGCAACGTGATGCTCTACCACTGAGCTACTCCCGCGACAGGCCGCGGTGTATACCGCCGGCATCACCCCAATGCAAGAGTGAAGGTGTGCGACGATGGACAGGCATGGCAATGGCGCCGACGGCGCCCGGCTGCACGCCGCCGCGCCCGCGCCTGGCGCGGCGCTGGCGCAGGCACAGGCGCGGCTGTGGGAGCGGCTGGCGGCCCTGCGAATCGAGACCCGCACCGTCACCCACCCGCCTGTGTTCACCGTGGAGGAAGCCAAGGCGATGCGCGGGAGCCTGGCGGGCGGCCACTGCAAATCCCTGTTCCTGCGCGACAAGCGGCATCACTACCTGGTGGTCGCGCTGGAGGACCGGCGGATCGACCTCAAGGCCCTGCGGCCCGCGCTCGGGGCCGGCAACCTGTCGTTCGCCAGCGCCGAGCGGCTGATGGCCATGCTGGGGGTGGAGCCCGGCTCGGTCACGCCGCTGGCGCTGATCAATGCGCCGGACCCGGCGGCCGAGCCGGCGCTGAGCGTGGTGCTGGACCGCGCTATGCTCGATCACGACCCGCTGAACTATCATCCGCTCTCGAACGACGCGACCACCGCGATCGCGCCTCTCGGCCTGGTGCGCTTCATCCGCTCCTGCGGCCGCGAGCCGGTGGTGGTCGACTTCGACGCGGACCCACCGCTGCTGGCGGAACTGCCATCCCGACTGGCAGCGGGGCCGGCGGCCGCGGGATGAAATCCTCTTGTCATTCGCCGCGTGCGCTTCCATTTCTGCCATGGCATTGCATGCATTCTCCGCAACGAACCAGAATTCGGGATATTGACCATCATGGAACCGCTTATCGCGGGCGGCGCCCCGGGCAGGGCGCCGGCTGACCTGATCAAGGAAACGACGACCGACCGGTTCATGACCGATGTGATCGAGGCGTCGATGCAGACCCCGGTCATCGTCGACTTCTGGGCGCCCTGGTGCGGACCGTGCAAGACCCTGGGGCCGCAGCTGGAAGCGGCTGTGAAGGCCGCCCGCGGTGCGGTGAAGATGGTCAAGCTGAATATCGACGAGCATCCGCAGATCGCCCAGCAGATGCGGATCCAGTCGATCCCGGCGGTGTTCGCCTTCAAGGACGGGCGCCCGGTCGACGGCTTCGTCGGCGCGCTGCCCCAGAGCCAGATCAAGCAGTTCGTCGACAAGCTGGTCGCTCTGGGCGGCGGCCCCGCCGCGGCCCAGGCGGAGGCGATCGAGAACGCCATGGCGCAGGCGAAGGCCGCCCTCGAGGACGGCGACGCGCCGACGGCCATTGCGATCTATGGCCAGGTGCTGCAGGCCGATCCGGGCCGGCTGGCGGCGGCCGACGGCCTTGTCCGCGCATTGATTGCGGCGGGCGATGTGGCGGGCGCGCGCAGCCAGTTCGATCGCTTTCCGGACCAGATCCGCGACGCAAAGGAGCTCGCATCCGCGCGCACGGCGCTGGAGCTGGCGGAACAGAACGCCGGCGCCGCCGGCGAGGTGCCCCGGCTGCAGGCGGCGGTCGAGGCCGATGCCGACGCGCATGCCGAGCGGCTGGAGCTCGCCAACGCGCTGTTCGCCCTCGGAGAGGCCGAGCAGGCGATCGACCATCTGCTCGAGCTGTTCCGCCGCAACCGCACCTGGAACGAGGAGGCGGCACGCACCCAGTTGCTGAAGTTCTTCGAAGCTCTAGGTCATTCCCATCCGGCGACCGTCGGCGGCCGACGCCGGCTCTCGTCGATGATGTTTTCCTGAGCTCGTCGGGTCCGTGTCGAGACCGGGCGAGCGTCGGTCATGTGGAGCGGGAAGGAGACCACCTGGAAGGGGGAGATGAGCCGCAACGCCTTTCATCCGGTTGCAGAGGACCTGCCGCCCACGTTGCCGATCTTTCCGCTGCCCGGCGCGCTGGTGCTGCCTGATACCCACCTGCCGCTGAACATCTTCGAGCCGCGCTACATCAACATGACGCTGGACGCGCTCAGGGGCCACCGGCTGATCGGCATGATCCAGCCAGCCGACAGCGGCGAAAAGCCGGGCGAGCCGCCGGTCTACGAGGTCGGCGCTGCGGGCCGCATCACCAGCTTCTCGGAAACCGAGGACGGCCGTCTCCTGATCAACCTCTATGGCGTCGCAAGGTTCCGTGTGCGCGACCAGCTTCCCAACCTGCATGGCTATCGCCGGGTGGCGGTCGACTGGTCGGAGTTTCTCGCCGACCTCGACCCACCGCCCGACTGCAACGCCGAACGGGAGCCGCTGCAGGATCTGCTTCGCGCCTATTTCGACCTGCATGGACTGAAGGCGGACTGGTCGACCATCGAGAAGACGCCGCTGTCGCAGCTGATCAACACCTTGACAATGGTCTGCCCCTTCCCCTCGAACGAGAAGCAGGCGCTGCTCGAGGCCGGCACCATCGACGACCGCGCCGCGATGATGAGCACGCTGATGGAGATGGCCTTGCGCGACACCGGCCAGGGCGATAAGCCGGCCCATTGACATCGGGGAGCAGAACATGGCCGAGCAGCAGTCGAACCAGCCGGGCGTCGATCCCAAGCTGTTGGAGATCCTGGTCTGCCCGTTGACCAAGAAGCCGCTGGTCTACGACCGGGACCGCAACGAGCTGGTCAGCGCCACCGCGCGCCTGGCCTATCCGATCCGCGACGGCATCCCGATCATGCTGCCCGACGAGGCGCGGGAGCTCGACGACGACGAGCACCCCCGCGCCTGAGCGGATCGGGAGCGCCAACATGGCCGATGCAGGAGAGGCCGGAGCCTGGCCGGTCGAGATCACGCTGGATCCGTCGAAGCTATGGCTGACGGTCGCCTACGACGACGGGGCGACCTTCCGGCTGCCGGCCGAACTATTGCGGGTCGAGAGCCCGTCGGCCGAGGTCCAGGGCCATGGCGGCGACCAGAAGACGATCGTGCCGGGCAAGCGCAGCGTGACGATCCGAAGCCTGGAGCCGGTCGGCAACTACGCGGTGCGGATCGCGTTCAGCGACGGACATGACACCGGGCTCTACACGTGGCGCTATCTCCGCGAGCTCGGCAAGGACCAACGGCGGCTGTGGCAAGGCTATCTGGACGCGCTTGCCGCCCGCGGGCTCAGCCGATAACCGGGGCTTAATCCTGTTCGGCTAGTCTCTGCCGTTATGACACAGCACATCGACATCGGATCCGGCGGCCTTCGGGGGCTGCGCGGCATCTTACCGGCGCTCGCCCTCCTGCCCCTGGTCGGCTGCAGCTCATTCTCCCTGTTCGACGCCTCGACTGGCGGCGACGCCCTTACCGAGACCTCATATGGCAGCTATGCGGTGGCGACGCAGCGCGCGCTCGAGTATCTGCCCGACGCCGAATCCCTGGACTGGGTCGATCCGGAGACGGGCGCCGAGGCGCGGGTGACCGTGCTGTCGACGGATAGCCGGCAGGGCCGGTACTGCCGCCAGCTCGACTACCGGCCGCAGCCGTCCGCCGATCCGGTGCGCGAGTCCTATTGCAGGAACGCGGCCACGCAACTCTGGGAAATCGACCCCACTCCAAGCACCTGAGGATCGGGGCGGGCGCCAGGCGCCCGCTGCAGGATGCGAAACGGACGCGACGCCCGCGGCAACCTAGCGATTGCCGTTTCCATTGCCGTTGCCGCCGGCGTTGCCATTGCCGTTGCCGCCGGCGTTGCCATTGCCGTTGCCGCCGGCGTTGCCATTGCCGTTGCCGCCGGCGTTGCCATTACCGCCGCCGCCACTACCACTGCCGCCGCCACCGCCACCG
>JBHJOG010000090.1:0-2951 GCA_050329975.1 Alphaproteobacteria bacterium | reverse complement strand
ACGTCGGCGTGGACGTTGCTGTAGTCGCGCCCGAGCCCCTTCGCCAGCGCGCGGATGATGCCGACCTTGTGCCGGTGGAGGTAGCGCAGCAACTCCATGCGCTTAGCGGTGAGCACGCGGGCGAGCGCGTCCCAGCTTTCGAAGGCCAGGTGGCGCTCATGGAACGTCGCACCGCACTCCGCACGATGCCAAGCATCGGCGAACCGACGCGCCGCCTCGGCCTCCGTGGCGCCGCCGACCGTGATCTTCACATCACTCACAAGCCCTCTCGCAGTGCTCTCCTTCTGCAGACCTAGGGACTCTGTGCTATATCCATCAACATGAGCAAGATCGATCCTCGTCAGGTCCCCAGCGAGCAGGCCGCCGGGCGGCAGCGTCGCCTTGAGGCGATGCACCTTCAGGAGCTGGAGGGCAACCCGCTCACCGCCGAGGAAGTGGCGATGTTCGAGATGTTCGAGCGAGAGGGCTGGTCGCACGACAGGCGCCGCGCTTACATCCTGGAGCTGGTCAAGAGCCGCCGCGATGCCGCTGCGGCTGAATGACCGACCCGGTCTACTGCTATCCGCCCGACTTCACGGTCCCTCGCAACCGGCTGCACATAAGAGATGCCGAACTTCTCGATTCCACGGAACGGATGCTGGTCATTCAGCGGGCGGAGGAAGGCGTGCCGCTCGGCGATTTCGACCTGGCGCACCTGCAGGCCATCCATCGCCACCTGTTCCAGGACGTCTACGACTGGGCTGGAGAAATCCGCATCGTCGAGCTCAGCAAGGGCGGCAGCCAGTTCCAGCCGGTCCGGTTCATCGCGACCGGTATGGCCGACGTGCACCGCCGGATCGTGGCGGCCGACCGGCTCCGCGGCATGGCGCCCGCCGATTTCGCTGCCGAGGCCGGCAGGATCATGGGCGACGTCAACCACGTCCATCCCTTCCGCGAGGGCAACGGCCGCGCCCAGCTGCTCTATCTCCAGCGGCTCGCCGCGCAGGCCGGGCACCGGCTCGACCTGACTCGCCTCGACCGTGTCACATGGACGGCCGCATCGGCGCAGGCGCAGATCGGCAACTACGAGCACCTGGGCGCCTGCATCCTCCAGGCGCTCGTCGCCTGAGCGCCTGCCGCCATCTTCGCTTTGCACCGCTCACAGCCCGGCCTATCCTGCCCCCTGACCCCAGTTCCACACCCAGGGAGCCCGCCATGTCCCGCCCCGTAGACCCCATCACCCTCTCCGTCGTCCGTGGCGCGCTGGAGACCACGCAGCGCGAAATGACGGTGACCTTGGAGAAGACCGCGCGCTCCAGCGTGTTCAACCTGGCGCACGACTATTCCAACGCGCTGTTCAACCACAAGCCGGAGATGATCCTGCAGGGGCAGGACATTCCGATCCACCTGGGGGCGCTGATCCCGGCGATGAAGTGCGTCGCCGCCTATTTCGGCGACGACATCCATCCCGGCGACGTGATCTACCACAACGATCCCGCCTATATGGGCAGCCACATCATCGATTGCTGCATGTACAAGCCGGTGTTCTACCACGGCGAGCTGGTGTTCTGGACCGTGTGCAAGGGCCACGTCACCGACATCGGCGGCCCGGTGCCGGCCGGCTACAACCCGGACGCCAAGGAGATCTATGCCGAGGGGCTGCGGATCCCGCCGGTGAAGCTGTGGTCGAAGGGGGAGAAGCGCTACGACGTGGTCAACCTGATCATGACCAACCTGCGCTCGCGCCGCGACCAGGAGGGCGACCTCAACGCCCAGCTCGGCGCCTGCACGGTCGGCGAGCGCAACCTGATCGCGCTGCTCGACAAATACGGGCTGGAGGAGGTGCAGGCCTGCATCGAGGCGCTGCAGGACATGGCCGACCGGCAGATGCGCGCGATCATCGAGACGGTGCCCGACGGCGTCTACCACGGCTCGCAGATCCTGGAGGACGCCGGCCACGGCTACGGCGACAAGGAGTTCAAGGTCAAGCTGACGATCAGCGGGTCGAACTGCAAGGTGGAGATCGACACCCCGCCGCAGCTGCCCTACTTCGTCAACTCCTACGAGGGCAACACCCATTCCGGCGTCTATCTCGGGCTGATGATGTTCGCCCAGGTCGACCCGCCCTACAACGAGGGCCTCTATCGTTGCGTCGAGCTCGACTGCGGGCCGAAGGGAACCATCTGCAACGCGGTCGAACCGGCGCCGCACATGAACTGCACCACGGTGATCATGGAGACGCTGGCCGACGCCGTGCGCAAGGCGTTCGAGCAGGCGGTACCGGAGCGCTCGGTCGCCTCCTGGGGCCACTCCGCCGGCTGCAACATCGCCGGCTGGGACACGCGCACCGGCGAGGAATACGTCACCATGGTGCTGGCCTCGCTGATCTCCGGCGCCGGCGCCACCGCCTATATGGACGGCTGGCACAGCTGCGGCCCGCAATGCTGCTTCGGTGCGCTGTTCTCCGGCGATATCGAGATGCTGGAATATGCCTATCCGATCGTCATCCACCGCTTCGGGCTGATGACCGACAGCGGCGGCGCCGGCAAATATCGCGGCGGATCGGGCACGGTGTGGGAGGTCGAGCCGATCGACCGCGAAATGACGGTGATCGGCTTCGGCGGCGGCCGGCGCTACCCGTCCTTCGGCGCCTCGGGCGCGCGCAACGCGATGGTCGAACCCAAGCTCGGCCACCTCGACATCACCCGGGACGGCGAAACGGTGGTCAACCGCAAGAACATCCTGACGACCATCAAGCCGGGTGAGCGGGCGGCCAACGCCAACCCCGGCGGGGGAGGCTGGGGCGACCCGTTCGAGCGCCCGGTGGCAAAGGTGCGCGACGACGTCCGCGACGGCCTGGTCTCGGCCGAGGCAGCGCGCGCCGAATATGGCGTGGTGATCGACCCGGCATCGCTGGCCGTCGACGAAGCCGCCACCGCCGCCCTGCGTGCCCAGGGCTGGGCCGCCACCGC
>JBHJOG010000089.1:0-10604 GCA_050329975.1 Alphaproteobacteria bacterium | reverse complement strand
GGCGAGGATCCTTGCGCTGCTGTGCCTGAATTGCTCACCTCTCGCGCCATGTCTAGCGTAAACGACTCCCCGCCGCACGCCGCAATCGGCCCCGCCGCGGAAAACGACCCGGCACCCGCGCCGCGCTGTGCCGTGCTGCTGCCGCTGCCGCTCGCCGGGGCCTACGACTATCGGGTGCCGCCGGCGCTCGACCTCGCGCCGGGCGACATGGTCGCGGTGCCGCTCGGCGGGCGGCAGGTCACCGGCGTGGTCTGGGGACCGGCGCTGGGCGACGTCGCCGAGGCGAAGCTGAAGCCGGTCGCCGCCCGGCTGTCCGTGCCGCCGATGAGCGCGATCACGATGCGCATGGTCGACTGGATCGCCGACTACTATTGCCAGCCGCCGGGGGCGGTGCTGCGGATGATGCTGGGGCCGGCGGACGCCTGGACGCCGCCGCGTCCACGGCAGGTCGTGGTCCCGGGTGCAGCGGTGCTCGGCGAGGCCGGAATCCGTTCCACCGGCGCGCGTGCCCGCGTGCTGGCCGCGGTCGCCGACATGCCGGCCCTGCCGCCAGGCGAACTCGCCATGGCGGCCGGCGTCGGCACCGGCGTGGTCAAGGGCCTCGTCGACGCCGGCGTCCTCGCGTTGAGGACGGTGCCGGCGGCTCCGGCCTTCGTCCGGCCGGACCGGGCGCGGCAAGGGCCGGCGCTGTCACCCGCCCAGGCGGCGGCCGCCGAAGCCCTGATCGCCGCGGTTGCGGCCGACGCCTTCTCGGTCCATCTGCTCGACGGCGTGACCGGCAGCGGCAAGACCGAGGTCTATTTCGAGGCGATCGCCGCCTGCGTCGCCCGCGGCCGGCAGGCGCTGGTGCTGCTGCCCGAGATCGCCCTCTCCGATGCGTGGCTGAGCCGGTTCCGCGACCGCTTCGGCGTCGCGCCGGCCGCCTGGCACTCCGACCTGCCCCCGCAGCGGCGCCGGCAGACCTGGCGGGCGTCGGCGTCGGGCGAGGCTTGCGTGGTGGTCGGTGCCCGCTCGGCCCTGTTCCTGCCCTATGCCGATCTCGGCTTGATCGTGGTCGACGAGGAGCACGAGGCCGCCTTCAAGCAGGAGGACGGCGTGCCCTACCACGCCCGCGACATGGCGGTCGCCCGCGGCCGGCTGGCCGGACATGCTGTCGCGCTGGCCTCGGCGACGCCGGCGCTGGAGACCCACTGGAACGTCCGCCGCGGCCGCTACACCGCGCTGGCTCTGCCCGACCGGCACGGCGCGGCCGAACTGCCGTCGATCGCGGCCATCGACATGCGCACCGACCCGCCGCCGCCCGGCGGCTGGCTGGCGCCGAGCCTGCGGGCGGCGCTCGCGGCGACGCTGGCCGCCGGCGAGCAGAGCCTGCTGTTCCTCAACCGTCGCGGCTACGCGCCGTTGACCCTGTGCCGGGCCTGCGGCCACCGCTACCAATGCCCGAACTGCACGGCGTGGCTGGTGGAGCATCGCCGCCTTGGCCGGCTGCAGTGTCACCATTGCGGCCACGCGATGCCGGTGCCGAAGGCCTGCGCCGCCTGCGGCGCCGACGACGCGCTGGTCGCCTGCGGTCCGGGCATCGAGCGGGTGACCGAAGAGGTGGCCGCACTCGTGCCCGGTGCCCGCATCCTGGCCGTCTCCAGCGACACCCTGCGCGGGCCGGCGGCGGGCGAGGCGCTGCAGCGCGCGATGCTGGCCCGCGAAATCGACATCCTGGTCGGCACCCAGGTGCTGGCCAAGGGCCATCACTTCCCAGACCTGACCCTGGTCGGCGTCGTCGATGCCGACCTCGGTCTGGACGGCGGCGATCTGCGGGCCGCCGAGCGGACCTTCCAGCTGATCGTCCAGGTCGCCGGCCGGGCGGGCCGCGCAGCCCATCCGGGGCGGGTGCTGCTGCAGAGCTACCGCCCGGACCATCCGGTGATCCAGGCGGTCTGCCGTGGCGACCGCGACGGCTTCGTCGCTGCCGAACTGGCCGCCCGCGCCGCCCATCGGATGCCGCCGATGGGCCGGCTGGTGGCCATCGTCCTCTCCGGCCGCGACCCGATCCCGGTGGAGGATGCGGGCCGCGCACTCGGGCGTACGGCACCCCGCCTCGACGGGGGCGGCGACCGGTTCGTCCAGGTGTTCGGCCCGGCCCCGGCGCCGCTCGCCATGGTCCGGGGCCGCCACCGCCGCCGTCTGCTGCTGCATGCCGGCCGCGCGATCCGGGTCCAGCCGCTGATCCGGGAATGGCTGGCGCGGGTCAAGCTGCCGTCGACCGTGCGGGTCGGCGTCGACGTCGACCCGTACAGCTTCCTCTGATACCCGGATCGCGGCCCGAGGCGCGCGGATTTCCAGCGTTTGTCGGCAGCCGATGATGTGACGAAGCGGCGCGCCGCGCCGCGGCCGGCATCGCCTTGCGCACCCCCGGCACCTGTGTTACCTACCGCCCGCGATCCGGTGTCCGACGCCAGTGACGGGGCCGGAACGTATCGTTTTGCATTCGCGACTGGCCATTCCGGCAAAAAGCACTAAGGGGCTCACGTGGCAGCCGAGGGATTGGGCGAATCGCAGCTCGCAGGCCGGTACGCCAAGGCCCTGTTCGAGCTGGCCGATGAGAAACAGGAATTGGATGCCGTCGCCGGCGACCTGCGCACGGTCCAGGTGCTGCTGGACGAGAGCGCCGATCTGCGCCGGGCCATCCGCAGCCCGCTGATCGCGCGCGACGCCCAGGGCCGGGCGCTGGCCGAGGTGCTGTCCCAGGCAGGCGTCGGCACGACGGTCCGCAACTTCGTCGGCGTGGTTGCCAATCATCGCAGGCTGTTCGCGCTGCCGGACATGATTCGCGCCTTCCTCGCCGAGCTTGCCCGCCGCCGCGGCGAGGAGACCGCGCGGGTGGTCTCCGCCAGGCCGCTGGGCGACGCGCAGGCGAGTGCGGTGACGGAATCCTTGAAGAAGGCGATGGGCGCCAAGGTTGCGGTCGACTTCACGGTCGATCCGGCCCTGATCGGCGGCCTTGTCGTACATGTTGGGTCGCGCATGATCGACAGTTCGGTGCGCACGCGGCTGCAGAAGCTGCAGCAGGCAATGAAGGGGGCTTGAGCATGGAGATTCGCGCCGCAGAAATCTCCGCGATCCTGAAGAAACAGATTGCGGACTTCGGCTCTGACACGGACGTCGCCGAAGTCGGGCAGGTCCTGTCGGTCGGTGACGGCGTCGCCCGCGTTCACGGGCTGGACAACGTCCAGGCCGGCGAGATGGTGGAGTTTTCCGACGGCGTGCGCGGCATGGCGCTGAACCTCGAGTCCGACAATGTCGGCGTCGTGATCTTCGGAGACGACCGCCACATCAAGGAAGGCGACCTGGTCAAGCGGACCGGCGCGATCGTGCAGGTGCCGGTGGGCAAGGGCCTGCTGGGCCGCGTGGTCGACGCGCTCGGCAACCCGATCGACGGCAAGGGTCCGATCGACTCGTCGGAGCAGCGCCGGGTCGACGTCAAGGCGCCGGGCATCATCCCGCGCAAGTCGGTGCACGAGCCGATGCAGACCGGGCTGAAGGCGCTCGATTCGCTGGTCCCGATCGGCCGCGGCCAGCGCGAGCTGGTCATCGGCGACCGCCAGACCGGCAAGACCGCAGTCTGCATCGATGCCATCCTCAACCAGCGCAAGATCAACGCCGGCGACGACGAGACCAAGAAGCTCTACTGCATCTACGTCGTGATCGGCCAGAAGCGGTCCACGGTCGCCCAGGTGGTGAAGACACTGCAGGATGCGGGCGCGCTCGACTACACCATCGTGGTCGCCGCCACCGCCTCGGAATCGGCGCCGCTGCAGTTCCTCGCCCCCTACACCGGTTGCACGATGGGCGAGTATTTCCGCGACAACGGCATGCACGCGCTGATCGTCTACGACGACCTGACCAAGCAGGCGGTGGCCTACCGCCAGATGTCGCTGCTGCTGCGCCGCCCGCCGGGCCGCGAGGCGTTCCCCGGCGACGTGTTCTACCTGCACTCGCGCCTGCTCGAGCGGGCGGCGAAGATGAACGACGAGCACGGCAACGGCTCGCTGACCGCGCTGCCGGTCATCGAAACCCAGGCCAACGACGTCTCGGCCTACATCCCGACCAACGTGATCTCGATCACCGACGGCCAGATCTTCCTGGAATCGAGCCTGTTCTATAAGGGCATCCGCCCGGCGATCAATGTCGGCCTGTCGGTCAGCCGCGTCGGCTCCGCCGCCCAGATCAAGGCGATGAAGCAGGTCGCCGGCTCGATCAAGCTCGAGCTCGCCCAGTATCGCGAGATGGAGGCCTTCTCCCAGTTCGCCTCCGACCTCGATGCGGCGACCCAGCGTCTGCTCGCCCGCGGCTCCCGCCTGACCGAGCTGCTGAAGCAGGGCCAATATGCGCCGATGCCGGTGGAAGAGCAGGTGGTCGCGATCTTCGCCGGGGTCCGGGGCTTTCTCGACCGGATTGCAATCAACCAGATCGGCGAGTTCGAGCGGCAGCTGCTCGCCGGGATGCGCGACCGCCACGACGACGTGCTGGAGGAGATCCGCAGCAAGCAGGCGCTGGACGACGACCTCCAGGCCCGGCTGGCGGAAATCGTTGGCGCGTTTGCCAAGTCCTTCGTCGCCTGACGGCTGACCCCGACGGCTGACAGAACAAGGGAGCACGGCGGCGCACCATGCCGAGCTTGAAGGATCTCAAGGGCCGGATCGCCAGCACCAAGGCGACCCGCCGAATCACCCAGGCGATGAAGATGGTCGCCGCGGCAAAGCTGCGCCGTGCCCAGGAGCAGGCCTTCGCGGCCCGTCCCTATGCCGAGCGGATGGAGCGCATGCTGGGCTCGCTCGCCGGCGGGGTCAAACCGGGGCAGGGCGGGCCGAAGCTGCTGGTCGGAACCGGCCGCAGCGACGTCCACCTGCTCGTGCTGATCTCGTCGGATCGCGGGCTCTGCGGCGGCTTCAACGCCAATCTGGTGCGCCACACCCGTCGCCTGATCGCCCGGCTGGTCGAAGAGGGCAAGACGGCGAAGCTGATCGTGGTCGGCCGCAAGGCGGTCGGTGTGCTGAAGCGCGACCAGGGGCAGCGCTTCGTCCAGACCTATGAGGAGCTGGCCAAGCCGGCGCCGGCGTTCGAGCAGGCCGCCCTGGTCGCCAACCGGATCCTGGCGATGTACGAGGCCGGCGAGTTCGATACCTGCACCGTGATCTACAACCGGTTCCAGTCGGCCTTGACCCAGGTGGTGACCGAGCAGCAGCTGATCCCGTTCGTCGCCCCGAAGACCGATGCGGCCGCGACGGCCGGGCCGGAGCTGGGCGGCGCGATCTACGAATACGAGCCGTCGGAGGAGGAGATCCTCGCCGAGCTGCTGCCGCGCAACCTGTCGGTGCAGGTCTACCGCGCAATGCTGGAATCCTTCGCCTCCGAGCAGGGCGCCCGGATGACGGCGATGGACAGCGCGACGCGCAATGCCGGCGACATGATCAACTCCCTGACGCTGACCTACAACCGGACGCGGCAGGCGATGATCACCAAGGAGCTGATCGAGATCATCTCGGGTGCGGAGGCGATTTAGGCCCGCGCGGGCTCGTGGACGGGCCCCCGGTTGCCGTTTGGAGGATTGAGGATATGGCGAAAGCTGCAACCAAGGCGAAGAACACCACCGGCACCGTCACGCAGGTGCTCGGCGCCGTCGTCGACGTGACCTTCGAGGGCGAGCTGCCCGCGATCCTGAACGCGCTGCGGGTCGACAACCACGGCAACGTGCTGACGCTGGAAGTCGCCCAGCACCTGGGCGAGAACACGGTGCGCTGCATCGCCATGGACACCACCGAGGGGCTCGTCCGCGGCCAGGAAGTCACCGACACCGGCGACTCGATCACCGTGCCGGTCGGGCCGGAGACGCTGGGCCGGATCATGAACGTGATCGGGGAGCCGATCGACGAGCGCGGCCCGGTGAACGCGACCCGGCGGGCGCCGATCCACCGCGCCGCCCCCTCCTTCGTCGACCAGGCGACCGAAGCCTCGCAGCTGGTCACCGGCATCAAGGTCGTCGACCTGCTGACCCCCTATCCGCGCGGCGGCAAGATCGGCCTGTTCGGCGGCGCCGGCGTCGGCAAGACGGTGCTGATCCAGGAGCTGATCAACAACATCGCCAAGGGCCATGGCGGCTATTCGGTGTTCGCCGGCGTCGGCGAGCGCACCCGCGAAGGCAACGACCTCTACCACGAGATGATCGACTCCGGCGTCATCAACTTGGAGGGCGATTCGAAGGTGGCGCTGGTCTACGGCCAGATGAACGAGCCGCCGGGCGCGCGTGCCCGCGTCGCGCTGACCGGCCTGACCCAGGCGGAGTATTTCCGCGACGAGGAAGGCCAGGACGTGCTGTTCTTCATCGACAACATCTTCCGCTTCACCCAGGCCGGTTCGGAAGTGTCGGCGCTCTTGGGCCGCATCCCCTCGGCGGTGGGCTACCAGCCGACGCTGGGCACCGACATGGGCGCAATGCAGGAGCGGATCACCTCGACCAACAAGGGCTCGATCACCTCGGTGCAGGCGGTCTACGTGCCCGCCGACGACCTCACCGACCCGGCGCCGGCGACCACCTTCACCCACCTGGACGCGACCACGGTGCTGAACCGCGCGATCTCGGAGCTCGGCATCTACCCGGCGGTGGATCCGCTGGACTCGACCAGCCGCATCCTCGACCCGCGGGTCGTCGGCGAGGAGCACTACCGGGTCGCCCGCGAGGTGCAGCGCATCCTGCAGAGCTACAAGGCGCTGCAGGAGATCATCGCCATCCTGGGCATGGACGAGCTGTCGGAGGAGGACAAGCTGACGGTCTCGCGCGCCCGCAAGCTGCAGCGCTTCCTGTCGCAGCCCTTCTTCGTCGCCGAGGTGTTCACCGGCTCACCGGGCAAGTTCGTCCAGCTCGAGGACACGGTGAAGAGCTTCGGCGCCATCATTGCCGGCGCCTACGACCACCTGCCCGAGAGCGCCTTCTACATGGTCGGCACCATCGAGGAAGCGGTCGAGAAGGCGAAGCGCATCGCGGCCGAGGCGGCCTGACCGGGCGCGACCTGACCAACGGGGACGAAGCACATGGCCGAGGGCAAGGTCGAGTTCGAGCTGGTGTCGCCGGAGCGCCTGCTGCTGAGCCGGGACGTCGACATGGTGGTGGTGCCGGGAACCGAGGGCAATTTCGGCGTCCTGCCCCGGCACGCGCCGATGATCTCGACCATCCGGCCCGGCGTGATCGACGTCTATGAGGGCAAGACGATCGTCGAGCGCATCTTCGTCGCCGGCGGCGTCGCCGAAGTGACGCCGCAGCGCTGCACGGTGCTCGCCGAGCAGGCGATGCCGGTCGGCGAGATCGACCGGGCCGCCGTCGAGCGCCGGCTCGCCGATCTGCGCGAGGACATCCGCGACGCCAAGGACGAGCTGGCGCGCAAGGCCTACGAGGCCGAGGCGGCGATCGCCGAGGCGATGCTGAAGGCGGTGGCCTGAGCGTCCAGACCGGGCGCCATGGCTGGGCTCGTCACGGCCTCTCCCGTCGAGCAGCGAGAGGTGCCCCGGAATGGCCGAGGCATGACGATCACGGGATAGGAGCCTCGGGCCAATGCGCTGGCTCCGCCGCTTTCTCTGGCTCCTCGCCTTCCTGCTGCTCACCGTCGGTACCCAGATCGGCGGGATTGCGATGCTCGTGTCGCACCTGCTCGCTCGCCTGGCCCCGCGGCGGTGGCGCGCCACCGGCTGGCGTCGTGCCGCCACCGGCTTCGTCGCCTTCGCTTTGGTCTACGCGGTCGCCACCGTGGCCGTCGTTCCGCCGCTGGCCGCGCTCGGCGGCCGTGCCCCGCTGCGCTGCTTCCCGACGGACGACGCCCCCTATGGCGCGCTCAGCGTCCTCTACTGTGCCAGCAACCGCCACTACGCCCGCCAGCCGTTGCATGACCTTGTCGCAGCGCTTGCCGCCGACCTCTCGGCCGCTCATCCGGGCAGCGAGGTCCGCTACCTAGACGCCGGCCTGCCGTTTTTCGACTGGTTCCCCCTGATCCCGCACATCACCCACCGTGACGGACTGAAGCTGGATCTCGCCTTCCTGTACGAAGACCTCGACGGCAGCTACGTCCCGGGCCTGGCGCCGTGGCCGGTCGGCTACTGGGCCTACGACCAGCCGCGGCCGGGGGAGCGACAGCCCTGCGCCGACCATGTCGACCCAGGCTTTTCGCTGCGCTGGGACATGGCGTGGCTGCAGCCTCTGCTGCCGCCCTATGCGGTGGACATCGAGCGGACCGGCTTCATGGCCCGCTGGCTGGTGGCGGAGGGCCCGGCGCACGGGCTCAGGCGCATGCTGCTCGAGCCCCACCTCGCCGACCGCTGGGGCGTCGCCGGCGGCCCGCTCGGCTTCCAGGGCTGCCGAGCCGGCCGCCATGACGACCACATCCACATCAGCGTGCAGGGCTGAGCCGGGCGCAGCAATCCTGTCGCACGTCTCGCCCGCCTTGCACCCTATGATTCCGGCAGCTCTGCCCAGAAGATCGTCAGAGCCTCGGCAACCGGCGCCGGCGTCTCCTCCGGCCACCAGTGGCCCACGCCCTCCAGATGCGCCATCCGTGCGCCCGACTGGCGTGCTGCCCACTCATGCTGCACCAACGTCCCGCTGGCTCTCCCGAAGTCGTCGACGGCGATAAGGGCGAGCCCCGGACGTTGTGCGGCCCTCGGCAGGAGCTGTCCTGCTTCGGCCATCGCCGGCTGTCGTGCCGACCGCAACAGCTTGAGGACGGCGCGACCCATCTCGGGATCCATGCCTGCCGCGACCCGCTCCGCCATGCGCCCGGTCATACCGAGGGCTGACGTCACCGCGAGTCGCTGCTCCAGATCGCCTCCCCACAACTCCTGCACCGAGGCTTCGCCTGCGCCCTCCTGCTGCCACACCTGTGCCCGCGGATGCCAGAGGTAGTCGGGCGCGAAGACGCCGAGGGCATCGGAGGCCCAACTGCGAATCAGATCCGGACGGCTCATGGCCAGCGCCGCGACGTGAATACCGCCCCAGTCGTGACCGACCAGGTCGACCGGAGCGCGGAACAGCTCGAGCTGAGACGCCAGCCAGTCTCGATAGGTCGTGGGCGACGGGTCGAAGCCGCGGGGCGCAGGGACGCCGAACCCGGGTGGGGACAGGACGACCGGGTCGGCCCGGTCGAGCTCCCCGATGAGCGGCCCCCAGATGGCCGCGGTTTCGGGGTTGCCGTGGACGAGGACGAGTGGAGTGCGCGACACGAAGCCACCTCTCATGTACTTGCTAACTAACACACAAGTATCTAACAGCTCGCTTTGTCCGGCGCAACTCGCGCGCGCGTGCGCGTGCCGTCGACGGGACGAGCGCGCAGACATATGCTGGTCGACCCCGATGTTTGAGCAGTCCTGATGCCCGATCAGCCTCCCGCTCGCCGCACACAGCAAGAGCGTCGCGAAGAGACCGAACGCAAGCTGCTCGCTGCCGCGACGGCGCTGATCGCCGAGCGCGGGTCACGCGCGCTCACCCTGGCTGAGGTCGGCGAGGCCGCCGGCTACAGCCGGGGAATCGTCACTCATCACTTCGGCAGCCGCGAGAATCTGCTCCGCGCGGTAATGCGCGATGCTCGGACCTTCACCCTCCCGGATCTCGCGAATAGCGCCGCTGACTGGCTGGCCGAGACGGTTCGCGCCTACCTCAACAACGTCACCAGCCGAAGTCCGTCTGCTGGCGCGTTCCTGCAGATGTGGGGCGAGGCGATTGCCGCCGATCCCGTCCTGATGCCGCTCTACGCGGAACACGACGGCAGCTTCCGTCGGCTCCTCGCCGACAAGGTCCGCGAAGGGATCCGCGACGGCTCGGTGCGAGCGGAAGCCGACCCGGAGGCGATGGCCGTGTTTCTGGTCGGCCTCCTCCGCGGGATTGCTCTGCAGCTGATCTCGACCCCACCCCCCGCGCGAGTCGAAGCGATCATCGACGAAGCCGAGCGATCGACCCGGCGTGCTCTCAGACCGTGACCTGAACGGCCTTCGGCACGGGCGCGCGTGAAGAGTAGATGCCCGGCCGCCGTCGCCCCGTTCGGCGTCCGCCGATCAGCCGGCCGCGAGCCGCAGCCAGGGCCCGACGTGAAAGACGCTCATCAGCAGGTACATCGCAGGCATGCCGGTGAGCGCCGAAAGGCCGGTTCCACCCCCGCAGATCAGGCTGACCGCGGCTGAGTCCACAGCCGCCAGCCCCGCCATCAGGACAAAGGTCGGCGACGCAGCCAGCGCCAGCCCGCGTCCGAGGGCGCCGCTCGGCACGGTCACGCCTTCGCCCCGGCCTGGGCGGTACGCATCGCCGCCTCTCCGGCGTCGGACACAGCGACCCATTTCGGATCCGGCGCGGCGTCGGCGACGTAGGAGTCGTGCCAGTTCCACCACTTGTAGGGCGCCGACTGGGGATAGCCCTGCGGCGAGTCCTCCCAGGCCTCCTGCCGCCCCAGGGCGGTCGCGTCGAGATAGCTCCAGGTGCTGCCCAGCGCCTCGTCGCCGCGGCTGTTGATGAAATAGGTGCGGAACACCCGCTCGCCGTCGCGGATGAACATGTTGTGGCCGTGCCACTCGCC
>JBHJOG010000088.1:0-30219 GCA_050329975.1 Alphaproteobacteria bacterium | reverse complement strand
TCCGCCCGCTCGACCTCATGGTTCCTGACCGCGAGGGCGACTATTTCCTGTTGACGCCGCGGCATGCCCAGGCCCGGAAGGTCCGGGCGTTCCGCCGCTGGCTGCTGGCCGAGGTCGGCGACACGTCGGCATAGGGCTTGGCGCCGCATCGATGCCCGGGAAGTCGCAGCAGCCTCATGCGAAGGAAGCGGAGGGTGCAGGCCTGGGCTCGCGCCAGCTGAGGCGCCGGCGTCCGCCGATCGTTCAGCCGCGTGGCCGGTCCGAGTCCGCGCCGGGGAGCCGGACCACCGCGACCACCAGCAGCAGGGCGCCAATGACGGCAAGCGAGATCCGTAGCGAGAACAGCTCGGACAGGCCGCCGACAATGGGCGGCCCGAGCAGGAAGCCGCAGTAGGACAGGCCGGCGACCATCGCCAGCCCGCCGCCGGCTGCGCCGGTGCCGCCGACCCGGGCCGCGGCGGCGAATACCAGCGGAACGCAGTTGGCGACCCCGATGCCGACCAGGGTCGCGCCGAGCACCCCGGTCCACAGACCCGGCAGCGCCGCCATCAGGAAGCAGCCGGCCATGGCAATGCCGGTGCTGATCCACATCAGCACCTGGCGTCCGAACCAGACGCTGAGACGGTCGCCGCCGACGCGCACCACCGCCATCGCGGCGCTGAAGCCGGCAAAGGCCCAGCCTTCCTGGGCAATGGCCGCGCCGACCACGTCGCGCATGTAGACGGCGCTCCAGTCGACCATCGCTCCTTCCGCCATCATCGCGATCGCGCCGAGCATGCCGAGGATCAGGATGGTGCGCGACAGCCGCGCGCGACGGCGCGGCCCACTGCCGCGATCCACCTTTGCCGGCAGCAGGAACAGGAAGCAGATGCAGCCCACGGCGACGGCGATGAGCGACGAGGTCAGCGTGTGCTCCCATGGCGCATATCCGGCGCTCAGCATGACTGCGCCCAGACCGGCGCCCACCAGCGCGCCGACGCTGAACGCGCCATGCATCGAGGACATGCAGGGCTTGCCGCGCCGGGCTTCGATCACAGCACCATGGGCGTTCATCGCAACGTCCATCGCCCCGGCGGAGCCGCCGAACACGAACAGGGCCAGCGCGAGCTCCGTCACCGAGCGGCGTGCACCGGGCCGTTGACCAGGCCGCAGTAGAGCAGGGTGGTGATGATGGTGACGGGCTTGCTGCCGTAGCGGTCGATCAGGCGGCCGACGATCTGCATCGACGTCAGCGCGCCGCCGGCCATACAGAGCAACACCCAGCCAAGCACAGCATCGCTGATGCCGATCGAGTCCTTGATCGACGCGATGTGCGGCGCCCAGGCGGCAAGCAGCAGGCCGTGCAGGCAGAATACGGCCGTGATCGCCCATTGCGCGCTGCGCAACGGGCTGCGCGCTAACGCATGGTCCATGCTCAATCTCCGCGGCCGCGCATCCGGCCGGCAATGCCCTGAGGCCGCCAGATCAGCACGGCGACCAGTACGGCGAATACCGATATGTCCTTGTAGGCAGGGCTGAGATAGCCGACGCTCACCGTCTCGATGACGGCGATCAGACTCGCGCCGAGCACTGCTCCACCGATCGAACCGATGCCACCGACAATTGCCGCGGTCAATGCCTTCAGGCCGATCATCGCACCGGTGAAAAAGCTGACCCCGCCGTAAAGCAGCGCCACGATGGCGCCGGCGCAGCCGGCGCTGATGCCGCCGATCAGCATCACGAAGGCGGTCACCGCCGGAACCCGGACCCCGAGCAGCGCCGCCATCCATGCGTCGTCGGCGCAGGCGCGGTAGGCCCGGCCGAAGGCGGTGTGCAGCAGGGCCGCGATGAGCAGGAACGCCGCGCCGGCAAGCCCGACCACGATCAGCGTAGAGGCCCCGACCGACACATCGAATCCGCCGGCCTGGAACAGCGGCAATCGCTGGGGAAAGGGCGGCTGCAGCCAGATCTCGCGGTTGCCCTGGGTCAGCCGGACCGCCTCCTGCACCGTGACCGCGAGGCCGATCGAGGCGACAAGGGCCGCCTGGGTACCGCGTGCATGCAGCACCGGCGACAGGATGCGGCCGGCAGCCAGGCTGACCACGGCGCCGAGGGCAATGGCGGCCGCGAGAGCCGCCAGCAGGGACACCGCCGGCGCGGCGCCGGCGTTGGCGAGCAGGCTGCCGGCGATGATGGCGCCGAAGGCGCCGACCATCATCACCTGCCCGAAGGCCAGGAACATCTTGCCAAGCACGGCGTAGATCATGGTGAAACCCACTGCCAGCAGGGCATAGATCGCCGCGTTCGACAGGGCGTTGACGGCCTGCTGCGCGGCATAGGCGAGGGGGCGGCCGGGGCCGGAATCCGTCCCGGCGCCCTGGAGCCGGGTGGTCAGCGGGCGAAGTCCGAGCCAGATCCGGAGCATGTGGAGTCGGGTGGGTGTGAGCCGGCCTTCCGCCGCCGTCTCGACGCCGGTGAGCACCAGCCGGTCGCGCGCCATCCCGGTGCCGGCGAATTCACAGGCAATCCAGCGCTCTTCGCCGGCAGCGGGGTAGCGGGCAACGACACGCGACGCGGTTTCCGGGTCGACCGCGACCGCGATTGCGCCTGCCGACGGGAGGTCGTCCTCGAAGGCGAGGATCAGCGACCGGCAGAGGGCTGCCTGTTCCGGATCGGGCCGGTCGCAGCCGGCGAGGAGCACCGGCAGCAGCAGCAGGACGAGCCGTGGGGCGGCGGCAGGCACCAGCAGGCGGCGCCAACGCCCGGGAGCGATCCTAGCCGATCCAGATGGAGACGATCCGCTGGTTGGGACCCAGTTCGACATTCGCCCGATCCTGGCGAAAGTCGCGGGTCAGCGGATCGCCGGTGTTGTAGACACGCAGCGTCTTGCCGACCAGATCGGCCGAGGTCAATGGGCGATCGCCAGGCGCCGGAGGCTGGGCCGGGGGCCGGGCAGAGACACAGCCGCCGATGGCAGCCGCCGCCCCGGCCGAAACGACAATTCCTGTCGCCGCGCGCAGCACCGTGCGCCGGCCGGATGAGGCATCGCGTGGCAAATGGCTCATCCGATCGTGATCCTGGCGATCCGCTGCTCCGGACCGAGCTCGATGTTGAGTCGATCCTCGCTGTAGTCCAGCGTGACCGGGTCGCCTGTGTTGTAGACGCGGAGGACCTTGCCGATCATGTCGGCTTCGGTCAACGCACCGGTCTGCGGATCTACCGCGCGCGCCGGACGCCCGGCCGCCAGGGTTGCCCCAAGGGCCGATACGCCTGCGGCGGCGATGCCGTAGAGCGCGGCCCGCCGTCCGCCAATCTTGTGCTCGCTGTCCTGTCGGTTCACATCACTGCTCCGATCTGCCAGGGAATGAATTCGTAATCGCCGAAACCCTGCGCCTCGCTCTTCGGTTCCTCGCCGGAGGCGACGCGCAGCACTAGCTCGAAGATCTGCCTGCCCAGGTCCTGGACGCTGACGCCTTCGTCGACGACCACACCGCAGTTGATGTCCATGTCGTCGGACATCCGGCGGTACATCGCCGAGTTGGTGGCGAGCTTGATCGACGGCGCCGGCTTGAAGCCGAACACCGAGCCGCGGCCGGTGGTGAAGCACACGACGTTAGCGCCGGAGGCGACCTGGCCGGTCACCGAACAGGGATCGTAGCCTGGCGAATCCATGAACACGAAGCCCTTGGTGTCGATGTACTCGGCATATTTGTAGACGCCGCACAGGTTGCTGGTCCCGCCCTTGGCGGCGGCGCCGAGCGACTTCTCGAGGATCGTCGTCAGCCCACCGGCCTTATTGCCCGGCGACGGGTTGTTGTTCATCTCGCCGCCGTTGCGGGCGACGTAGTCCTCCCACCAGTGGATGCGGTCGACCAGCTTCTTGCCGACCTTCTCGTTGATCGCGCGCCGGGTCAGCAGGTGCTCGGCGCCGTAGATCTCCGGCGTTTCCGAGAGCACGGCGGTACCGCCATGGCGGACCAGCAGGTCCACCGCCGCGCCGAGCGACGGATTGGCGGTTATCCCGGAAAGCGCGTCCGAACCGCCGCACTGCAGCGCCAGTGTCAACTCGCTGGCCGGGCAGGTCTCGCGGACCGCCGCGTTGGCGGCCGGCAGCATCGACTTGATGATCGCCATCCCGCGCTCGACCGTCTTGGCGGTGCCGCCGGTGTCCTGGATGGTCATGGTCTGGAAGCGGTCGCCGATCTCCAGCCCATAGGCGTCGAGCAGGAACGGGATCTGGTTGACCTCGCAGCCGAGTCCGACCATCAGGATGCCGGCGAAATTCGGGTGGCGGGCATAGCCCCACAGCGTGCGCTGCAGGGCTTCGTATCCGTCGCCGCTGTCGGCCATGCCGCATCCGGTCGAATGCGTCAGCGCTACCACGCCGTCGACATTGGGGTAGTCGGCGAGGATGCCCGAGCGCTCGACGGCGCGCGAGATGTATTTGGCGGCGGTGGCCGAGCAGTTCACGCTGGTCAGGATGCCGAGGTAGTTGCGGGTGCCGCACTTGCCGTTGGCCCGGCGGAAGCCCTGGAAGGTCGCACGCTCGGCCTCGGGGAAATACGCCGTCGGATGCATGTCCTGGCAGAAGGCGTAGTCGCGGGCGAAGTCCTGCATCTCGCAATTGTGCACGTGGACATGGGCACCGACTGCAATGTCGCCTTTGGCAAAGCCGATGATCTGGTTGTACTTGCGCACCGGCTGGCCGTCGGCGATGGCCGCAGTCGCGATCTTGTGCCCCGCCGGGATGTGCTCGCCGGCGGCGATGCCTTCCGAGGGCACGTCGGCGCCGGGGAGCAGGTCCGCTCGCGCGACGACTACGTTGTCGGCCGGGTTGAGGCGGATGGTGAGGGCGCCGGTGGCGGTCATCTGAAGGGTCCTCTGTTGCCGCGCCGGTCCCGATAGCGTTCAGCGATGGACGACGCAGGCCTGATGTGGTGATTGGGAAGAGTCTAGCGCGCTCACGGGGTCAAGGCCATTCCGGGTCGCGCGTGAACAGGTTTAGCACAATACGCAGGCACGGCAGAGGGAATGAACATGGGCCATCGGCTGGAGGGAAAGACGGCGCTGATCACAGCCGCGGCGGCGGGAATCGGTCGGTCGACCGCGCTGCTGTTCGCGCGCGAGGGCGCCCGGGTGATCGCGACGGATGTGAACGAGGGGTTGCTGGAAGGGCTCGCCGCCGAGAGCGACCGCATCGCCACCCGCCGGCTTGACGTTTTGTCGCAGTCCGAGATTGATGCCGCGGCCGCCGAGATCGGGGCCGTCGACGTGCTGTTCAACTGCGCAGGCTTCGTCCACAACGGCTCGATCCTGGACTGCAGCGAACAGGATTGGGACTTCTCGTTCAATCTCAACGTCAAGGCCCAGTACCGGCTGATCAAGGCCCTGCTGCCGGCGATGGTCGCCGCCGGCGGCGGGTCGATCATCAACATGGCGTCCGTCGCCTCCTCGGTGAAGGGACTGCCGAACCGGTTCGTCTATGGCGCCAGCAAGGCGGCGGTGATCGGCCTGACCAAGGCGGTTGCCGCCGACTTCGTGGCCAAGGGGATCCGTTGCAACGCGATCTGCCCGGGCACAGTCGACACGCCCTCGCTGCGGCAGCGGATCGGGGAGGTGGCGGCCCAGCAGGGGATCACGGTCGCGCAGGCCGAATCTGCATTCGTCGGCCGTCAGCCGATGGGGCGTCTCGGCACCCCCGAGGAGATCGCCAACCTCTGCCTCTACCTGGCGTCCGATGAATCCAGCTACACCACGGGCGTCGCCCATCTGATCGACGGCGGGATCATGATGTAGGGCGGCCGGCGCGATCGCTAAAATTCGAAACGAAAACGGTGGCCCTGGTGGGGTGTCTGGGTCACTCTCGGCGTGCCGGACTCTGCCTTCACCACTGGCATCACAGGAAGTGATTCATGGACCTCGCAGTCGGATCCACATCGTCTCTGCAAAGCGTGCAGGACCCTACGGGCGCCCCGCCCAGCCAGCCAAAGACCAGCCCGTCCGCCGCCGAGAACGTGGCGGAGTCGGGCCAGCGGTCCGAGGACGTCAGGGCCGCTGACAAGAACAGCAGGCCGGAGCAGAAGGCGGACGCCGCGCCGCGCGACAAGAGCAGCGACCTGCCGCCGCCGCCGCCGGAAAGCGGGCGCGGTCAGTTGGTCGATATCGCGGCCTGAACCGGCAGCGCAGGCCAGGCTGGCCTGCGACCATTTCCCGGGGAGCGTCCGGCTCGGTTGACGGTCAGTCGGCCCGCTCCTAAGGTCCGCCGCCTGATCTCATCCATGCGAGGACGGCAGCGATGACCGGTGGGAGCCAGAGCATTTTCGCGGCCTGGCGCGACAGCGCGCGGGCGATGCTCGACATCCAGCGCGAGAAGCCGATCTGGCAGTTCGAAGAGGCCGCCAAGCTGGTGGCCCGGCTCGGCGGCGCCGGGACGGAGCATGTGCCCGCCAAGGGCTATGTGCTGTTCGAGACCGGCTACGGTCCGTCGGGGCTTCCCCATATCGGCACCTTCGGTGAGGTGGTGCGCACGACGATGGTGCGCCACGCCTTCCAGGTGCTGTCCGACATTCCCACCCGCCTGTTCTGCTTTTCCGACGACATGGACGGACTGCGCAAGGTGCCGGACAACGTGCCGAACCGGGCGATGCTGGGCCAGCACCTGAACAAGCCCCTGACCCAGGTACCGGACCCGTTCGAGACATACCCGTCGTTCGGCGAGCACAACAATGCGCGGCTGCGCGCTTTCCTCGACGGCTTCGCCTTCGAGTATGAGTTCAAGAGCGCAACCGAGTGCTATCGCAGCGGGCTGTTCGACCCGTGGATGCTGAAGGTGGCGGAGCGCTACGACGAGGTGATGGCCATCATGCTGCCGTCCCTGCGCGAGGAACGGCAGAGGACCTACAGCCCGTTCCTGCCGATCTGCCCGAGGACGGGTGTCGTGCTGCAGGTGCCGATCGAGGAGGTGCGCCCGCAGGCCGGGACCCTGGTCTATCGCGATCCCCATTCCCACGAACTGGTCGAGGTACCGCTCACCGGTGGCCGGTGCAAACTGCAGTGGAAGCCGGATTGGGGCATGCGCTGGGCGGCGCTCGGCGTCGACTACGAGATGTCGGGCAAGGACCTGATCGATTCGGTGCGGCTGTCGAGCCGGATCGCCCGCGTCCTCGGCGCCAAGCCCCCGGAAGGCTTCAACTACGAGCTGTTCCTCGACGAGAAGGGCGAGAAGATCTCCAAGTCGCGGGGCAATGGCCTGTCGGTGGAGGAGTGGCTGGCCTACGCGCCTTCCGAAAGCCTTTCGCTGTTCATGGCGACCAAGCCGCGGACGGCCAAGAAGCTCTATTTCGACGTGATCCCGAAGGCGGTCGACGAGTACCAGGAGGCGCTGGCCGCCTATCCCGCCCTGAGCCGGGAGGAACAGCTGAAGAGCGTCGTCTGGCACATCCACGACGGGTTGCCGCCGCATGAGCCGGTCCACCTCGCCTACGCGATGATCCTGAACCTGGCCAGTGCCGCCAACGCATCGGACGCGAGCGCGCTGTGGGGCTTCATCAGCCGCTATGCGCCGAACGCAACGCCGCAGGCGGCGCCCTTCCTGGCGCGGCTCGTCGACCATGCGCTGGCCTACTACCGCGACCTCGTCCGGCCGGCGAAGCGGTACCGGGCGCCAAGCGCGGCCGAGGCGGCGGCGCTGGCGGACCTTGCCGCCGAGCTGCGAGGAAGCCCCGAGGGCGCGAACGCCGAGGCGCTGCAGAACCTGGTTTACGAGGTCGGCAAGCGCCACGGGTTCGAGCCGCTGCGCGACTGGTTCAAGGCGATCTACGAGGTGCTGTTCGGCCAGAGCCAGGGCCCGCGCTTCGGCTCCTTCGTCGCGATCTATGGCCGCGACGAAACCTGTGCCCTGATCGAGCGGGCGCTGAGCGGCGAGGACCTCAGCGCTGCCTGACCCTCAGCGGCGCCCCCTCAGCGATGCCGGATCAGCAGTGGGCTGAAGCTGTCGCGCACGCGCGGGTCGTACTCCATGCCGGGGAAATCGAGCACGGTGATGACATAGGCGACCGTGCCGTCGGCATCGGTCAGCGGACAGAACAGGTGCTCGGCGAACAGGTCCTCGCTGCCGCGGGCGAGGCTCCAGTGCCGCCAATACAGCATCTGGCGCCGGTCGACGATGCTTTGCATCCGGCGCAGGTGGTCGGCGACCTGGTCCTCGCGGTCGAAGTCGCGGGTGGTCAGGCCCGTCCAGTCGCGGCCATAGACCCGGACCAGCGCGGTGCCCATCAGGCGGATGCGCACAGCCTTGAGCGCGCCATCCTGCCGTTCCAGGCCGAACATCAGCACATTGGGCAGGATCGACTTGAATTCGGCTGGGTCGAGGTCGGTTCGGCGCGGGACCATGGCGCCGTCGGGCCGGCACGCCATCCAGCAGCGGGCCAGCATGCCCAGCTTCGAGGGCAGGGCTAGAAGGTCGGCAGCGCCTGCGATCCAGCGCCAGATTTCGTCGCCGCCGGTGTCGGTGTCGAGCGTCGTCGCTTCAGCAAGCATCGGGTGGTCCACCTGAGCCGGACTTGGCCGGCCGTACGGGTTGCTCGGATCTGGCCGCATTTCGAGGCATCAGGCCGCGGACTCGCCTCGCTTCTGGCGGTACATCCGTTCGTCGGCCGCCCGCAGGGCCTCGCCGACGTCGATACCGGGGGCGATGGTGTGCCAGCCCCAGGCCACGGTCACCTGCCGCCAGGACTCGCCGATCGCCAGGTGCTGCTCCTGCACTGCCAATGCCAGCCGCTGGCCGCGCACCTCGGCATCGGCGGCGTCGGCATTGACCAGCAGCACGCCGAACTCGTCGCCGCCCAGGCGGCCGATCACGTCGGAGCCGCGCACGTGCCGCCGCAGGCTGTCGGCCACGTGGACCAGGGCACGGTCGCCCGCGTCGTGGCCGTGGGTGTCGTTGATGACCTTGAGCTCGTTGACGTCGAAGAACAGGATGCTCGACGGCGTCGCATAGCGTTCGGCATAGGCGGCGAAGCGCGTGACCTCGCGGACGAAGGCGCGGCGGTTGAAAACCCGGGTCAGCGGGTCTTCGTCGGCCAGCCGCTCCAGTTCCTCCAGCCGGTTGTCGCGGCGTTGCAGTTCCTCGCGCAGTCGGCTGACCTCGGCCATCAGCGTCAGGATCGCCTGCTGGACCCGCGGCGTCAGTTCGGCTTCCGGGATGCCGGCGATCGCGACCTCGGTCGAGGCCGCGGCGTCGCTCGCCGCAGCGCCGGCGTCGGTTTTCCGCACCCCGTCCTGGCGCTTCTGATAGGCACGAATGCCGCTTGTTCTGGGACCCTCGATCCGCACCGTCGCAACCTTGCCCATGTGGCCAGGGAGTGCAGAGAGATCCGGGGATTGCGGAGCCTCGATGCCTACCTGCGCTCGATAGGCCGGACATTAGCAGCGACCGGTTACGAAAGTGCTGATACTTCTGCGGCCGGCGGCTTGCGCGGCAACGGCGAAGCGCGTAAACGCCGCGGACCGATGGCTCAGCAGGGGAGGGGTACGGTGCCGACCGATCCGAACGCCGTCGTCGGCGTGGTCATGGGCAGCCAGTCCGACTGGGCGACCATGCGCGAGGCCCAGGCGGTGCTGGCCGCACTCGCCATACCGCACGAGACCCGCATCGTCTCCGCCCACCGCACGCCGGACCGCCTGGTGGACTATGCCCGCAACGCCCGCGGCCGCGGGCTGAAGGTGATCATCGCCGGCGCCGGCGGCGCTGCCCACCTGCCCGGGATGCTCGCCGCGATGACGCCGCTGCCGGTGCTCGGGGTTCCGGTGCAGAGCCGGACCCTCGCCGGCCTGGACAGCCTGTTGTCGATCGTGCAGATGCCGGGCGGCGTTCCCGTCGGCACGCTGGCGATCGGTCCCGCCGGCGCCCGCAACGCGGCGCTGCTCGCGGCCGGGATCCTTGCGCTCTCGGATCCGCAGCTCGCCGACGCGCTCGATGGTTACCGCGCGCGCCAGACCGCCGCGGTCGGTGAACACCCGCAGGACGCGCCCGGAGATGCGCCATCGTGATCCAGAGCCATGCCATCCACCCGCCGGGCTCGACGATCGGCATCCTCGGCAACGGCCAGCTGGGCCGGATGACCGCACTTGCCGCCGCCCAGCTCGGCTATCGCAGCCACGTCTTCGGTCCGGAACCGAACAGCCCAGGCGAGCAGGTGGCCCACCGGGCCACGCTCGCCGCCTATGATGACATGGCCGCCCTGGACCGCTTCGCCGAAGCGGTGGACGTCGTCACCTTCGAGTTCGAGAACATCCCTCACGACACCGTGGCGCGGCTGGCCGGTACGCGGCCGGTGCGCCCCAGCGGACGCGTGCTGCACATTGCCCAGGACCGGCTGCGCGAGAAGCGCTTCCTCAACGACGAGGTCCCGGACCCGCTGGTGCGGACCACCGACTTCCACGAGGCGCGGACCTTCGAGGAGTTCCGCGACTTTGTCTATGCCTTCAACGTCGACGCTGTGGTCAAGACCACTCGGTTCGGCTACGACGGCAAGGGTCAGGTCAGGATCACCGCAGCGACGGACCTGGCCGAAGTCTGGCGCGAGTTCGGGGGCGAGACCGCGATCGTCGAGGCGTTCGTCGCGTTCGAGCGCGAGATCTCGGTGATCGTGGCGCGGGGCCTGGACGGCGGGATGGTCTGCTACGATCCGGTCGAGAACGAGCATCGCAACCACATCCTGCTGCATACCCATGCCCCGGCGCCGATCGACAGCGCGCTTGCCGCCGACGCCCGGCTGATCGCCGAGACGATCGCCGTCGCGCTGGACCTGACCGGGCTGCTGGCGGTCGAGATGTTCGTCACCCACGACGGCGTCATCCTGGTCAACGAGCTCGCGCCGCGGCCGCACAATTCAGGGCACTGGACCATCGATGCCTGCGTCACCAGCCAGTTCGAGCAGTTCGTCCGCGCCGTCTGCGGCCTGCCGCTCGGCTCGGCGGAACGGCATCACGATGCCCAGATGACCAACCTGCTCGGCGACGCGATCGACAACTGGCCGCAGATCCTGTCCGATCCCCGCGCCCGGCTGCACATCTACGGCAAGTCCGACGCCCGGCCCGGCCGCAAGATGGGCCATGTCACCCGCCTCCGCCCGCTGAACCGCGACCGCACCGCCTGAACCTCTCACGGTGGGGAGGCGTCGTTCAGCCGCCAGTCGTAGTCGTGGTCGGCAATCGAGGTGACGGCTGCCAGCCGCGCAGCGAGCGCCGGCTCCGCATAGGCGCGCAGATGGGCGATGATCGCCGCGTCGCCGTCGCCGAAGTCGCTGCCGTACCAGGCGTAGATGCTGGAGACGACCAGGCGCCCCTCGGCGTCGAACGCAACCGCGCGCGGGTGGTTCACATAGGCGCGGGCCGCTGCGTCGAGCAGGCGGTCGGCCGTGTCCGCGCGCATCGCCTCCGGCGGCAGGTCCGGGCAGCTCAGCGAGGCGCAGTTGACCGCGTAGTGCAGGCGCGGGTCGCGCCAGATCGGGCGCAGGATGCGGTGCTCGATGTCGTCCAGTGTCAGCGGCTCGCCGTCGACCGCGATCAGCTGCGCGCCCCATGGCCCGTCCGAGAACAGGCCGGGCGAGATGTCGATGTCGCGGATGCTCGACAGGGGATAGTGGTCGAGCACCACCCGGACGGTCAGCGCGTTGTAGAGGTTGATCCAGAAGGCGCGCTGCTGGTCTCTGCGCAGGCGACTGACCGGCGTTGCGGCCAACGCGGAGAGATAGGCGTCGAGAGCAGCGCGATCCTCGGCGGTGACCGCGCCGTAGCGGAAGCGGGCGATACCGTCGTTGCCGACGCTGCGGTAGCGCGCGATCAGGACGTCCCAGGCGCCATGGTCGACTTGGAGGGCGCTTGCCGGGTCATGGCCGACCCAGCGGGCCCACAGCTCCGCGTCCGGCGCGGCGCGCGCGGGTGCGCCGCCCAGGACGGCGAGCAGCAGGCAGCAGATGCCGAGGGTCTGGCGCACATTTGCAGTCATGAGATCGACTACCCCGGTCCCCGCCGGCGCTCCAGCCGAGGTCACGCAGAATTGCGCGCGCTGTGATCGGCTTGCGACCGCGCAAACCAAACGCCCGGGCTGTGCCCGGGCGTCGGTAGCCGTCGAAGGATGGGGCGCGCTATTCGCGAGCCAGGCTCATCAGCATCAGGATGTTGCGGAACATCACGATGAAGTCGATGTACAGCATAAGCGCGCCGAAGATCGCGGTCTTCTTCATCGCGCCCTCGCCGTCGACCTGGTAGTACATCTCCTTGATCTTCTGGGTGTCGTAGGCGGTCAACCCGGCGAAGATCAGCACGGACGCCACCGAGATGATGATCATCAGCCCGCTGGAGCCGAGGAAGATGTTGACCACCATGGCCAGGATCAGCCCGATGACGCCCATCATCAGGAAGCTGCCCATGCCGGTCAGGTCGCGCTTGGTCGTGTAGCCGATCAGGCTCATCCCGGCGAACATGCCCGCGGTGATGAAGAACGCGCGGAAGATCTCGGCCGGCAGGAACATCATGAAGATCAGCGCGAAGCCGATGCCGTTCAGCCCGGCGTAGAGCCAGAACATGGCTTGCGCCATCCCCGGCGACATCCGCTGGTAGCCGAACATGAAGATCAGCACCGCCGCCAGCGGCGACAGCATCGCGATCCAGCCCAGGCCGGTCAGGCCAGTCGGCGAGAAGAACAGCCCGATCGCCGCCGGCGAGGTCGAGATGAAGAACGCAATAGCGCCGGTCAGTGCCAGACCGAGCACCATGTAGTTGTAGACACGCAGCATGTACGACCGCAGCCCGACATCGATGTCGGCGCCGGCCGCAGTGCGCGTCATGAACTGGTTTTCGAATCGTGACGCCATTGCATCCCCTCCTTGCGCGCATAATCAAAGGCGCCGCACCTTACCCTGGCGCGGCCTCGTTGCTTATATTGGGCAGATCGTCATCCCAATCAAGCAGGCTTTTCATCCTCGCCGGTGGTTGTGGCGAAACGAGGGCGTCGTCGGCCCGGGGAGGTGTCGGTCAGGGGCTACGCAACAAGGGCGCTGCCTTCTGGCCGAGCGCCCGCCAGGCGCCGATGAAGCCGAGGCCGATGGTCACGATCAGGCTCAGCGCCAGCACCATCGCGATCACCGCCGGCTGCAGGACCCAGTCGAGCTGCATCACCTCGGTCACCACCACGAACGAGGCGGCGGCGCCGAGCACGGCGGCAACGGTGGCGGTGGCGGCCCCGAGCAGCCCGTACTCGACGAGGAACGCCCTGCTGATCAGGCCGCGGGTCGCACCCAGCACCTTCAGCACCACGGCGTCGTAGACCCGCCGGCGATGGCCGGCCGCCACTGCGCCGGCCAGCACCAGGGCGCCCGCCAGCAGCGTGATCGCGGCGGTCGCCGTCACCGCCATGCCGATACTCCCCAGGACCTGGTTGGCGGTGTCCAGCGCGTCGCGCACGCGGATCGCCGAGACGTTGGCCAGGGTATCGGTGACGACGCGTTCCAGTGCCTGTTCGGCCTCCGGCGTCGCTTGCACGGTGGCCAGCACCGTGTGAGGCGCCGACTCCATCGCACCGGGCGCGAAGATGATGGTGAAGTTCAGTTGCAGCGTGCCCCACTCGATCTCGCGCAGATTGGCGATGGTGCCGGTCATTTCCCGGCCCAGCACGTTGACGGTCAGCGTGTCGCCAAGCCCGATGCCGAAGCCGTGGGCGAGGTCGGCACTGAACGAGATCAGCGGTGGGCCGCTGTAGTCGGCCGGCCACCATTCCCCCGCGACGATGCTGGCGTTGTCCGGCGGCTCGGCGGCGTAGGTCAGTCCGCGCTCGCTCTGCAGCGCCCACTGGGAGTCCGGGGCGATCGGCATCTGGTCGGCCGGCACGTCGTTGATTGCCACGATCCGACCGCGCAGCATCGGCGTCTGCGCGATCTCGCCGACGCCGTCGACCGAGCGCGCCGCGGCTTCGAACGCCGCCACCTGGTCGGGCTGGATGTCGAGAAAGAAATAGGCCGGCGCCTCGTCGGGGATCCGCTCCTGGATCGCCGCGCTCATGTTGTTCTCGATCAGCGCTACGGCGACCAGCACGGTGAGCCCGAGACCGAGCGACAGGACCACCGATGGCGTGGCGGCCCCCGGCCGGTGGATGTTGGCGAGCCCGAGCCTGAGCGCGGTGTTGCGCGGCCGGCCAACGCGGCGCGCCGCCCACTCGATCAGGATGCCGGCAAGCCGGAAGGCGACCATGGCGCCGACCGCACCGGCGACGAAAATCGCCGCCAGCTGGCGGTCGTCGGCGGTGAGCACGGCTAGCGCCGCCAGCACGGTGGCGGCTGCCAGGGTGGCGGCCACATAGGGCCAGGTCGGCCAGCGGCGGGCGGGCGCCACGATGGCCCGGAACAGCTGGGCAGGCGGCACCTCGCGGGCGCGGGCGAGCGGCCAGATCGAGAACGTCAGGGCGGTCAGCAGCCCGAAAACGGCCGCGAGCAGCAGCGGCGTCGGGAACAGTGCGAAGCTGAGGTTGAGTCCAAGCTGGTCGGCGAGAAAACCGCCCGCCAGCATCGGCGCGACGGCGCCGACCGCGAGTCCGACCACGGTCCCGAGCCCGGCAAGCACCATGATCTGGATCAGATAGGCCGCGAACACCAGCCGGTTGCTGGCACCCAGGCATTTCAGGGTCGCGATGGTGGTGACCTTGGAGTCGAGATAGGCCCGCACGGCATTGGCGATGCCGACGCCGCCGACCAGCAGGGCAGTGAGCCCGACCAGGGTCAGGAAGGCGGCCAGCCGATCGATGAACTCGCGCAGGCCCTCCGCCCCGTCGCTGAAGTCCTGGACCCGGATCGGCGCGTCCGGAAAGGCGGCGGTCACCGAATCCTTGAACGCGGTCGCATCGCTGCCCGCGGGCATGGCGACGCGGTAGAAGTGGTAGATCAGGCTGCCTTCCTGGACCAGCCCGGTCGCCTCCATGGCCGAATCGGCAATGAGGACCTTCGGCCCCAGCGTCAGGAAGCCGGTACCGGACAGCCGGTCCGGCTCGCTCAACAGCTCCGCGGCGACATGGAAATCGCCATCGCCGAGGCGGATCGGGTCGCCGATCGACAGGTCGAGGCGGCGGAGCGCAACGCCGTCGACGACGGCCCCCGGCCGGCCTTCGGCGTCGGCGGCAAGCAGCTCAGCCAGCGGCGCAGCAGGCGCGGTCTCGACGGCGCCGAACAGGGGATAGGCCCCGTCGAGGGCTTTGAGCTCGATCAGCGACCGGGCGTCGCTCGCAAGGCTGCGCGCCATGGCACGGGTCTGTCGGCTGGCGGTGACCGGGCCGGCGGCCTCGATATAGGCAAGCTGTTCGGCCGTGATCGGCGAATAGAGCTGGCGCACCTCGATGTCCCCGCCAAGCAGCGTGCGGGCATCGGTGCGCAGGCCGTCTTCGATCCCGGCCGACAGCGAGCCGACCGCGGCGATCGTCGCAACGCCGAGCGCCAGGCAGGCCAGGAAGACGCGGAACCCGCTCAGGCCGCCGCGCAACTCCCGCCGGGCGATGCGGAACGCCATGCCGAACCGTCCGGCGTCGGCGGTGCCGGCGGTGGACCGGGATTCACCGATCGCAACCTCGCTCGCGGTGGCCATCAGGCGACGGTCGCCATCTGGCGCGCGGCCGTATCGGCCTCGATCAGGCCGTCGACCAGGCGCACGGTGCGCCGGCAGCGGCCGGCGAGCTGGGCGTCGTGGGTGATCAGCATCAGGGTCGCCCCGGTGCGCTCGGTCATGCCGAACAGGAGGCTGATGACCTTCTCTCCGGTGACGCCGTCCAGGTTGCCGGTGGGCTCGTCGGCCAGCAGCAGCACCGGCTCGGTGGCGAAGGCGCGGGCCAGCGCCACGCGCTGCTGCTCGCCCCCGGAAAGCTGACCGGGATAGTGGGTGATCCGGTGACCCAGGCCGACCGCGTCGAGGCTGGCCCGGGCCCGGCCGAAGGCATCGCCGACCCCGGCAAGCTCCAGCGGTACCGCGACGTTCTCCAGCGCCGACATGGTCGGGATCAGGTGGAAAGACTGGAAGACGATGCCGACGTTGTCGCGACGGAACAGGGCGAGCGCGTCCTCGCCCATCGCTCCCAGGTCTCGGCCGGCGACATGGACCGTGCCACCGGTTGCACGCTCCAGGCCGCCGATGATCATCATCATGGTCGACTTGCCGCTGCCCGATGGGCCAACCACGCCCACAGTCTCGCCACGATCCACCTGCAGATTGAGTCCGCGGAGAATCTCGACTGCGCCGGCTTCGCTTGGCAGCGTCAGGCGAACGTCATGGAGGTCCACAACCCTGTCGGTCGCGGCGCCGGTGCGCCCGCGCTCGGGAGATGGTGGTTGCATTGGATCTCCTTCGTGGCAGCGGGCGGTGGCAGCGGGCGAAACCGGGAGCGGCAGGACGCCGCGACATATCTGGTCCCATTTGGGGCATTGGCCGAGCATCTTCAAGGCGCTGGAGTGCTCCCGATCGGATCGGTTGGTCGAGGCCGTGTCAGGAGTGTTGAAATGAAAGTGATGATTGGCGCGCTGCTGCTGCTGGTTGCCGCCGCCGGCGTCCCCTTGGCGGCGCAGGACTATCGACTGCTTTCCGGCGACTACCTGGTCGAAGGCCAGAACCCCGATGGCGCCAGCGGCTATCAGGGCATGGCCTCGATAACGGCCACGGGCGACACCTTCCAGGTGGAGTGGAACATCGGCGAACAGTTGTACTTCGGCACGGGCATTGCTTATGGCGAAGTGCTCTCCGTCGGCTATGATGGCGGCACGGCCTACTACCAGATCGGCAAGGACGGCGTTCTGCATGGCCTTTGGACGACGATCGGCAGCGATCGGCTTGGCACTGAGATTTTGACGCCCATATTCCACTGATGACAACGCGTATCGTTCATCTGATCGCTGCCCTGCTCGCCGCCGTTTCGGTTTCGGCCGGCGCGGCCCAGGCCGAGCAGATTCGCTTGATGGTCCTCGGGGACAGCCTGACCAGCGGCTACGGACTGCCGCCCGACCATGGCTTCACCGTGCAGCTCGAGAGCGCCCTGCAGGCCAATGGCCTCGACGTGGTGGTGTTGAATGCCGGCGTCTCGGGGGATACCACTGCGGGTGGTCTCGCGCGGCTCGACTGGGCGCTCGCCGACGAGCCGACCCACGTCATCGTCGAGCTTGGCTCCAACGACGGCCTGCGCGGTATCGATCCCGGTTCGGCCCGGGAGAACCTGGACGCGATCCTGCAACGGCTGGACCAGGAGAATATTCCCGTCCTGCTGGCCGGCATGCTTGCGCCGCCGAACTTCGGCAGCGACTATGCTGCCGAGTTCAACGCGATGTACCCGGAGCTGGCCGAGCAGCATGACGTCCCGCTGTACCCGTTCTTCCTCGACGGCGTGGCGACGGTTCCGACGCTCAACCAGAGCGACAGGATCCACCCGAACGCGCGTGGGGTCGCCGAAATCGTGGACCGCATGCTGCCGACCATCATCCGCTGGCTGGAGTCGGACGCCAACGCCTGAAGCTGGGGCCCGGGACGAGCGGACATGAACGCGCCGGTGCGTCTCGCCCACGCGGCCGACGGCCCCTGGGACGCCATGGCAACGGCTGTCGTCGAGCAGCTCGGCAGTCTGGACCCCGAGAACACCATCGGAGTGGTCTACGCCAGCGACCACCTTGCCGGCCAGTTCGCCGCCATCGTCGCCCTGCTGAAGGAGAAGACAGGCCTGCGGCACTGGGTCGGCACGCTGGGCTATGGCGTTGCGGTGACCGCTGCCGAGTACTACGACCGCCCCGCCCTCGCTGCCATGGCGATCCCGATGCCGGCGGACAACTTCCGCATCGTTGAGCCTCCCGAGGAGGGCGCGGAGGCCCTGGAAGGCCACGGCGCCTGGATCGCCCGACAGAGCCCCCTGCTTGGCCTTTTCCATGGAGGCGCGGGGACGCCGAACCTGATGCAGGACCTGATCGCTCTCGGCGAGACCTCGGGGTGTTTCGTGGTCGGCGGGCTCACCGCCTCGCGCACGCAGTCGCTGGCCGTCGCCGACCGCATCGCTGCCGACGCGCTCTCCGGCGTATTGTTCGCCGGCGGCGTGCCGGTGGCGACGGGCATCGCCCAGGGTTGCGCACCCTTGGGGTCGATGCATCGGGTCACGGCCGCCGATCGCAACGTGGTGTTCGAACTCGATGGGCGGCCGGCGCTGAAGGTGCTGTACGAGGACCTCGGCGTCAGCGACATCATCGGCCTGAAGGCGCAGGCCGATATGCTGAACGCCGCCCTGCCGGTGGAGAACAGCGACCGCAGCGAGTACCTGGTCCGCAACATCCTCGCGGTCGATCCGGACCGTGGCCTGATCGTGCTGGGCGATGTGATGACCAATGGCGGGTCGCTGCTGTTCTGTCGCCGGGATCGGGCGGCGGCGGTGACCGACATGCGGGCGATGCTCGATGAGCTCGGCGGCCGCCTTCCCGGGACGCCGCGCGCCGTCGTCTACGTCACCTGCGTGGCGCGGGGCCCGAACTTGTTCGGGGAAAGGTCCGAGGAGGTGTCTCTGATTCACGAGGCGCTGGGGCCCGTCCCGCTGATCGGGTTCTTTGCCAACGGAGAGATTTTCAATGGGCGCCTGCACGGCTATACGGGCGTCATCACGGTCTTCTGCTAGCCCTTCCCGGCCAACTTCAGACGAGGCGACAATGCAATACCGGCGACTTGGCCGCACCGACATCGACGTGTCCGTGATCTGCCTGGGTACGATGACCTGGGGCGAGCAGAACAGCGAGGCCGATGCGCACCGGCAGCTCGACATGGCGCTGGATGCCGGGGTCAACTTCATCGACGCGGCCGAGATGTACCCGGTGCCGCCGCGAGCCGAGACCTATGGCCGGACCGAAGAGTATATCGGCAGCTGGTTCGCTGGCGGCGCGGCGCGCGACAAGGTGATCCTCGCCACCAAGGTGGTAGGCCGGGAGGAAAGCCGCTTCCCCTACGTGCGCGGCGGCAAGACGCGTCTCGACCGCTCGCAAATCGAGGCGGCGATCGACGGCAGCCTGCGCCGGCTCAGGACCGACTACATCGACCTCTACCAGCTGCACTGGCCGGACCGGCCGACCAACTATTTCGGCAGGCTCGGCTACGCGCACCAGCCGGATGTCGAGACCATCCCCATCGAGGAGACCCTGTGCGTGCTCGGCGACCTGGTGAAGGCGGGGAAGATCCGCATGGTCGGGCTGTCAAACGAGACGGCGTGGGGCGTGATGGAGTTCCTGCGCGTCGCCGATCGGACCGGGCTGCCGCGGGTCGTCAGCATCCAGAACCCCTACAATCTGCTCAACCGGACCTTCGAGATCGGGCTCGCCGAGATGGCGATTCGCGAGGATGTCGGGCTGCTGGCCTATTCCCCGCTGGCGATGGGGGTGCTGACCGGCAAGTATATCGGCGGTGCCAAGCCTGAAGGCGCGCGGCTGACGCTGTTCGGCGACCGAATGGTCCGGTACAGCCATCCGAACGGGCATCTGGCGACGGAGCGCTACGTGGCGCTGGCCCGCGAGCACGGGCTCGACCCTGCGCTGATGGCGCTGGCCTATGTGAATTCCCGGCCATTTGTCACCAGCAGCATTCCCGGGGCGACCCGGCTGTCGCATATTTCCGTGATGGCAGACAGCGCTTCGGCATCGCTGCCGCAGACAGTCATCGACGGGATCGATGCGATCCACCGCGAAATCAGCAATCCTTGCCCTTGAGCGGCGAGTCGCTGCTGTACCCGCCGGCCCTTGGCGCCGGCGGACTCCAGAAGAGGAGGGCCGGCCATGCGCCTGTTCGTCGGTATCGGCATGCCTCCCGCGATCCAGGACCGCCTCCACCGGCTGCGCTCGGCCATCCCCGGCGCCCGCTGGATCGACCGGGAGAACCTGCACCTGACGCTCCGCTTCATCGGCGAACTGGCCGGCGACGAGGCGGAAGACGTCGCCTTTGCGCTCAGCCGGATCGAGGCCGAGGCGTTCGACCTGCGACTGCGCGGCCTCGGCCATTTCGAGAACGGCGGCGAGCCGACCCAGCTCTGGGCGGACGTCGAGCCCTGCCCGTCGCTGACGCGCCTGCAGGAGAAGGTCGATTCGGCCCTGCGCCGGTCCGGCGTCCGCTTCGAGAAGCGCAATTTCCGCGCCCATGTCACGCTGGCGCGGCTGCGGGGAGCGCCGCTGGACCGGGTGCGCTCGTTCCTGCGCGACCGGGCCAATTTCAGTGCCGACCCGTTCTTCGTCGACCGCTTCACCCTATTCTCCAGCCATCTCGGCAAACGGGGCGCGCAATATGTGGCCGAGGCCGACTACCCGCTCGGCGGGGCGGTGCTCATGGAGTGGGACGAGGAGCGGGAGGAGATCCTGTAGCCGCGCCGCGGAGACGTTCTTCGTTGTCCCTCGCCCGCGCTTCGCTATAACAGCGCTGCGCCGGCAGGCCTGTCCTCCGCCGGCAAATCTCGAATACCAGGGGAGGAACCGGTCGATGAAGTTGGTGCGCTATGGGGAAGCCGGAGCCGAGAAGCCCGGACTGGTCGACGCGGGCGGCACGGTCCGCGACCTGTCCGAGCTAATCGACGACATTGCGGGCAATGTGCTGAGCCGCGAAGGCCTTGAGCGCCTGCGCGGCATAGACCCGGACTCGCTTCCGGTCGCGTCCAGCCACCTGCGGTTCGGCCCCTGTGTCGGCCGGATCGGCCGTTTCATCTGCATTGGGCTGAACTATGCGGACCACGCCGCGGAATCCAACCTGCCGGTCCCGGAGAAGCCGATCATATTCGGCAAGCTGTGCCCGGCCACCGGCGCCAACGATCCGATCGTCATTCCCAAGGACAGCACGAAGACCGACTGGGAAGTCGAACTCGGCGTCATCATCGGCGAGACGACCGCCCATGTCAGCGAGGCCGATGCGCTGAGCCGGGTCGCCGGCTATTGCGTGATCAACGACGTCTCCGAGCGCCGGTTCCAGCTCGAGGAAGGCGGCCAGTGGGTCAAAGGCAAGAGCGCCGACAGCTTCGGCCCGATCGGCCCCTGGCTGGTGACCGCCGACGAGGTCCCGGACCCGCAGAACCTGTCGATGTGGCTCGAGGTCAACGGCGAGCGCAAGCAGAACGGCAGCACCCGGACCATGGTATTCGGGGTGGCCGCGCTGGTTGCCCATCTGAGCAGGTTCATGACCTTGCGCGCCGGCGACGTGATCTCGACCGGCACGCCGCCAGGCGTGGGCATGGGCCAGAAGCCGCAGCCGCAGTACCTCAAGCCCGGGGACGTGGTGCGGCTTGGCATCGAGGGCCTGGGCGAGCAAGAGCAGCACTGCGTGGCCTATACCGGCTGAGCGGCATCCTCGCAGCACGCCTCCAGCATGCCGCCGGTGCGCAGGGCATCGATCAGCGGCGTCAGGCTGAACACCTCGACCCCTTCGCGGCCGATCGGCAGCTGGGGGCCGATCCGGTCGTAGGCCGGACGAACGCCGATGCCCAGCGCGCCGCGGTCGAGCCGGCGACGGCGCATCGCCCAGACCGCGACCGCCAGTTCGATCGCGGCGATCTTCCAGGCCGCGTCCACCAGCCGCTGCAGGTCGTGGACACCGTGCAGCGCATAGCCGGCGGTATCCTCGACGCCGTCGGCAAGCTGTCCGACCGAGAGCGTCAGGTGCGGCCGCGCCCAGATCTTGGCCGATACGATCAGCGACGCGGCGATGTGTCCGAGATTCAGGAACTGGGCGCCCCCGATCGCCGATTCATCCTCGGCGAGCCCGATCGGCAGGCCGCTGAACGCCGGCCACTGCTGCTTGTGCAGGCGTTCGCCCGACAGGTCGCAGATCTTGGCGATCGCCAGTCTCAATGAATCGATGGCGAGCGACATGGCCGTGGTATCCATGTTGCCGGTGCTGACCGCCGCACGGCCGACGACGTCGATCACCGGGTTGTCGTGAACGGAGTTGAGCTCGCCGACCCAGGTCGCCTCGGCCCGCGACAAAGCGTCGATCGCCGCCCCATGCGCCTGGCTGGCGCAGCGGAAGCTGAGCGGGTCCTGCAACTGGCGCGGAACCCCCTCGCGCCACAGGGCCGACCCGGCCAGCAGGCAGCGGGTGCGGGCGGCACTCTCGGCCTGGCCGCGGCGGCGATGGGCAGCGTTGGCGACGGGCGACAACGGTGACGGATTGCCGCGAAAGCCCTCGAGGGCCGCGGCGAGCGCAAGGTCGAACGCGGCGAGCAGCCGATCTGCTTCTGCCAGGCGCAGGGCGCCGCTTGCCAGCGAGATCGCGTTCGAGTTCATCAGGGCCAGCGCATCCTTCGCGCGCGGCAGTCCCTCCGCCTCGGGCTGGCGCAGCAGCCATTGGGCGATCTGGGCGAGCGGCACCAGGTCCGACGCGCCGACCGAGCCGCTGGCGTCGATCTCGGGCATGTCGGCGCGATTGATCCGGTCGACGATCAGGCGCACCAGGTCCGGCGAGATGCCGGAGAAGCCCTTGGCGAACGCATTGGCCATGTAGACCAGCGCGCCGCGCACGGTGGCCTGCTCCAGCAGAGGGCCGGGTACCCGTGTGGCGTGGGCGGCGATAAGGCGCCGGTTGTACTCGGACGCTGCCCCGGCGGAGACCGCCGCCTCCTTCTGCGACCCCACCCCGGTGGTGATGCCGTAGGCCGGCCGCCCATCGGCGACGATGGCCTCGACGATCTCGCGGGCGGCGGCGATGCGGCCCCATCCATCCTCGGAGATCGCGACCGGCCGTCGGCGTTCGGCAGCCGCGGCGAATGCGGGCAGGTCGAGATCGTTTCCGGTCAGGATGACGGGCGCTGCGGTATCGGTTGCCATTGGTCGGCATGCTGCTGTTAGAGCCGGGCAGGCAAACTAACACATCATGCCTTTGCGACTGCCCGTCCGCGCGGCACTGTCATGAAATCGGCGCGCCCTCGACACAATCTCGCCACCAGTCCCGGCTCTCGTGACACATCCTTAACTTGCAGGGGCAGGGGTAGACGATGGGCAAGGTGGTGAGAGCGGCCGGCATGCTGGTCATGTCGGCCGGTGCGGCGGCGTTGATCGGCTGCGAGGGACAACGGCTGCCGGGGCAGACAGCCGGGTCGACGACGATGGTCCAGACCGAAGCAGTGGTCTTGGGCATCGAACCCCTCGCGCCGCTGGTGGCGCCGAGCGAGACCTATGCGGAGTTCGCGGCCGGCGGGTTCACCGCCACCGCCGACCAGCCCCATTCCACCTTTGCCGCCGACGTCGACACGGCCGCCTATTCCCGGATCCGCCGGTTCCTCGCCGAGGGCACCCTGCCGCCGGCCGACCTGGTCCGGATCGAGGAGATGGTGAACTACTTCGCCTACGACTATCCGGTCCCCGCGGACCGCTACCATCCTCTGGCGATCTCGACCGAATTCGCGCCGTCGCCGTGGAACGACCGGACGTCGATTCTCCGGGTCGGCATCCAGGGCTTCCATGAGGAGACGGTGCTGCGGCCGCCGCTGAACCTGGTGTTTCTGGTCGACGTCTCGGGCTCGATGGAGCCGTCCGACCGGCTGCCGCTGATGCAGCGCGGCCTGGTCGAGCTGGCGGCGATGCTGCGTCCGATCGACCGGGTGGCGCTTGTGACCTATGCCAACGGCGTCGAGGTGGTGCTGGAGCCGACCAGCGGCGACCGGCAGGGCGTCATCCGCGATGCGGTCACCGGTCTGCGCGCCGGCGGGTCGACCAATGGCGCCGGTGGCCTGGAGGCGGCCTACGACCTCGCCGCCGCCAACTATGATCCGAAGGCGGTCAACCGGGTGATCCTGGTCACCGACGGCGACTTCAATGTCGGGGCCAGCCGGCCGGACCAGATCGGCGACCTGGTGGCTGCCCGCCGGGATCTGGGCATCTACATGACGGTGCTGGGCGTGGGCACGGGCAACCTGAACGACGGGATCATGCAGGCCATCGCCCAGCGCGGCGACGGCATCGCGGCCTATGTCGACTCGGAGGACGAGATGCGGCGCGCGCTGCATGCCTCGACCGCGCACGCCCTGTTCCCGATCGCGGACGACGTGAAGATCCAGGTCAGCTTCAACCCCGCGCTGGTGGCCGAATACCGGCTGCTCGGCTATGAGACTCGCGCCATCACCCGGGAGCAGTTCTACGACGACGCGGCCGATGGCGGCGACGTCTCCGCCGGCCACAGCGTGACCGCGATCTACGAGATCGTGCCGGGCCTGTCGATTGCCTCGGCCGAGCCCCGGATCCAGCCGGCGAGCTACCTGCCACCGACCGAGGGATGGCGGGCGGACGGGCTGGCCCAGGTCGAGGTCCGCTACCAGCGGCCGTTCAGCGACACGGTGGAACGGATCACCGCCCAGGTCGGGGAGTCTGCCCACATGGCGCGGATCGAGCAGGCCGACAGCGACACCCGCTTCGCGGCCGCCGTCGCCGGCTTCGGGCTGCTGCTGCGCGACGATCCGGCGATGCTGCGCGGCTTCGACTACGCTGCGGTAGAGCGCCTGGCCGACAGCGCCCGCGGGACCGACCCGCTCGGCACCCGCGCCGAATTCGTCGACCTGGTGCGGACGGCGGCCCGGTTAGCGCGCTGAGGACACTGCCCGGCGGTCCAGGCTCAGGGCGCCGTCGGGCCCGACCCGCACCGGAATCGGATCGCTTAGCTCGCCGACGAACCTCCCGTCCGGACCGGCATCGTGGAAGGCGAGGAACACCGGCCGGCCGGCCGGGTCCTCGACGATCTTGCCGGAATAGAGGACCGGGCCGTCGCCGTCGGTAAGATAGGGGCGGGCCGGCATCCGCCACGGACCGTCGATGGCATCGGCCATGTAGTAGTGGGTGCCGGCGTGGCGACCGGGGCCGGTGCTGGTCCGCGCGCGCTCCGCGGCTGCGATGTGGATGGCGGCGGTCGAGAACAGCATGTACCAGCGTCCCGCAATGCGGACCGGCTGCGGCACCTCGAGCTGTCCGAAGCTGCCGGGACCGACCAGGGGCTCCGTCAGCCGCCAGCGTACCAAATCGTCGGAGCGGGCTTGGGCGACGACGCCGCGGCCATCCGCAGTGCCGTGGTTCACGCGCGCCGTGAAGACCATCCGGAAGCCGTCACCGGCAGGATCGGCGAAGACATAGGGGTCGCGCCAGGCGCGGTCATGCCACAGCGCCGGGTCGTACTCCTCATAGGCCGACGGGTCGAGGTCGAGCACCGGGTTGCCGGGCTGACGGGTCCACCGGTGGAGGTCGTCGGAGGTCGCGAGTCCGATGCGTTGCTTGCGGCAGTCATCGGCGCGGGCGGTGCCGGTGTAGAACAGGTGCCATCGGTCCCGATGGCGGAACACGCTGCCGGTCCAGGTTGTGCCGTCGTCCCAGGCCGGCCCCGGCGCAGGCGCGAAGCAGGTGCCCAGACTCTGCCATCGGACCAGGTCGGTCGAGACCGCATGCCCGATGCTGGCGTTCCAGTGGCGCAGGTCCGGGTCGCCCAGAGCGCGGTCGGCCTGCAGGTGGAACAGATGATAGGCGTCGACGTCGCGGGCGAGCCAGAAGTCCCAGATCCACTTGTCTGTCAGGCGATAGGTCATCGGGGGTTTCCATGGCGGCGGCGACGGCCGGGGCCGATCAGCCTTTGACCGCGCTGCTGACGATCGACTGGATGAACCAGCGCTGGAATGCGAAGTAGATGACGAGGATCGGCAGCGACATCATGACCGAGAAGGCCATCATGTCGCCCCACAACGGCGGCGGGGTGCCGAAATACTGGGCCAGTGCCAGCGACACCGGCCGCACATCGGGCCCGCGCGTCACCATCAGCGGCCAAAGGAACGCGTTCCAGTACTCCAGGCTCTGCAGGATGGCAACGGTCGCGACCGCCGGCAGCGACAGGGGAAGGGCGACGATCCAGTAGATGCGCAACGGTGAGGCCCCGTCGACATAGGCGGCCTCGTCCAGGTCCTTCGGCAGCTTGGTGAAGAACTGGTAGAACAGGAAGATCGAGAACGGGTGGGCGATGAACGGCACGATCTGAGCCTGGTAGGTATCGAGCCAACCGATCTGGTTGACCATCAGCAGCAGAGGGACGGCGACCGCCTCCATCGGGATGATGATCAGCGCGACGATAGTGGCGAGGACAAGATAGCGGAACCTGAAGCGCAGCCGGGCCAGCGCGAAGGCGGCGAGCGAGTTGACGAACACCCCGGCCACGACGACGCAGAACACGATGATGCCGGAGTTCATCATGTAGCGCAGGAATGGCGACTGCCGGTCCGCCAGCACCTGCTCGTAGTTGGTGAGCGAGATCTCCGCCGGATCGACCCAGAAGGCGGAGAAGCCGCCGAGTTCGCGCAGGATCTGGGATTCGTCGGCCTTGAACGAGGTCGCGAACATCAGGAGCATCGGGCCGAGCACGACCGCGGCCAGGACCAGGGCCAGCACGATGCGCACCACCTTGGCTGGCGATGTCGGCATCATTCGACTTCCCGCTCCTCGCGCACCAGCCAGCGCTGGAACAGGCTGATCAACAGGACGGCGAGAAAGAACACCACCGAGGCTGCCGCCGCCCGGCCGACCCGCCCTTCCCGGAAGCCGGTGAGGTAGATGTAGCGGACGACCGTGTTGGTGGCGCCCCGCGGCCCGCCCTGGGTCAGCAGTTCGACCTGGGAGAACAGCTTGAACGCCAGGATGGTGGTGGTGACCATGACCACGATGTGGGTGTTGCGCAGGCCGGGCAGGGTGATGTGGCGGAACTCCTGCCAGCGGGTGGCGCCGTCGACGCGGGCCGCCTCGTAGAGGGTGGCGTTGATCTGCTGCAGGCCGGCGAGGTAGATCACCATCTGAAAGCCGAAGCCCTGCCACATCGACAGCAGGATGATCGCCGGCAGGGCGGTGTCGGGATCGTGCAGCCAGTCCACCGGCCCGAGCTGGCCGAAACTCAGCGCGGTCACCACCGTGTTGAAGAAGCCGTCGCGCTGGAACAGGCTGAACCAGACAACGGATACCACCACCATGCTGAGCACGGTCGGCAGGAAGTAGAGGCCGCGGAACAGGTTGCGCATCGGCAGCGCGCTGTTGAGCAGGATGGCGACCCCCAGCGCCAGCGCCGATTGCAGGGGCACGATGACGAGCGCGAACAGGAAGGTGTTCCAGAAGGCCTGCAGGAAATCGCGGTCGCCCAGGATCCGCTCGTAGTTGGTGAACCAGAGCAGGTCCGTGGGGGCGTTCGGGTTCGGCACCAGGCGCTGGTTGGTGAACGAGAGCCCGATCGCGAGCACGAACGGCACCACCAGGAAGACGGTCGCCAGCAGCAGGGCTGGCGACATCAGGGTCCAGGCGGCCCGGGTTTCGCGTTGACGAAGCGTCGGCATGGTCCCTCGTGGACAGATAGCGACGGGGGCAGGCAGCGAGGGGGAGCGGGACTGCCGCCCCCCGCCATACTCCGTCCGGGCCTCAGCCGCCGAAGGGGGGATAGCCGCTGTTGTCCTCGATGTCCTCGTCGACCGACTCGGCGGCGTCGGCCAGCGCATCGGCCGGGTCGGCGCCGTCGATGATGTCGGCCACCGCCTGCGCGAACGCCCCGCTGATGATCGGGTAGCCCGGATGTGCCGGCCGCGGCACGGCGATGCTGTTGAGCTGGTCGACGAACAACGACAGCGGACCGCCCTCGGCATATTCGGGAGCTGCGGCGATGGCCGAGAGTGTGGCCGGGACCGCGCCGTTGCGCGAGGTGACGCTGAGGATCGACTCGTCGGTCATCAGGAACTCGAGCAGTTGAGCGGTATCCGGGTCGGCATCGGTGGTGATGCCCCAGCACCAGGAGCCCATCCCGGTGGCATGGACCGGGCCGAATTTCGGCATCGGCAGCAGCACCAGGTCGTCGCCCAGGTTCTCGCTGTGCGGCGTCCACATCCAGTGGCCGACCAGGGCCAGGGCCGCGGTCTTGGTGCCGTAGAAGGCGTCGTCGCCGACGGAGGCGGGCACGATCCAGCCGTTGTCGAACCAGTTCTGGAAGTGGGTCATGGCCTCGATCGAGGCATCGGAATCGAGCGTACCGCCTGCGCTCCACCCCTCGCGATCGATCAGGTCGCCGCCCAGCGACTGGATGATGGGGGAGAAGCCGTAGGTGTACCATTCGCTCTGGCCGTAGTTGAGCTTCAAGTCGAGGGCGTACTCGACCTCAGGCAGCGCCTGCAGGGCGGCGAGTGCTGCCTCGAACTCGTCCATGGTCCAGGCATCGTCGACGCCGGCCGGGATCCGGACGCCGGCGGCGTCGAGGTAGCTGCGGTTGCCCCAGATCGCCAGGCCGCTGTCGAACATGCCCAACGAATAGATCTGGCCGTCGGGGTCGTAGGTGCCCTGGGCGATGATCGACGGCAGGGCGTTGTCCAGCAACGCCTGGTCGACCAAGCCGTTCAACGGCTGCAGATAGCCGGACCAGACGTAGTTGGCGTAGTTCGGGCCGTCGAAATCGAGCAGGTCAGGCAGGTCGCCGGCGAGGGCCGCCGCCTGCACCTGGGCGTTGTAGGAGCCCTCCGGCAGCAGCACCAACTCGGCCGGCATGTCCGGATTGGCCTCGTTCCACTGGTCGATCAGCGCCTCGATGGTCTCGCGCTCGCCATCGCCGCGGCCACCGTGGTGCCAAACCTCGATCTGGGCGATTGCCGGGGCGGACAAGGCACCGACCAGCAGCGCGCCGGTCAGGGTCAGATGGATGTGTCGCATGGCTGTTCCTCCTTTGGTTTTTCCTGGCTTCGATCAGGTTTGCCGGCGGCGGCTCACGGGCACCGCCGGGGCGCAGGACCGGCGGTCGACAAGCGGGCATTCGACCCGGGCGATGTTGTCCGGCCGGACCGTTTCCGGATCGAGCAGCAACGCGGCCGCGCGCCGGCCCATCGCGGCATAGGGCAGCGCGACGGTGGTCAGCGTCGGCATCAGGCCGGTGGCGACGACCACGTTGTCGTCGAAGCCGATGATCGAGATGTCCTCGGGGATCCGCAAACCGGCGGCGCGCGCGGCGTTGTAGACGTGCATCGCGACGATGTCGTTGCCGCAGACGATGGCGGCCGGCCGGTCCGGGCGCTGGATCAGCGCACGCGCCACGTCGAAGGCGATCATCTGCTGCCCGCCGGGCACCCAGACGATGCCTTCCCGGACCAGGCTGTCGTCGACCGAGAGCCCGGCGTCGGCGTGCGCCTGGCGGAAGCCGGCGAGGCGCAGCCGCGAGGCGTCGATGTCGGCAGGCAAGGTCACGAACCCGATCCGGCGGTGGCCGAGCCCGATCAGATGCCGGGTCGCGGTGAGGCCGGCCTGCCGATCGTCGGGAACCACGGCGGGGAAGGCCTGATCCCGGGTGTAGCAGTTCACCAGGACCGCGTGGGTCCCAGCTGGCGGGGGATCGTCGATCGGGCGGTGGTAGCCGGTGGCGATGATCACCCCGTCCACCCGGAAGCCCTGGAAATCGCGGAGATGCTCGGCGAAGGCGCCGTCGTCGGCGTTGGCGAGCAGCATGGTGACCCTACGCTCGGCCAGCGCCTCCTGGGCGCCGCGGATCAGGTCGACCGAAAACGGCGTGGTGGCGACGGAATCGCTGAGGAAGCCTACCACGTGCGAGCGCCCGGAGCGCATGGCGCGCGCCCGTCGGTCGGGGACGAACTGCAGCGCGTGCACCGCATTCATCACCCGGTCGCGGGTCAGCGCCGAAACCGCCTCCGGGCTGTTCATCACCCGGGAAACGGTCTTGATCGAGACGCCCGAGCGGGCCGCGACATCTTTGATGGTCGCCATGCGCGTTTCCTTTGTCACCTAGTAGAATGCCATATGACAACGATGTCAATACACGTAGACAACGATGTCATCGCCGAACCGCGGTGCTTTGCAGAGCGAGCTTCGCTTACCGAAGCGTCATTGTTCCCCGCTTGACGGGGCGGCGCGGCTGCGCACACTTCCGCCCCTATGCCGTGAGGCGACGACAGCGGGATTCACGCAGATGGAGGAACGTCCGATGCGAATGGCGCAGACCGCACTGGCAGCAGTGCTGGCCGGAATGCTGGCAACGGCGGCGGCGACCGCCCAGGAGCAGCCGACCGAAGAGGAGATGATGGCGGCGTGGCAGGAGGCGATGCAAGTCGGCCCCGAACACGAGGCGCTGACGAGCCGGTCCGGCACCTGGACGACCACCACGACCTATCCGGTCATGCCGGGATCGGACCAGATCCAGACCGAGCAGGGAACGGTCGAGCGCACG
>JBHJOG010000087.1:0-25188 GCA_050329975.1 Alphaproteobacteria bacterium | reverse complement strand
CCGGTGCCGGGTGTGGTGTCGCCCGATACCGGCGACGGCGAGCCATCGACGGAAGGCAGCTCGCTGTTCAGCCGCGACCGCCAGCAGCAGAAATAACCCGTCAGCCGTCCGGGCCGGTCAGCCGCACGTCGACGAACAACGGCGCATGGTCGGATCCCATCCGGGGTCCGACCTGCAGGCCGGCGACGGCGAACTCCGCCGAGACCAGCACGTGGTCGATCGGGATCCCCAGGCTGCCGAAGGCGACGGGCCAGGTCGGGTTGTAGCCGAAGCCGTCGGCAGCATTGCGCAACCCGGTAGCATCGAGCAGATCCTGGAATGCCGGCGCGAACGGGGTGGTGTTGAAGTCGCCCAGCACGATCACCGGCATGTCGGCCTGGCCGACGGCCTCGGCAACGTTGCCCAGGTAGTTGCTGCGCGGCCGGGCGTAGTGCGGCCGCAGCGGGTGGGGCGGGTGGACCGCGATCACGGTGATCTGCCGGCCTCCGACGTCGATCGTCAGCATCGGGAACTGCAGCCGCAGGCCGCCGCCATTGCGCATCTGGTGGGCCGTGATCGGATAGCGGCTGATCAGCGTCACCGATCGCCCCAGTTCCCAGGCCAGCGGCGCCCGATAGGGATAGGCCTCCAGCACCTCGGCTGGCGCCAGCGGCCACCACGGCGTCGTCTCCTGCAGCGCCACGATGTCGGGCTGGTAGGCGTCCAGCACCTGGATCACCTGTTCGGGCGTCGGGTTGTTCCACAGCATGTTGAGGGTCGCCAGCCGCAGGTCGACGCCGTCGACGTCGGTCGCCGCAACGGCGCCCGGCCCCAGGAACAGCGGAAACAGCCAGAGCGCATGCACGGCGCCGCATGTCGCCGCGACGATTGCGGCGACGTAGCGCCGCGCCGCAGCACCCCACAGCAGCAGCACCACCGCGGCCGCCACATAGTGCAGCCGGAAGTGGGTCGACAGCTCGAACACCCACCACGTCCGGGCCAGCAGGCTCGTCAGCGTCGCGCCCGCAAGCATGACCAGGCAGATCCAGAGCAGGCCACTGGCCGCGGATCGGGTACCTGTGCGACGCGAGAACACCCCTGCCGATGCATCCACTTGGACGGTCATCGTGCTTCCTTCGACTTCAAGCAAGAGCGTGCCGATCGGGAACGCCGGCACAGACTTCCCAGGAATCAGGCGAACATATGGCGGCAGCAGGTCGCCGCCGCCAGCACAATCGGAACGAGGGCGATGCCGATCGCTGGCGCCGGCTCAGGCGGATTCGCGCAGGATCAGGGGACAGGGAATCTCGATCGTTTCCGGCACCGGCGGCCGCTCGCCCCGGCGCGACATCAGCAATTCGGCGGCCCGCCTGCCGATCTGCGCGTGTGGCATAGCGAGCGTGGTCAGCGTCGGCTGCAGCCCGGATGCGAACTCCTGGTCGTCGTAACCGATGATGGCCACGTCATCGGGAATCCGCAGTCCACGCCGCTGGACTTCCTGGAAGGCACCCATCGCGATCCAGTCGCTGAGACAGAACAGCGCCGTCGGCGGCGCAGCGCGGTCGAGCAGGATCGACGCGCCCTCGCGTCCGCCTTCGGGGAACCAGGTGGTCGAAACCTCGAGCGCCGCCTCGGAATCGAGGCCGGCGTCGCGCAGCGCCGTCCGGTGGCCTTCCCGCCGGCGGGTGCCGGCCTCCGATTCCGGGACGCCCCCGATCAGGCCAATCCGCCGATGGCCCGACTCGACGAGATGCAGCGTCGCCGAGTAGCCGCCACCGCGCTCGTCGGGGATCACGCTGGGATAGCGCCCATCGGGATCGTAGCAGTTCACCAGCACCGTCGGCAGGTCGCCCAGCACCTCGGGCGGCCGCCAGGCGCGCAGCGTGGAGGCCCCGATCATCATGCCTTCGACCTGGCGGCTCAGCATGTGTTCCACGGCCATCCGCTCGACGGCCTCGTCGGCGTCCGTATCCACGATCAGCAACAGGCGGCCTTGTTCCCATGCCACCGCCTGCGCGCCAAGCACGCTCTGCCCACCATAGGCGCCCGAGGCGATCCGGTCGGAAATGAAGCCGATCAGGTTCGACCGCCGCATGCTCAACGAGCGTGCCGCATGGTTGGGCCGATAGTTCAGTTCCTCGACCGCCTGCCAGACCCGTTTCCGGGTTGCTTCGGAAATGGCGGCGCCCGGCTTGTCGTTGATCACGAAGGACACCGTGGTCTGAGACACACCGGCCAGATCCGCCACCGCGCGAATCGTGGGTCGCCGACGCCCCTGCAGCGCCTGCGTCACGTCCCTCATCGGGCCTCCCTCAAAAGCGCTGTCGCCAGCCCCATGGTTACTCCGAGCTCCACTTTACTAAAGTCGCATAGAATACCTATGCAAGCCTGTGAATGATAGTCCTTCGCAGGATTTAATTCATGTATGAAATCAGACTTTCTCGATTTGCGTGGAGGCGCCGAGGAAGGACGACCGCGCCCGGTCGCGCGAATACAGGACGGGAAAGAACGCCTCGTCCATCTCGGTCGACCCCGGTCGCCGGTAGCGGCCGTAGATCGGGTGGATTCCGCCGCGGTTGGTCGGATGGAACTCGGCTGCATCCGGTACGCAATGTGCCACCACCGACCGCCGTGGCCGGGTGCCGAGATTGGGACCCGAGCCGTGCCACAGCCAGCCGTGGTGGACGACCGCCGAGCCCGGGCTGACGGCGATCGGCACCAGTTCGACTGGCGCGTCACCTGCCGCCGTCCGCATCGCTGACTGGTAGTCCGCCGGATTGTGGAACTGGTCGGGCATCGGCCCCGGGCCCCAGAGGTGGGACCCCCGCACATATTCGACTGTCCCGCCCTCGATCGACGTCTCGTCGAGCGCGATCCAGCACGACACCATCTGTTGGGGGACGACCCAGTCGATATACGCGTTGTCCTGGTGAAGCGCGAGCGGCCCGGCGCCCGGCGGCTTCCAGATCACGTTGTCCTGCAGCAGACGGGACCCGCGCCAGCCGGCGATTCGCGCGACCGTGGCCCCGACCAGTTCGCTGAGCACGATGTCGGCGATGGCGGGATCGGCGCGCCAGCCGTTGCAGATCTGCCGGGTCAGGGTGTCCGGGTCGCGGCCCGCCCGCCAGTTCCACTCGTCGGGCATGATCCCGGTAGCGAACTCTCCGGCGAACAGCGGCGCGAAGCGGTCGCCGGCGCGCGCCACCAGACCCGGGTCGATCAGATCGGGCAGGACGACAAAGCCATCGGTCTCGAACTGCGCGGACTGGCCCATTCACGCCCCTCCTCCCGGCCGGTGTGCTGCAGGAGATTGGGGCAAAGCGCGAGGGCGGTCAAAACCCTCGGCCGCTCACCGCACAGCGGGAGCGGCCGGATCGGGCCGGACGGGAACGAGACGGATGGTTCGGCTGGCGCGACTCAGGCGGCAGCGACGCGCGGCGCCCGCATCGCGAAGTCCGCCATGTTGGTCCAGAACCGCTCCAGGCGGCGCAGGCTGACATTGACCTCGGCCAGGGCTTCGACCGAGATGTTGTGATCGGTCAGGGCGTTCACGTGCTTCTCGAACACCTCGGTCAAGGCGTCGCGCAGGCTCAGGCCCTTCTCGGACAGCTTTACCCTGACCGACCGGCGGTCGTGGGTCGAGCGCTCCTGCAGCAGGTAGCCGTTCTCCACCATCTTCTTGACGTTGTAGGAGACGTTCGACCCCAGGTAGTAGCCGCGCAGCGTCAGTTCGCCCACGGTCAGGTCGTCGTCGCCGACGTTGTACAGGATCAGCGCCTGCACGTTGTTGATATCCTCGACACTGCGGCGATCGAGTTCGACCTTCACCACGTCCAGGAAATGACGGTGCAACCGCTCGATGAGCAGGACCGTTTCGAAATAGGTAGCCGTCATAGCGCCCTCCAGGCTCGCTCCACGTGACCGGCAGGATGGCCCACAATGCCGAATATTAGGTTAAAGGTTAGCGCGGCTTCCCCTGATCTTTACCATAATCGCGCAGCCACTCGATGATGCCCGAGAAGTCCTGTCCGGCACCGCCTTGCCCGCAGAAGGCCGCGAACAAGGATTCGGCCGCGGCGCCAAGCGGCGTTTCCATGCCGGTATCGGCCGCCGCGCCCTGGGCGAGCCGCAGGTCCTTCAGCATCATCGCCGCCGCGAAGCCTGGTTTGTAGCCACTGTTCGCCGGAGTCGCCGGCAGCGGCCCCGGCACCGGACAGTAGCGCGTCAGCGACCAGCACTGGCCCGACGACTGGCTGGCGATTTCGAACAGCTTCTCCTTCGCCAGTCCGAGTCGCTCGGCGAGCAGAAACGCCTCGCAGACCGAGATCATCTGGATGCCCAGCATCATGTTGTTGCAGATCTTGGCCGCCTGGCCGTTCCCGGCCGGCCCGGCGTGCACGATCGCCCGCCCCATCGCCGCCAGGATCGGCTCGGCCCGCGCGAAGTCCTGCGCCGCGCCCCCGACCATGAAGGTCAGGATGCCGGCACTCGCCGCCGCCACGCCACCGGAGACCGGCGCGTCGATCATGGCCAGGCCGCGCGCCGCCGCCGCCGCATGCACCGCGCGCGCCGCGACGACGTCGATGGTCGAGCTGTCGATCAGCAATGCGCCGGCGGACGCAGCCGCCAGGACGCCGTCGGCGCCCAGATAGACAGCGCGGACGACGTCGCCGTCCGGCAGCATCGTGATCACGATATCCGCGCCTGTCACCGCCTCGCCCATGCTGCCGGCAAGCGCGATCCCGGTTGCCGCAGCGCGCGCGCTTTCGCTGGCGTCCCAGCCGGCGACGCGATGGCCCTTCGTCACGAGGTTCCTCGCCATCGGCAGCCCCATATTGCCGAGGCCGATAAAGGCTATGGTGGCGTCCGTCATCCTGGTCGCGTCCCTGTCGTCGCTGTCTCGGTCGCCGGCGCAGGCCCGCCATGCCTGGCGAGGAAGGACGTCGTCTCCTCGACGAACGTGTCGAAGGCGGGTGTTCCCTCCAGCAGGATATGGTTGCTGCCGGGCAGCTCGACGAAGGTCGCGCCGGGGATCAGGGTGGCGAGCAGCCGCCCCTCCGCACGCGGCGATACCCGCTCGTCCCGGCAGTGCAGAATGAGGGTCGGGACCCGCACCTGGCGCGCCTCCTCGCTGACGTCGACCTGGGCATTCATCGTCCATAGCCGCAGGGCGTTTTCCGGGCTGGTCGCAATGCGTTGCAGCTCGTCGAAGAACAGCGCGATCTCCGGCTTCGCGTCGGGGATGAAGTTCGACGTGAAGAAATGACGGAAAACCGGGTTCGCCGACCCCCAGCCATCGCGGATCATGCTGGTCAGCCCGTCATAGAGATGGCGCTGTTCGGCATCGGGCCGCCGCGCACGGCCGCGGGCGTAGCCGCCGAGCAGCACCATGCAGGTCACCCGCTCCGGGTGCCGCACCGCGTAGCGAATCGAGAAGGCGCAGCCCTGGGAGATGCCGAGCAGCCCGAAGCGCCGGAGCTCGGCGGCGTCCGCGACCGTCGCCATGTCGTCGATCATCGCATCCAGCGTGATCGTTTCCACGTCCCAGTCGGAGAGGCCGTTGCCGCGCTGGTCGAAGCGAACCAGCCGGCATCGGCGCGCCAGCGCAGCCAGCACCGGTCCCCAGGCCGGACTTCCCCATTCATATTCCAGGTGATTCATCCAGTTCGGCGCCTTCAGCATCGGCGGACCGGCGCCGACGCCTGCCCAGGCGATCTGCACACCGTCTGCCGCGGTCGCGAACTGGACGCGTTGCTGCATCGCCGCCTCGGCAGGCGGCTTGGCGGGCAGTGGCGCGTCGGGAGTCCACTGCCATACCCGGATCGGACGCGAGATGTTCTTGACGCGCTGGCTGCCCATGTCGCGAAACGGCTGCGGTATCCTGTCGCCGATCGCTTGATGGACGACGTCGGAGATGCAGACGCCTCCGGGCTCGGCCAGGCCCTCGAGCCGCGCCGCCACGTTGACGCCGTCGCCAAAGACATCGCCGTCGTCGAACACGACGTCGCCGAGGTTGACGCCGATGCGATAGCGGATCCGGCTCTCGCTCGGGCCGCCCCCTTCCCGGGTCGCCATGGCGGACTGGACGGCAATGGCGCAGCCGACCGCGTCCTGCACCACCCCGAACTCGACCAGCATCCCGTCACCGGTGGTCTTGACGATCCGGCCCCCGCAGCGGGCGATCTCAGGATCGATCAGTGCCTGCCGGTGCGCCTTGTGGCGTGCGATCACGCCGTCCTCGTCCCGTTCCATGAGCCGGCTGTACTCCGCCATGTCCACGGCCAGGATCGCCGCCAGCCGCCGCATCATGGTCCGGCACTCCGCATCGAGTCACCTCTCCCCGGTCGCATGATATCCCCGCCGCCCTCTGCAGGGAACGACGCTGCGGCTCCTGTCCGGTCACGGTCGGAGAAACCCACGTCAGGCAAATGCGAGGTCGCCCTCCGGCAGCGGGGCGAAGCAACCGGCGACCGCCGCTTCGGTCACCCCCGCGAGCGTGGCCGGGCGCCACCGGGGCGTCTGGTCCTTGTCGATAAGCAGCGCGCGGATGCCCTCGTAGAAGTCGTGTCCGGCCATGAAATGCTGGCTCATCCGGAACTCGAGCCTGAGGCAGGCATCGAGGTCGAGCCCGCGCGTGCGATGCAGCTGCTCGAGCGCCACCTTGCAGCTGGTCGGCGACATCCTGGCGATCAGCGCGGCGGCCTTGTCGGCAAAGCTGCCGCCGGCCTGCTCCAGAGCCGCCAGGATCGCCTCCACGGTCGGCCGTGCGAAGGCGAGGCGGATCAGTGCCGCCTGCTCGCCCAGTTCCGGCGGCGGCGGTTCGACCATGTGGCGGTCGAGGATCGCCCCCGCCGCCTGGTCGCCAGCCGACAGGTCCGCCTTGACCGCCTCCAGCCGGTCGGCCGGCACGAAATGGGTCGCGAGGCCGAGTTCGATGAGATCGCCGGCGCCCAGGCGCCACCCGGTGAGCGCGAGGAAGGCTGCCATCGCCGGCTCGAGCCCATTCAGCACATGGCTGGCGCCCACATCGGGGAAGAAGCCGATCGCCGTCTCCGGCATCGCCCAAAGCGTCCGCTCGGTCGCAACCTGGAATGCGCCGTGCGCGGAAAGGCCGACGCCCCCGCCCATGGTCACCCCGTCGATCAGCGCCACATAGGGCTTGGGCATCACCGCGATGGCCCGGTTCAGCCGGTATTCGTGCCAGAAGAAATCGCGGGTGAAGCCGCGGTCGCCGGCCCGTCCGGCCAGCGCGACCGCGCGCACGTCCCCGCCGGCACAGAAGGCGCGCTCCCCTGCCCCTTCGATCACTACCGACTGGATGGCAGGATCGTCGCGCCAGCCGTCCAGGCGAGGATGGATGGCGTGGATCATCTCGAGGGTCAGCGCGTTCAGCGCCCGCTCGTTGCGCAGCGTGACGAACCCGGCGGCGCCGGTAGCCTGCAGTCCGACCAATGCGCTCTCAGTCATGCCCCTCCCCCGGTGCCGCCGGTGCCCGGCACTCTAGAGGCGCCGACCGCCAGAGTCACCGACCGCCAGAGTTCCCGGTACCGGATCGGCAAACGCAGGTTACCTGGCGGCGCATCCCGGCTGCACGACAACGAGGCGGACGTGTACTAACGATCCCTGAACGCAACTTAAGCAAATTAACCATCGTTACCCGCTAGTCTTGGTTACCAAAGTATTCGCCTCCACCCTCGGCTTGACAGTTTCACGAACGCGTTTAAGTTGAATGTAAGGTAGAGTATCGCGCCGGCGCCTCGGCACCGACGGGATTGCCCGGGAACAGCGCCGCCACTGACTTGCGGGCGAAAGGCGGCGCCTCCTCCCCCCTCGACCCCCCGGGCAAAGCGGCCTGGCATTCCCCCCCGAGTGCCAGGCCGCGCCGTTTCCGCCCGACCCAATGGCTAGCCGAGCAGCGGCTGGCCAAGCAGCGCCTGCAGGAAGGTGCCCACCACAACCGCGACCCAGAGGCCGCAGGCGACCACTGCGGTGGTGCGGCCGTCGCGGCCTAGTCGATCGGCGGCGAACCCGACCAGCGGCAGTCCCTGCATCATATGAGTGGCAAAGAAGTGGGACACCCGGATGTCGCCGCCGCTGGTCGACCAGCCGGTGATCGGCAATCCGCCGGCATCGCTCGCTACCCCCCCGATCCAGTGGCCGCCCAGGGTGCTCAGGTAGCCGGCCACCGCCAGGGTCGCAACGCTGCCGACGATCAGCCCGAGCGCGCCGCCCCAGCGCAAGCCCGGCCCGATCCCGGCGCGCGGCGCGCGCAGCAGCAGGATTCCGACGACGGCCGAGGCCGCCACCAGGGTCACCGCGCCGATCCCCATCGCCGCATACAGACCGGCCTCCAGCGGGGTGTCCGCGTTGAAGTGGGATGCGCGGCCGCGGCCAGCCTGAAGCGTGATGTAGCCGATCTCCAAAATGGCCATCGCCGCAGAAATCCAGGCAGTCGCGCGCAGAAGGCGGCCGCCGCGGACACGCTCGGCAAGCAGCGCCGCGAGGACGGCCAGGGTGAACAGGTGCAGCGACACCGACAGCTGGAACTTCAGGGGCTTCGACCAGACGTTGGCGCCGTTCAGCAGCCGCTCGTCGATGGCAAGGGCGACCAGCGTCGGGATCGCCATCGCCAGCAGCAGCAGTCCGGTATGGACCCAGAGCCGCAAGGCCGAGTTGCCGACGATATCGAGCGCGAACGCGGCGCGGTGCGCCGACCGCTGCAGTTCCATCGTTCCGATCATCGCCATGGCTCAAACCTCCGATACGGCGCCACGCGCGCGGCCGGCCAGCGGCACGGCCATCGCCAGGTGAAGCAGCAGCCCGAGCGGGCCGAACAGGAAGGTCGCAGCCAGGACCGGCACCTGCACCAGACGGGAGATCCCCAGCCGGTCGCTGCGCGCGGCGATCCAGGCGCCGGCGAACAGATCGAAGGCCAGGTAATGCACCCAGCCCGCGAGCAGGACCGGGTCGCTCGTCATCAGCGCCTTCACGTCGGCCAGCGAGCCGTAGCCGCCGTCCGCCCGGGCGAAGTAAACCAGGATCAGCACCGCATAGCCGATCGAGAGCACCCCCGGCAGAACCAGCTGCGGCGCCATGTTCAGCATCGGCCACCGGCGTGGCGCGAAGAGCAGGATCAGCCAGCCGATCATCGCCAACTGGCCGGCGATGGAGAACAGCGGTTCCCAGTCCATCAGAAGCTCCCGTGCTATCTTTCCACTGTCTAGATACGATCTGCGGCAATCTATCCATTGTCAAGATCGAGAAGGTATTCATTGTGATGCCGGTCACAACCGGGTCGCAGCATGGACGAGCACATCGACGGTTCGGGCGAGGAGCCGGGCCGATACCATCACGGCAACCTCCGCCAGGCGCTCATCGAGGCCGGGCTCGCGATCATCGCCGAGTCCGGCCTGGCCGCGCTCACCCTGCGGGCCTGCGCAGCCCGGGCCGGCGTCTCGCACGCCGCGCCGGCCCATCATTTCGGCAGCCTACAGGGCCTGCTCTCGGAACTGGCGGGAATCGCCTTTCGCCGGTTCCACCTGACCATCGCCAACGAGCAGGCGCGGTGCGACGGGACGCCCGAGGAGCGGCTGCGGGCCGCCGCCCGCGGCTACCTCCGCTTCGCTACCGCCAACCCCGACCTGTTCCGGCTGATGTTCAGCGCCAAGCGCCTGGACTGGTCGAACCCGGAGCTGAGCGCAGCCTCGCGGGCCGCCTACGACCAGCTGGGTGAGACCGTGCGCCCGTTCCAGCGCGACGACAGCGAGGCGGAAAGCACGCGCCTGCGCATCCTGGTCTGGTCCACGGTGCACGGCTACGCACATTTGCTGCTCGAAGGCTACTTCGCCAACCGCGGCGTGTCCGACGACGGCCTGAGCCACCTTCCCGACCTCGCTGCGCTCCTGCCCGGCGTTCCGGACCGATAGCCCGGAAGCGCGCCCAGCGCCCGCTACTGGGCCGCTTCGGCAGGTTCCGGACCGGCAGTGGCTGCGCCGATCACCGAATCGATGATCGCGCGGGCGATCTCGCGCTCGCCCATGATGACCAGCCCCGCGCCGAGATGGGTCAGGTGATCGACTTCCGCGTCGGAATGCGCCCGCGCGATGGTGGCGATATCCGGATTGGCCGTGCGGGCCTGCATGATGATCTGGCCGGCCTCGAAGGCATTGGGAATGGCGACGATCAGGCGGGTCGCCTCCGCGATATTGGCCGACTGCAGGATGGGAAGGCCGGCCGCGTTACCCACGATCGTCTCGATGCCGCGCTCCTTGAGCAGGCTGACCGTCCGATCCGCGTCCTCGATTACCAGGAACGGCATGGCGGCTTTCTGCAGGGCGTCGCCGACCAGGCTGCCCACCCGGCCGAAGCCGACCAGGACAGTGTGGCCGGTGAGCGCGGTGACGGCCGGCGGGCTGTCGTCTTCCGGCGCCGGCTCCGCGGCCGCGACCGCGGCTACGGCAGCCGCTTGCTCTTCCCCGCCGGCCCGGTCAGCGACGGCCGCACGGGCCGCGCTCCGGCGCACGAGCCAGGGGTTCACCCAGTCGGTGGCGGCGAACAGCAGCGGATTGAGCAGGATCGAGAGGATGGCGCCGGCCAGGATCAGGTCCCGGCCCGCTTCCGGCAGCAGGTTGAGATGAACGCCAAGCGCCGCCAGGATGAAAGAAAACTCGCCGATCTGGGCCAGACTCGCCGACACAAGGATCGCTGTGGTCACCGGGTTGCGGAACGCGCGCACGATCAGGAAGGCGGCGATCGACTTCCCGATGACGATGATGAACACCGTCACCAGCACGAACAGCGTCTGTTCGATCAGGATTGCCGGATCGAACAGCATGCCGACGGCAACGAAGAACAGTACCGAGAACGCATCGCGCAGCGGCAGCGATTCCTCGGCCGCCCGTTGGCTGAGGTCGGACTCGCTCATGATCATGCCGGCGAAGAAGGCGCCGAGCGCAAAGGACACGTCGAACAGCTGGGCGGCGCCGAACGCCACCCCGAGCGCGATCGACAGGACGGCCAGCCTGAACAGTTCGCGCGAACCGGTGTGGGCGATGAAATGGAGGATCCAGGGAATGACCCGCCGGCCGACCAGCAACATCAGCGCGATGAAGGCGACGACCTTGAGCAGGGTGAAGGCGATCGCACCGCCAAGTCCGATGTTGACTTTGGTCTCAAGCAGCTCGACCTCGGTGTCGGAAGGCTGCACCACTGTCGTCCCCAGTGCGCTGGCCAGCGCCGGCATCAGCACCAGGGCCAGCACCATCGCCAGGTCCTCGACCAGCAGCCAGCCGACCGCGATCCGGCCATTGCGGGTATCGATCAGCCGCCGCTCCTGCAGCGCACGCAGCAGCACCACCGTGCTCGCCACCGAGAGCGCCATCCCGAACACCAGGCCGGTGCCGATCGGCCATCCGATCCACCATGCCAGGCCGGCGCCCATGGCGGTGGCGCAGGTGATCTGGACGAGGGCTCCCGGTATCGCGATGGCGCTGACCGAGATCAGGTCCTTCAGCGAGAAGTGCAGGCCGACCCCGAACATCAGCAGGATGACGCCCAGTTCGGCCAGTTCGGTCGCCAGCGTCTGGTCGGCAACGAACCCGGGGGTATAGGGGCCGACTGCGATCCCGGCCAGCAGGTAGCCGACCAGCGGCGGTATCCGCAGGCGGTTGGCGACCGCGCCGAGCACGAACGCCAGGCCCAGGCCTGCCACGAGCGTCGTGATCAGAGGCAAATCGTGCGGCATCGATGATGGGTCGCCCTTCCTGTCCAGCAGGGAGTCGCAGCCTCAGGCCGCGTCCGGAGATGCCATCATCATGGAGGCCCCGGGCCGCCAGCGGCAAGGCTTTGCTGGACCCACAGGGGGAAGCCCGCAACTACGCGCAGGCCCGGCTGCCAAGCATGATCGATGCCTCTCCGGCGGAATCGCCCAGCCTGGCGAAGGTGAAGAAGTGGGCGAGCTCTCCCGCGTTGTCCGCCACCGGCAGGTCAATGAACCGGCCGCTGTGGAAATCCTGCCCTTCCCAGTTCATCGGCCCGCTCGACGTCCCGATCATCCGATGCCGCCACAAGGCACGGAAATGGCGCAGCGTGACCTCATGGCCCGGCACATGCGCGTAGGCTTCACTGAACCTCTTGCCGGTGTGCTCCAGCCGCAGCCGCTCGGCCAGCTGGCTGCCGAACAGCCGGAACCGCAGGTCGAAGGGGTCAGCCTGGACATCGTAGATGATCACCCAGCCGAACCAGCCGCGGAAGTCCGGGAGCGAGAAATCCCGCTTGCGCGGCAGCGCCCCCGGCCGTGCCTTAGCCCGCCACATCGCTACCGCAGGGGCGAAATCGCCGAAGAGGACGTCCGGCGTGGAGGCGGGATGGGCCGCATAGGTCCAGCCGTCGACCTGTTCGATGATCGTCATGGGTGGGTCTGGCGTACTCGGAAATGGATTGGATGGGCGTCGGTCAGAAGTCGATCTCGGGCGCAATCCACTGGATCTGTCGGTTCTGTTGCTCGACGGTGACCGACTGCTCCGTGATCGACAGCGAGTCCGGAATCACGCCGCTGTAGTCTTCTATCGTCGCCGGCAGGTTCCCGGCGCAGCGCGGGCGCAGGATACCGCAATCCCAGCGCCAGCCGGCGGGGGTGCCCTCCATCGCGCTGGCGTGAAACCAGGTGCACTCGCAGGCTGTGCCGGCCTGGCAGGACAGCTGCCCTGCCGTCTCCTGCGTGCAGGCGAAGCTCTGCGCGGCGGCCTGCGGCGGCGCGAGCGACAGCATGAAGCACAACGAAGTCAGGAGCAGGCGCATGGTTCGAGTCCGTCGTCGGTCAGTCGTTGCCGCATCATGCCGCAGCGCTGGTCAAGAGCGGGTTAACCATCGACCCGCTCAATAGCCAATTCTATGGTCGATGCAATCGCAATAGGCCGCTCCCGACCATGGATCACGCTCCCGCCGATCACCCGAATCTGCCCGCGCCGCGCATCGGGGTCCTGCTGATCAATCTCGGAACCCCCGAGGGAACCGACACCGGATCGGTGCGCCGCTACCTGCGCGAGTTCCTGAGCGATCGACGGGTGATCGAAGCCAACCCGCTGCTGTGGCAGCTGATCCTGAACGCAGTCATCCTGCCGTTCCGCCCCAGGCGCAGCGCCGAGGCCTATGCCCAGATCTGGAACGTGGCGCGCGACGAGTCCCCGCTGAAGACCATCACCAGGGCCCAGTCCGACGCGCTGGCCGCCGCAATCGGCGGCGACCATCCCGAGGTCGTCGTCGACTGGGCGATGCGCTACGGCAGCCCGTCGACCGCAAGCCGGATCGAGGCGCTGCACGCTGCAGGCTGCCAGCGCATCCTGCTGTTCGCCCTCTATCCGCAGTACAGCGCTGCGACCACCGCGACAGCTTATGACAAGGCGTTCGACCAACTGAAGACGATGCGCTGGCAGCCGGCGGTGCGTACCGCCCCCGCCTACCACGACGATCCGGGCTACGTCTCGGCGCTCGCGGCCAGCGTGACCCTGCATCTGGCGACATTGGACTGGCAGCCGGATACCATTCTGGCCTCGTTTCACGGCCTGCCCAAGATCTATTGCGACCAGGGCGACCCCTATCGCTGCCACTGCGCCAAGACTGCACGCCTGTTGCGGCAGACGCTCGGTCTCGACGAGGCGAGGCTGCAGCTGACCTACCAGTCGCGTTTCGGCCCCCGGGAGTGGCTGCAGCCCTATACCGACGTCACCCTTGCCGCCCTGCCGGCGGCGGGCATCACCAAGGTCGCGGTGATCACGCCGGGCTTCGCCGCCGACTGCGTCGAGACGCTGGAGGAAATCGGCATTCGCGGCCGCGAGACCTTCCTCGCCGCCGGCGGCACCCACTTCACTGCCATCCCCTGCCTCAACGCCAGCCTGCCCCACATCGATGCCCTCGCCGCACTGGTCCGCCGCGAGCTTGCCGGCTGGATCTGAGCGCGCATCTTGATTTCGCCCGGTCGCCGCACGACATCACCGCCCCACTCTGTTCAGGGGTTCCGGCAATGGGCGCAGTCCCGCAGTTCATCCTCGACGACAATACCGCCGTGTCCGATCCGCCGCGGCCCTCCGACACCGACGACGCCGCGCTGCTCGACGCCTATTCCCGCGCGGTCACCGACGCCGTCGACCGGGTCGCGCCGGCGGTCGTCCACCTCGTCGCCTTCCGCCGCCAGCCCGACCGGCCGGCCGAAACTCCCGCCGGCACCGGCTCCGGCGTCATCTTCACCCCGGACGGCTTCCTGCTGACCAACAGCCATGTCGTGCACGGCGCGACCTCCGTCACCGCCACCCTCTCCGACGGGCGCGTGCTCACCGCTTATCCGGTCGGCGACGACCCGGATTCCGACCTTGCCGTGCTGCGTCTGCACGGCGACGGCCTGTCCCATGCCGGGTTCGCCGACTCGACCGGCATCCGCGTCGGTCAGCTCGCGATCGCCATCGGCAATCCCTACGGCTTCCAGGCAACCGTCACCGCCGGCGTGGTCAGCGCGCTCGGCCGGTCGCTGCGAGGCCGCACCGGGCGGCTGATCGACGACATCGTGCAGACCGACGCCGCGCTCAACCCGGGCAACTCCGGCGGGCCGCTGGTCGACAGCCGGGGCCGGATCATCGGCATCAACACGGCAATCATCCGCGCGGCACAGGGGTTGTGCTTCGCCATCGCCAGCAATACGGCCCATTTCGTCGTCACCGAACTGATCCGCCACGGCCGGGTCCGGCGCAGCTACATCGGCGTCGCCGGCGAGACCGTGCCGCTCGGCCGCCGCACCGTCCGCTACCATCTGCTCGACGGCGAGGCCGGCGTCCGCGTAGCCGGAATAGAACCCGGCAGCCCGGCCGCCGCCGCCGGTCTGCAGGTCGGCGACATCCTCGTCGCCTTCGACGGCAAGCCGGTCGCCGGCATCGACACCCTCCACCGCGGACTCACCGCCGACCGCATCGGCGTCCCCTGTCCGGCCACCGTGCTCAGGCTGCGCGAGAAAGTGGAGCTGACCCTGGTCCCCGCGGCCCGGCCGGCTCTCTGAGGCGCAGGCGCTGCCTGCCGCATTCCTGCCCCAGGCGTGAACCCGGTGCCCGGACGGTACGACCTACCACCATCCACCCAACCTCAGACCGAGGAGACAGGGCGATGGCAGAGGTCAATTACTTTGACGGGACCTATTTCCGCCAACCATGGAAGGACGTGATCGACCCGAACGCGATCCTCGACGAAATCCCTTACGGCACCGTCTCGCCGATCTTCAACGGCTGGGCCTACCGGAACACCGACGGCAGCTACACTGTCTTCCTCGGCGAGGATCCGATCACCTTCGACGAGAACGGCGCGGCATCGGGGGTCGTCACCAACGTCTTGTGGCTATCCTCCCTCACGCTGCCGATTACCGAGGACGATGTGCTGGCGATCGTCTTCGAGGGCTTCTCTGCGAGCGGCATCCAGGACGCCTACCAGGCCGGCGGGCAAGCCTTCGCCGAGGTGCTGTTCGCCTATGACGACATCGTCGACATGGACAGCCCCAGCTTCGGCGGCCTGCAGTGGTCGGCGCCGGTGATCGAGACCTTCTCCGGCAACGACACCATCTACGGCAGCGTCCACCACGACACCGTCTATGCCGGCTCGGGCAGCGACACCGTTTGGGGCGACGAAGGCAACGACCGGATCTGGGGCGGCACCGGCGACGACACTCTCTACGGGGAGCAGGGTGACGACATCATCTACGGCGAGTCCGGCAACGATTACATCCTGGGCGGCGCCGGCCGCGACACGCTCTTCGGCGGCAGCGGCAACGACTTCATCGGCGGCGGCGACGGCGACGACGTGATCGAGGGCGGCGACGGCAACGACTGGCTCACCGGCAACGGCGGCGCCGACACGCTCTATGGCGGGGCCGGCCACGACCACCTGGACGGCGGCAACGGTGCCGACCTGATCTACGGTGGCGCCGGCAACGACCAAATCTTCGGCGGCGACGGGTACAACACCCTCTACGGCGGAGACGGCGCCGACTTCATTCGCGGCGGTCGGCACAGCGACCTGATGTTCGGCGGCAATGGCCGAGACACCCTGGTCGGCGGCGGCGGCGACGACACCCTCCATGGCGATGGCGGCGACGACAGCATTCTCGGCGGGGCCGGCGACGACCTGCTGTTCGGCGGCGCCGGAGACGACTACCTGCACGGCGGCTCCGGCACCGACACCGCGCTGTTCCTGCTGCCGCGGGTCCACTACGCGATCAGCATCCAGGGCGCCACGGTCACCGTCACTTCGGTCGAGGGCGTAGACACCCTGGTCGACATCGAGCGCCTGCAGTTCACCGATCAGGTGATATGGGTATGACCGGCGCCCGCTGCTGGGCGGCAGCGAGGGTCTACACCTCCGCCGCCGCCCCGTCGCCCGTCCCGACCTGGCCGGCGAGGCTCGCCTCCAGGAAGCGGTCGATCTCGCCGTCCATGACCGCCTGGATGTTACCGGTCTCGACGCCGGTCCGCAGGTCCTTCACCATCTGATAGGGCTGCATCACATAGGAGCGGATCTGGCTGCCCCAGCCGATGTCGCTCTTGGCCGCGTTGGTGGCGGCGGCCGCGTCCTCGCGCAGCTGCAGTTCGCGCTCGTAGAGCCGCGCCTTCAGCATCTCCCACGCGGTGGCGCGGTTCCGGTGCTGGCTGCGGTCGTTCTGGCACTGCACGACGATGCCGGTCGGCAGGTGGGTGATGCGGATCGCGCTGTCGGTCTTGTTGATGTGCTGGCCGCCGGCGCCCGAGGCCCGGAAGGTGTCGATGCGGACGTCCTTGTCCTCGACATCGATCTCGATCGTCTCGTCGATCACCGGATAGACCCAGACGCTGGCGAAGCTGGTGTGGCGCCGAGCCTGGCTGTCGAACGGCGAGATGCGGACCAGCCGGTGCACGCCGCTCTCGGTCTTCAGCCAGCCATAGGCGTTGTGGCCGCTGATCTGCAGGGTCGCCGACTTGATGCCGGCCTCCTCGCCGGGGCTCTCTTCCAGATACTCGACCTTGTAACCCTTGCGCTCGGCCCAGCGGGTGTAGAGCCGGACCAGCATCTGCGCCCAGTCCTGGGCCTCGGTGCCGCCGGCCCCGGCATGGATCTCCAGGTAACAGTCGTTGCTGTCGGCCTCGCCGGACAGCAGCGTCTCCAGCTCGTGCGCCTGGGCGACGTCGCGCAGCGTGCGCAGCTGGCCCTCGGCCTCCCTGATGCTATCCTCGTCATCCTCCGCCTCGCCTAGCTCGGCAAGCGTCAGTGCGTCCTCGAGCTGCCCGGCGAGGGTGTGGACCACACCGAGCGATGTCTCCAGCGCCATGCGCTCGCGCATCACCGCCTGCGCGCGCGCGGAATCGCTCCAGAAATCGGGATTCTCGGTGAGCGCGTTCAGCTCTTCCAGGCGTCGTTCGGCAACAGCCGGGTCAAAGACGCCTCCTCAGCAGTTCCAGCGACTGCTTGATGTCATCGGCAAGGGCCGCAAGTTCGGCACGCATGGGGTATCCTCCAAGTGCAGCGGGGTCCGGATGGGCGCGGACTATAGGCACCGAGCGAGACTTCAGGCAACCGGGCCTGTCGTGCCGCCCGGGTTCTCGGCCCCGGCGAGGAAAACATCGCCGGCGGTGATGGTCCGCCGCCCCGCCGCGGTCTCCAGCACCAGCGCCCCGTCCTGGTCCAGGTCGATGAACCGGCCGCTGACCTGGGCGTCGGCCCCGCCGCCGAGCCGGACAGAAACCTCCTCGCCGAGGCCCGCCATCAGGGCGAGCACGCGGCGGCGCACGTCGGAAAAGCCGCTGCGCTCCCAGGCATCCAGCTGCCAGACCAGGGCCGTGCAGTAACGGGCACGCACCGCATCGACATCTGGCGCCGGCACGCCGAAATCGGCCAGGCACATCGTCGGGTAGAGGCCGGTCTCCGGCCGCGACGCCACGTTGATCCCGACGCCGAGCACCAGCCAGTCGACCGCAAGCGCGCCGTCGATCAGCCGCGCATTGCCGGTCTCCAGGAGGATGCCGGCTATCTTGCCGCCGTAGACCAGCACGTCGTTTGGCCACTTGATCTGCACCGCCGCCCGCGCGCCGACAAAGGCCTCGACCGTCTCGGCCACCGCCAGCGCGGCGACGAAGGCGACGTGCAGCGGCGAACTCCAGCCCGGCTGCGGCCGCAGCAGCGTGGAGGTATAGAGGTTGCCCGGCGGCGATACCCAGCTGCGGCCGGACCGCCCGCGCCCTTTCCGCTGCTCGCCGGCGGTGACCATCGTCAGGTGCGGTGCGCCCTCACCGATCAGCGCCCGCAGGTCGTCCTGCGTGCTCTCGGTCGCCGGCACGAAGCGCACGTCGATCCCGTCGATCGTGCGCCGCCAGCCCTGGTCGCTGTCTTGCACGACCCCCTCGCGGGCAATCGTCAGTACAGCCCGCCAGAACCGGTCAGGATGTCGTCGGCAGTGGCACCGCCGGTGGCCGAAACCTCGACAACGGAGCTGCGCGGCGAGTGCTGGGTCTCGGTCGGCTCGGTGCCGGGAATGAAACCCTCGTAGACGGTGTTGCCGCTGGTGCTGGCCAGCCCGGTGTCGCGGTCGACCGAGACGAACACCAGGCCCTCCGGCACTCGGAAATCGACCGGGTCGGTGCCGGCCAGCGCCTGCTCAAAGAAGCTCTGAACGATCGGCATGGCAGAGCGGCCGCCTGCTTCTCCGGGGCCGAGGTGGCGCGGCTGGTCGAAGCCCACATAGGCGCCGACCACCATGTCGGGCGTGAAGCCGATGAACCAGGCGTCCTTCTCGTCGTTGGTCGTCCCGGTCTTGCCGCCGATCGGAATGCCCGGCAGCGCCGCACCGAGCCGGCCGGCGGTCCCATGGGTCACCACCCCGCGCAGCATGTGCACGACCTGGAACGTGGTGCGCGGATCGGCGATCTGCTGCCGGCCATCGGGCAGGATCGGCATCGAGCCGCCGTCGTAGCTTTCGGCCGCGCAGGTTGTGCAGACCCGCTGGTCCTGACGCGACTGCGGCAGCGTATAGCCGTAGCGGTCCTGGATGCGGTCGATGAAAGTCGGCGTGATGTGACGGCCGCCGTTGACGATCTGGCTGTAGCCGCCGACCATCCGCAGTACGGTCGTCTCGCCGGCGCCGAGCGCCATCGACAGATAGGGCTGCATGTTGTCGTCGACGCCGAACAGGCGTGCATATTGCGAGATCCGGTCCATGCCGACGGTGTAGGCGAGCCGCACCGTCATCAGGTTCCTGGACTTCTCCAGCCCGACGCGCAGGGTCAGCGGGCCGTAGTACTGGCCCGAATAGTTACCGGGCCGGTACTGCGCCATCCCCGGCCCCTGGTCGAGCACGAACGGCGTGTCGAGCACGATCGAGGCGGGTGTGAAGCCGTCGTCCAGTGCTGCGAGGTAGACGAAAGGCTTGAACGCGGAGCCGGGCTGGCGCTGGGCCTGGGTCGCCCGGTTGAACTCGCTCATCTCGTAGTCGTAGCCGCCCGACATGGCGAGCACGCGGCCGGTGTGCGGGTCCATCACCACGATGCCGCCGCCGATGTCCGGGATCTGTTCGAGCCGGTAGGGCGGCGGGTCGGGCAGCACCACCTCCTCGTCGCCCTCCTGGGCGGCGGCCCGGCGGGCGAAGGCGGCGTCATAGGCGGCGACTGCCTCGGCATCGCGCGGGGAGACCAGGATCACGTCGCCCTTGGCGAGCACGTCGGTCACCCGGCTCGGGGGGTTGCCGACCTGCTGGTTTTCCCGCCATGGCCGGGCCCACTCGACACCCGGCATGCCGATCAGCCCGCGGCGGCGGTCGGCGAAACCGAGCTGGGCGACTTCGCCCTCGATCTCCAGCACGACGGCCAGCTGCCAGTCGCCGGCGCCCTCAGGCTGCCCGATGGCGGCGAGCTGGTCCGGCCAGCCGTCGAAATTCTCCATCACCGCGATCGGGCCGCGGTAGCCATGGCGCCGGTCGTATTCGATAAGCCCAAATCGCAGGGCATTGTCGGCGTGGCGCTGCAGCTCCGGATCGAGCGTCGTGCGAACCGAGAGCCCGCCCCGGTAGAGGCCCGAGCTGCCATATTCGGAGATCAGCTCGCGCCGCACCTCCTCGACGAAGAAATCGGCCGGCACCAGGTCGAACGGGTCGCGGCGGATCGCCTCGAGCGGCGTCGCATAGGCGATCTCCGCCTCTTCGCCGGTGATATATCCGTCCGCCAGCATGCGGCCGATCACATAGTCCCGCCGGCGCACTGCCCGCTCATTGTTGCGCTCGGGTTCGAAATTGCTCGGCGCCTGCGGCAGGCCCGCGAGGAAGGCGACCTCGGCCACCGTCAGCTCGTTCAGCGCCTTGCCGAAATAGTTGAGCGCCGCCGACGCCACCCCGTAGGTGCCGCGGCCCATGTAAATCTCGTTCAGATAGAGCTCGAGGATGTGGTCCTTGTTGAACAGCTCCTCGATGCGGAAGGCGAGGATCGCCTCGCGGATCTTGCGCTCGACCGAGTGCTCGTCGCCGACCAGGAAATTCTTCGCCACCTGCTGGGTGATAGTCGAGGCGCCGACCAGCCGCTCGCCGCGCAGCAGGTGGCCGCTGACCGTCCGCAGGATGCCCAGGAAATCGACACCGGTGTGCTCGAAGAAGCGCTGGTCCTCGGCGGCGATGAAGGCTTCGACGACCCGCTCGGGCACCTGGTCGATCGGGATGAAGATGCGGTTCTGCTCGGCGAACTCGCCGACCAGTTGGCCGTCGGCGGCGTAGATCCTGGTCGTCACCGGCGGAGCATAGTCGCGCAGCTGCCGCGCGTCGGGCAGGTCCTTGCTGAAGTGCCAGACCGTGAACACGGCTCCGACCATGCCGAGCAGCATGAAGGTCGCAACGATACCGACCGTCCATTTCGTCAGTCGCCAGAGCATGGCGCCTCGCGTTCCTGTTCCCGCGCTGATGGCGGCGTGTTCCACGGGCACAAGACCGGCCCGGTCCTGGCCATCCAGCCCCATGCCGGCCCTCGCGTCCTGCCGGGGACGCTGGCCGAATCCTGGGGGCGATCATGCGCGGCGCACTATGGCGTTTCTGCGGCAGGACTGTCCAGGGGAGCCGCGCCCAGGGTGACGGCTTGCCGCGCCGGTGCATCGCTGGACATGTAGCGGTGGATACCACTCGCGATGGCCTCCGCAAGCATCTGGCGGTAGGCGGCATTCTGCAGGTCGGTTGCATCGAGCGCATTGGACAGGTAGCCGAGCTCGACCAGGATCGCAGGCGTATGCGGCACCTTGAGCACGTGGAAGCCGGCGAGACGATGGCTGTTGTCGAGCAGGCGCGCGGAGCGGCCGATCTCGACGACCACGATCTCGGCCAGCCGCGCCGATTCGACCGTCGTCACGTCCATCATCATGTCCAGGAGGATGTCGCCGACCGTGCCGTCCTGATCGCCGTAGCCGATGTCCGCCAGCAGGACGGCGCGTCCTGCGCCGCCCGAGAGCGCGGCCGCCTGGCGGTCCGACGCCAGGCCGGACAGGCTGTAGACCGAGGCGCCGCGCGCGACCGTGCTGTGATAGGCATCGGCGTGGATGGAGACGAACAGGTCGGCGTTGACCCGGACTGCGAAGTCTGACCGCTCGTCCAGCGCCAGGTAGGTGTCGTCCTCGCGCGTCAGCAGAACCTTGTAGTTGCCGTAGACCTCCAGCGCGTCGCGCAACGCCAGCGAGGCGGCAAGTACGATCTCCTTCTCAAGCGCGCCTGCGATGCCGGACGCTCCGCCGTCGCGTCCGCCATGACCCGGATCGATTACGATCACCCGCGGGCCGTTCAACCGCTCGGGAAGGAACGGGTTGGCAGGGGCCGTCAGTTGCTCGACGGTAGGATGCACGCTCTCGGGGACCGGCAGGTCGGGGTCGGCAAGCTCGACCACCAGGCGGTGTCCTTCCCCGGCCGCACCGGCTGCGCCGACGGCCTCGACCACGGCGCGCCGCAGCAGCACCTCGCGGTTGACGTCGATCACCAGCCGCCAGGTGCCCAGCCCGGCCGGCTCGGCCGCAAAGCCGAGCACCGCGCCGAGCGCGGTGTCGGCCCGTGCCGGCAGCCGCCAGTGGAGCGACGGCATGCGGATCACCACCTGGCGCGAAGCCTCGAGCAGGAACGCCTCTACGGCGACCGGCTCGCTGAGATCGACGGTCAGCCGGGTGAAGCCGGGATGCAGGCTGAGCCGGGCGCCGGTCGCCTCCGGCTCCGCGCGGACGGCTCCGATCTGCAGGAGGATCGCTAGCCCGATCGCGACAATCCCGGCCAAACCGATCGTCCGTATGCAACGGCGTCCGGGTTGCCGTGCGGATCGATCAGGTTCGCCTGCTCTCATAAGAACCGACTGCTAAGGGCTTAAAATCATTTCAGCAGTTCCTTCATAGCAGACGCCGCGGCAGCGGGCGCGGTGAAAAGCACGGCTGGCCGGAGATCGCCCGCGGGGCGTGGCATTTTGCTCACGGGTTTTCTATTGTCCGGCTGCGACCGTCAGCGTATGGTTGCGCCGCTGGGTGGTATAGTGCCCACAGCATATGCGGGCGTGTGACGTCAACTCGACACGCCTGTGCTGTGCGAGACAGGCAATCGTGCCCGGCTACGAGTCAGATCGGCGTGCCAAGACCGTTCGTCGCGGCCCGCTTTCGATTTTTCCGGTCCCACCGGGACCGCGCCCGCACCGACTGTGCGGGCAATTGGCAGAGTGCGATGACACGTTACGTCACAATCGCATCCGACATCCTCGACGCACCGACCCAGCGGTGCCGTTGCGGCAGTTCGTTACGGCGCCCCACGCCGCGGACCGTCGGCGGCACGCCCTTGCTGCGGTCGACATTTGACGCGCGCGCGGACCTTTCACGCGCGGCGCGCACGGAGACACACGCTTATGGCGCGACGCATGTTAATCGACGCATCCCACCCGGAAGAGACCCGTGTGGTGATCGTCAGCGGCAACCGGCTGGAAGAGTTCGACTATGAGACGGCCAGCAAGCAGCAGATCAAAGGCAACATCTACCTAGCCAAGGTCACCCGGGTCGAGCCTTCGCTGCAGGCGGCTTTCGTCGACTACGGCGGCAACCGCCACGGTTTCCTGGCCTTCAACGAGATCCATCCCGACTACTACCGGATTCCGGTAGCGGACCGAGAGAAGCTGTTCGGCTCGGACTCGGACGGCGACTACACGGTCGAGGCCGGGGAGAGCCCCGCCGAACGTGCCCTGGCCGACGCCGACGGCGAGGCGGTCACCATCGAGGCGATCCCCGACGGCCGCGAGGACGGCGCCGAGGATGACGGCGGCGAGCGCGTCGACCTCCGGGACCGGCGCGGCGACGACGACGAGCGCAACGTCGAGACCGTCGGCGGCGACGAGGACGAGGACATCGACCGCGAGCGCCGCCGCCTTCGGATGCTGCGCAACTACCGCATCCAGGAGGTGATCAAGCGCCGGCAGATCATGCTGGTGCAGGTCACCAAGGAAGAGCGAGGCAACAAGGGCGCGGCGCTCACCACGTACCTGTCGCTCGCCGGCCGCTACTGTGTGCTGATGCCGAATACCGCGCGCGGCGGCGGCGTCTCGCGCAAGATCAGCAACCCGGCCGACCGCAAACGGCTGCGGGCGATCCTCGACGAGTTCGAGATTCCCGACGGCATGGCCGTCATCGTGCGCACCGCCGGCTCCGAGCGCAGCCGGGCCGAGATCCGGCGCGACTACGAATATCTGATGCGGCTGTGGGAACAGATCCGCCAGACCACGCTGGAATCGGTGTCGCCCGCCCTGATCCACGAGGAAGGCAACCTGATCAAGCGCTCGATCCGCGACCTCTATTCGCGCGACATCGACGAGGTGATCGTCGACGGCGAGGCCTCCTACCGCACCGCCAAGGATTTCATGCGCATGCTGATGCCGAGCCACGCGGCCCGGGTCAAGCGCTACAAGGAAGACGTGGTGCCGCTGTTCCAGCAGTACCAGGTCGAAAGCCAGCTCGACGAGATCCACTCCAACACCGTGCGCCTCAAGTCAGGCGGCTACCTCGTGATCAACCCGACCGAGGCGCTGGTGTCGATCGACGTCAACTCGGGCCGCGCCACCCGCGAGCGGCACATCGAAGAGACCGCGCTGAAGACCAATCTGGAAGCCGCCCAGGAGGTTTCGCGCCAGCTCCGGCTGCGCGACCTCGCCGGCCTCATCGTCATCGACTTCATCGACATGGAAGAGAGCCGCAACAACACCGCGGTGGAGCGCAAGCTGAAGGAGTCGCTGCGCGGCGACCGGGCGCGCATCCAGCTCGGCCGGATCAGCGCCTTCGGGCTTCTGGAAATGTCGCGGCAGCGGCTCCGGCCCAGCATCATCGAGGCGTCGAGCCAGATCTGCCCCCATTGCAAGGGGGCGGGTCATATCCGTTCGACCGAGTCGAGCGCATTGCAGGCTCTGCGCGGCATCGAGGAAGAAGGCTTGAGCCGGCGCAGCGCTGCGGTCCAGCTCTACGTGCCAACCGGGATCGCGCTCTACCTGCTGAACCAGAAGCGCGGGGCGATCATCGCCTCGGAGCAGCGCTACAGCTTCAGCGTCAGCGTCGCCACCGACGACACGCTGATCGCGCCCGACTTCCATATCGAGCGGCTGGTCGAGCGCTCCGCGGCCGAGATCAGCCAGCTGCGCGGCGCCGACCTGGCCGCCCGCGCGGCGGACGACGAGCAGGATGAGCAGGTGGACGAAGAGGATCTGGTCCACGAGGAAGAGGACGTGGCAGCCGAGCCTGCCGAGCAGGATGAGGCGCGGGCCGCCGCCGACGGCGACGACGGCAAGGGTCGTCCCCGCCGCCGACGCAGCAGGCGCCGGCGCGGGCGCCGGGAAGACGGGACCGAAGCGCCGGCCGGCGAGGAGCTGCAGGCGGATGGTGACTATCCCGACGCGGGGTCTGAAGAGCCTCGGTCGATCGCAGCCGAGCCCGCCGGCTCCGATGAGGATGGCGGCGAGAGCGACGAACGCGACTCCGAGGCCGGGGCCGATGCGCGCACCGGCGAGGATGGCGGACCAGCGGCAAAGTCCCGGCGCGGACGGCGCGGCGGCCGACGCAGGCGGCGGCGCGACGACGGTCCGGAGGACTCTCAGCCGCTCGCAACCGACGGCGCGGCAGCCCCGATCGACCAGGACGCGCAGCTCGCCCGGTCGAGCAATGACCGCGACGCCGAGGCTG
>JBHJOG010000086.1:0-38135 GCA_050329975.1 Alphaproteobacteria bacterium | reverse complement strand
ACCGCCAGGAAATTGGCCTGGGCGATGGTGTTGATCGGCTCGGTCTGGCCCGGATATGTCTCAGGCGGGATCTCGTACCGGGTCCACAGCGTGTAGTCGCCGTTGGCGCGCTCCATCTGCTCGTCGGTGAAATCGAGTACCATCACGTCGCCGCCCATCGTCGCCATCGCGCTGGTGATGGCGCTCACCGGAACGCCGGCCGGGATGTTGGCGCCGACGATGTTGCGGTTCTGCAGCGCCTCGACCGTGGAGGTGTAGCCTCCGGAATCGACGAGATCCATGGCGTCGGTATCGATGCCGAGGTTGGTGAGGATCGTCATCCCCGAGCCCCAGGTGCCGGAGTTCTGCCGCCCGATGGCGAAGCTGCCGTCGCCGATCGAACCAAGATCCTCGATCGTCCCGGTCTCCGCCAGGTCGCTCAACAGGACGAAATGCTCGACGTTCTGCCACAGCATGCTGACGGAGCGGAGATAGGTCTGCGGACCCTGCTCGGCGTAGTCGCCGCTGCCGTCCGCGGCCCAGGCGCCGTACAGTCCCTGTAGGATGGCGAAGTCGACATCCCCGTCGCGCATCAGCGCAATGTTCTCGCCGGAGCCCGCCGAGCTGATCGCCGACATGGTGAAGTTCATCGTCGGCTCGAGCTTGATCTTGATCAGCGTGGCGATGGCGACGCCAACCGGATAATAGGTTCCGCCGGTGGTCGCGGTCGCCAGGATGTAGGATTGCTCCTCGTCCTGAGCCTGCGCTTGCGCGCCGGCCGAGACCGTGACCGCTCCGGCGGCGAGCAATGCCGCCACCGACCTCAGCGTGCGATCGATCATGTCCTGTCCTCCCATGTGTTGACTTTTCCAGCATCTAACGGGAATGAGCGCATGGCCGTCAACCGGCGCCGGCCGCGTGGGTGCCTGAGAGGGCTCGTACTCGCGCGTTCATCTTGGCGCAAGTGGCAGCCGAGCCCTATAACGCCGACATCATTCGATCGATACTCCGTCCATCACCGCTGGGGGGCCCATGGCCATCGTTCGACCCTTGACGCGCGCCCTGGGCCGCCGGCTTTTCGCCTTGCCATCCGCCGCGTGCATCCTGTTCGTCCCGGCCATCGCGCGGGCGGCCGAGGAAGGGTCCCCGCACCTCGACGGCGGTGCGCTCGGCCTGCTCTGGAGCATTCCCTTCGTCGGCGTCCTGCTGTCGATCGCGGTGTTTCCGCTCGTAGCGCCCACCTTCTGGCACCATCACTTCGGCAAGGTCTGCGCGGTCTGGGCCTTCGCCTTCCTGATCCCGTTCATGATCGCCCATGGACTCGACCTCGCTGTCTACGAGCTGATCCATGTCGCGCTCCTGGAATACATCCCTTTCATCATCCTGCTGTTTTCGCTGTTCACCGTGGCCGGCGGCGTGCGCCTGACGGGCAGCCTGAAGGGCACGCCGGCGGTCAATACCGGAATCCTTCTGCTCGGCACGGTGATCGCGAGTTGGATGGGGACCACGGGCGCCGCCATGCTCCTGATCCGGCCGCTGCTGAACGCCAACGAAGGCCGGCGATACCGGGTCCACACCGTCGTGTTCTTCATCTTTCTGGTGGCCAACATCGGGGGCTCGCTGTCTCCGCTGGGCGATCCGCCGCTGTTCCTCGGCTTTCTCAAGGGCGTCAGCTTTTTCTGGCCCGCCGAACACATGCTGCTGCCGATGCTATTCCTCTCCGTTGCCCTGCTCGCGCTCTACGCGGGGATCGACAGCGTGCTCTACCGTCGCGAAGGCAAGGGAAATGCGCCCGGGGTCGGCGACGATCTCGACGAGGCGGCTCAGGAGTTCTCCCATCTGGGGCTCGAGGGCAAGGTCAACATCCTGCTGCTCGGCGGCGTCGTCGGCGCAGTGCTGCTCAGCGGCATCTGGCGCCCGGGGATCAGCTTCGACGTCTACCATGTGCAGGTCGAGCTGCAGAACCTGGTCCGGGACCTGCTGCTGGTCGGCATCGCCTTCCTGTCCCTGTTGCTGACCCAGAATCAGAGCCGGCGGGCCAACGGGTTCACCTGGTTCCCGATTGTGGAGGTGGCCAAGCTCTTCGCTGCGATTTTCGTGACCATCGTGCCGGTCATCGCCATCCTGAAAGCCGGCGAGGCAGGCGCCCTGGGCGGGGTCGTGCGGGCGGTCAGCGACAGCCAGGGCGCGCCCGTCGACGCCGCCTATTTCTGGCTCACTGGAATCCTCTCCAGCTTCCTCGACAACGCCCCGACCTATCTGGTGTTCTTCAACACCGCAGGCGGTGACGCCCAGCAGTTGATGGGCGAGATGAGCAGCACCCTGCTGGCGATCTCGGCAGGAGCTGTGTTCATGGGGGCCGTCACCTATATCGGCAATGCGCCGAACTTCATGGTCCGTTCAATCGCTGCCGACCGCGGCATTCCGATGCCCAGCTTCTTCGGCTACATGATCTGGTCGGTCGGTCTGCTGATGCCGTTGTTTGTCCTGCTGACGCTGATCTTCTTTCTGTAGCCGGCGGCGGGACCGAGGGCGCTCCGATGCTGCTGAACCGGATCGAACTCCAACGGATCGCGGACCGAGGCGGCGGGCTCGTGTTCCGGCACTGGCGCCGTCCCACCGTGAAGGCTGGGGGCACCCTGCGGACCCGCATCGGCCTGCTTGCGGTGGCGGCGCTGGACGAGGTGTCGCCCGAACAGGTCAGCGAGACCGATGCACGGGCAGCCGGCTTCGTCTCACGCACCGAACTGCTCGACACGCTGCCCGCCGACGACGCACACCGTCGCCTCTACCGAATCGCGTTGCGCCTGGAGGGCGAGGATCCGCGCGTTGCGCTGCGCGAACAGGCTGACCTCGACGCGGTGACGGTCGCCACTCTGCGGGCAAAGCTGGATCGTCTCGATCAGCGCTTCCCTTGGACGCGCCCCGTGCTGGAACTCATAGCCCTCCGGCCGGGTGTGCGAGCTCAGGCGCTCGCCGCGGCTTCGGGCCTGGACAAAGCGGCTTTCAAGCAGAACGTGCGCAAGCTCAAGGACCTGGGCCTGACCGAGAGCCTCGAGGTCGGCTATAGGCTCTCGCCGCGTGGTCGGGCCCTGTTGCAGCGTCTCTAGTTCGCCAGCAGGACGGGACGGTCCATGTTGTTGAGCACGTAACGTGTGGTGCCGCCGAAGAGCAGTTCGCTGAGGCGGGTGCGCCCGTAGGCGCCCATCACCATCAGACGGCAGTCCAACGCGCGCGCCTGGTAGCAGATGCGCTGGCCAGGCTCGCCGCGATCGTTGTCCTCGGGCAGCACCTCGACCTTCGCGCCGTGGCGGGCAAGATACTCGCCGAGAACGATCCCGGGCGTTTCAAGGCCACCCTTGCGCCGGGCGGGCAGCACGTAGACCTTCGGCGCCGCCACCAGCAGCGGCAATGCCCCGTGCACCGCGCGCGCCACCTGCTTCCCGGACTTCCAGGCCACCAGAACCGGACCGTTCAGGTCCGGCGCGGTCTCGGTTGGCGGCATGACCAGGATCGGGCAGGCGGAGCACAGCAGCAGGTCGTCGGGCCGGTGCAGCATCACCAGGTCGATCGCCTCTCCCTCGGGGGTCTTGCCGACGATGGCCAGGTCCGCGTAGTGGGAGTATTCGGTGAGGACAGGGATGTGCTCGCCGTGGTCGAGGCGGAATTCCCAGGAGACCTCCGGCCCCATGTCGGCGCCGCGCATCTCCCGCTCGATCTCTGCCGCCCGCGCAGTCGCGCGCTCCTTGGCATCCTCGAGAAAGACGGCCGAGGCTGCCCGTCCCGCCGCACCGGCCGGCAGGTGGATCGGCGTGGTGATGTAAAGCAGCACCAGATGGGCGCGGAACTGACGGGCCAGCACCTGCCCCATTTCGAGTCGGGCCCGGTGGCCAGCGTCGTTCGCCAAGTGGACCAGGATCGTCTTGATGGTCATGCCGCCTCGCTTCTCAAGGTCCGTCGGACCGGCAACCGCAGGACACTAGCCACCGGTCGGGCTGTTTGCAAACGTGGCCCCATTCACCCGTGTCCGACCGTGCCCGACGTCAGTGGACGACCACGGTATAGCTGTCGACCGGCGGCGGCGGGTCGATCAGACCCTGTTCGGCGAGGAAGTCGGCGAACCGGGCATAGCGGCCGCGGTCGAGCGCGGCGGGCCGCAAGGCAAAGCGCGGAATCGTGTCGAACCAGGCACGGCGGTTCAACTCGTCGTCGAGTTCGGGATAGGCGGCAATGAACATCTCCCAGCTTTCCTCGGGATGGTTGACGACAAACTGGGTCGCTTCGGTCACCGCCTGAAGGAAGCGGTCGAGGCGGGGGTCGTCGCCGAAATCCGGCCGGGCGAGATAGATGAGCTCGTCATAGCTCGGCACGCCCTCCTCTTCGACATGGAACGGGCGGCCCGGCACGCCTTCGATCTCCATCTGGGTGAGTTCGAAGTTGCGGTAGGCGCCGATCACGGCATCGACCTGGCCCGACATCAGGGAAGAGGCGAGCGCGAAATTCACGTTGATCATCTCGACATCGTCGAGGCCGAGCCCGTGCCGCTCCAGCATCACCGAAACCAGCGCATCCTCGACGCCGCCGACCGAGTAGCCGATCCGCTTGCCGGCCAGGTCGGCCACCGAGTGGATGTCCGAGTCGGCGCGGACCAGCATCGAGTTCAGGGGAGTGGCGACCAGCGTCCCGACCCAGACCAGCGGAATCGCCTCGTTGACCAGGAAGTGCAACTGCGGCTGGTAGCCGACGGCGATTTCCGCCTGGCCGGCTGCGACCAGCTTCGGCGGGTCGTTGGGATCGGCTGGAGCGATCAGGGTCACTTCCAGGTCATGGTCGGCAAAGAAGCCCTGGTCCCTGGCGACGACGAGCGGCGCATGGTCCGGATTGACGAACCAGTCCAGCAGGACGGTCATTTCGTCCTGAGCCGCTGCCGGTGCGGTTGCGAGCAGCAGGGCCGCCGCGACGCCTATCGATCGTCTGCCGTTCATCCCTTGGTCCTTATCCCTGGGTGGTTGCGACAAGCCGCGATCCGCCCCACTGGTCCGGCTGCCAGGGCAACAGCCGGCGCAGGACGTGGTCGACCGTGAAATAGAGGGCGACCGAGAAGGCAGCGAGCAGCACGAGAGCCGCGAACATGACGTCGACCTGGCCGCGGCCGTTGGCGTGCAGCATCAGGTAGCCGAGCCCGGACGACGCGCCGACCCATTCGCCGACGATCGCCCCGATCGGTGCGAACGCCGCCGCCACCCGCAGGCCGGACGCACAGGCGGGCAGGGCGGCCGGCAGCTGCAGGTACCTGAGCGTGCGCCAGCGCGAGGCGCCCATCACTCGAGCCTGGTCGAGCCAGGCCGGCTCGGTCCGCCGCAGCCCGTCGAAGAAGGCGGCGGTCACCGGGAAGAAGATGATCAGGGCCGCCATCGCGATCTTCGACGCGATCCCGTAGCCGACCCAGAGTGTGAGCACCGGCGCCAGCGCGAACACCGGCACCGCCTGGCTCACTACCAGCGGCGGCAGCAGCCACTGCCGAGCGCCCCGGAAATAAGCGAGGGTGAGCGCCGCCGCGGCACCGAGCACCGCCCCGCAGACGAGGCCGAGGAGGATCTCGGTGGCGGTGACGGCGAAATGGCCGACCAGGATGTCGAAGCGGGCGACGATCTGGGCCGCCACCGCGGTCGGCGCCGGCAGGATGTAGTTCGGCTGGCCGGTCAGCACGACGAAGGCCTGCCAGGACCCGATCAGGACCGCAGCGATGATCAGCGGGCGGAGCACCGCCATCACGGTTCGTCCCCCGCTGCCCGCGCCACCGGTATCGGCCCACGGCCCGCAAGCTGGACCAGCAGCGTCGCCTGCAGTCGCAGCAATGCCGGATCGTCAAGCCGGCGCGGCGTTTGGCCGGGCGGGATGATCGGCGGCTCGAAGCGTGCCGGCTTGCCGACCAGGACCAGGACCGTGTCGCCGAGTCGCAGCGCTTCCAGCGGATCGTGGGTGATCAACAGGACCGTGCGCCCGTGCAGAAGCTCGGCAGCCAGATCCTGCAGATTGGCCCGGGTCACCGCATCGAGCGCGGAGAAAGGCTCGTCCATCAGGACGATGGGCCGGTCTTCCATCAGGGTCCGGGCGAGCGCCACCCGCTGGCGCTCGCCGCCGGAGAGCTCCGCCGGGCGCGCCGTCGCGCGATGGCCGACCCCGACCCTGTCGAGCAACTCCAGCGCCCGCCCACGGTCCCGAGGCTGCCCCCGCAGCCGCGCGCCGATCAGGACATTGTCCACCGCACGGGCCCAGGGCAGCAGCATGTCGTGCTGCGCCATCCAGGCCGTCCGGCCGCTGATCGGCCCGCCTTCGCTGTCGGTAACCCGGCCGCCGGGCTGCAGCCCGGCAATCATCCTGAGCAGACTGGTCTTGCCGACGCCGCTCGGCCCCAGGATGCAGGTCCACGTGCCAGGGGCGAGGGTCAGCGAGAGATCGTCGAACAACACTGAGTCGTCGTAGACGAGGCCTGCGCCCCGTAGGTGGACGCCCGGCGCGCCCGTCGGCTCGTTGCGAGGGCGTTTCGGACCTGGGATGCCGGGTGGTCGGTCGACTTCGGTGTTCAACGCCACTATTCCTACGCCGGTGCGAGCCGGATCAGGTTCAAGGGGTCGCTTCACTCTGAAGCCTCTCAGCCGCGCCGGCGGCTCCCCCTAGTGCAGGACGAGAACATGGATGCCCGCGGCGGAAATGGCAAGAGCGAGACGACGGAGCCTTCGCCGCCCGCAGCCGCCGGTCCGGGCCCGTTGAAGCGACCGCTGTTCATCGGCAGCGAAATCTACCGGCAATCCTCCTACGGCCCGCGCCACCCGCTGGCGATCCCGCGGGTGTCATCGACAATCGACCTGTGCCGTGCCCTCGGCTGGCTGCCGGACGAGGCCTATCTCGACAGTCCCCTGGCCGAACCCGGCCAGCTCGCCCGATTCCACGATGAGGACTACATCGCGGCAGTCATCGCGGCCGAGGCCGCCCAGGAAGCCTCTCCGGAGGTGCAGCGCCGGTACAACCTCGGCCGCATCGACAATCCGATATTTCCCGAGATGTTCCGCCGGCCGGCGACGGCATCCGGAGCGGCATTGCTGGCTGCGCGGCTCCTCGCCGAGGGCGGCGTCGTCTACAGCCCGGCGGGCGGCACCCACCATGGACGTCCCGGCCGCGCCAGCGGCTTCTGCTACTTCAACGACCCCGTGCTGGCCATCCTCGGTCTGCTCGATCAGGGCGTGGCGCCGATCTACTACGTCGACGTGGACGCCCACCATGGCGACGGCGTCCAGGACGCCTTCGCGGACGACGAGCGGGTGATGACGCTGTCCATCCACGAGCATGGCCGCTGGCCGTTCAGCGGCGCACTCGACGATCGGGCCGGCGGCATGGCGCGCAACCTGCCGGTGCCGCGCGGCTTCAACGACAGCGAGTTGCGGTTCCTGGTCGACACGGTGGTGGTGCCGCTGGGAGAGCGGCTGCGGCCGGCGGCCGTGGTGCTGCAATGCGGCGCAGACGGCCTGGAAGACGACCCCATGAGCAAGCTGTCGCTGTCCAATCGCGCACTGTGGTATGCGGTCGCCCAGGTGGCCGGCCTCGCGCCGCGCTGCCTGACCCTTGGCGGGGGAGGGTATAATCCATGGTCCGTCGCCCGATGCTGGGCAGGCGTCTGGGCAGTCCTCAACCATGTTCCAGTTCCCGAGCGACTGCCAGGGCAGGCCGAGGCGGTGCTCCGGGCGTTGAGCTGGCACCGGCAGGCAGGACGCAACCCGCCGGCGCACTGGACCACCACCCTGGCCGATCTGCCACGAAATGGCCCGATTCGGGACGAGATTCGACACATCGCCGCGGCAAGTCTGCTATGAGACGAGAATGAGAATCGCGCCCCACCCGATCCGGATCCTGCTGGTCCTGCTGGCGCTCTATGCAGCGCTGGCAATCGCGCCGGCGGCGACAGCCGCCGAACAGGCGACACTCGTGGTCGAGACCGCGGAGGGTCGGTCGCATGCGTTCTCCGTAGAGGTGGTGACGACCCCGCAGGAGATGGCCCTGGGTCTGATGTATCGCACCCAGCTCGCGGCAGATGCAGGGATGCTGTTCGTCTACCCGGCGCCGCGCGAAACCTCCTTCTGGATGCAGAATACCTACCTGCCGCTCGACATGCTGTTCATCAACGATGACGGCGTGATCCACCACATCGCCAAACGCACGGTGCCGCTGTCGACGGCGCCGGTGCCGTCGAACGGCCCGGTGCGGGCCGTGCTCGAGATCAACGGTGGTGCCAGCGACAGGCTGGGTATCGCTCCCGGTGACCGCGTGTCCTGGGAAATGCATATCGACTGACACGGTCACCGCCCGTTTGCGGACCCTTCGTCAGCGATTCCGCCCGTCAACGCATGCCGCGGCCAAGTTGACCGGCAAGGCTGGAATGCCTTTGCCGCTGCTCCATCTTCCCTCTGTGACCAAAGGATTAAAGATAACGAACTGTTCACTATCCGGATAGCAACTCTTCATGTTTCAGCCTGAATTTCGCCTTAAACTCGTCCTAGTTGACGCACCAATCCCAACCCATATGAGGAAGCACTCATGGTGAACTCACTTCGGTTCGGCGTGCGTCGCGTCGGCGTCCCTGTCGCGGCTGCGCTGGTCCTGTTCGGCGCAGCCGGTACCGCGCATTCGCAGGCGATCGGCCCCGATTTCGCCGACATGGTGGAGCAGGTGCTGCCTGCCGTCGTTCACGTCTCGGTCGAAACCCGGCAGAGCGGCGTCTTCAGCCCGTTCCGCGGCGGCCCCGGCGGCACGCCAAATCCCTTCGGTTTCGATCCCTTCGGCCCGTTCGGCCCCGGGGGGCCCAGGTCGGACGATCAGCGCGAGCGGCCGCCGGCGGTGATGGGGTCCGGCTCCGGTTTCATCATCGATCCGCAGGGCTACGTCGTCACCAACAACCATGTGATCCAGGGTGCCGACATCCTGTCGATCACCCTGGCCGACGGCGACGTCTACGAAGCTACCGTTGTCGGTACCGACCCGAGCACGGACCTGGCGTTGCTGAAGATCGACAGCGACGAGGACTTCCCGTCGGTGACCTGGGGAGACAGCGACGGGTTGCGCATCGGGAACTGGGTGGTGGCTGTCGGCGGGCCGTTTGGCCTCAGCGGCACGGTCACCGCCGGCATCGTCTCGGCGACCGGCCGCGATTTGCACTCCGGGCCCTATGACGACTACATCCAGTTCGACGCCCAGATCAATCCGGGGAACTCCGGCGGCCCGGTGTTCAACACCAGGGGCGAGGTTGTCGGCGTCAGCACTGCAATCGTCAGTCCAAGCCGTGGCAGCGTGGGCATCGGCTTCGCCGTGCCGGCGGCCATCGCGCGGCCGGTCATTGCGTCGCTGATGGTCGACGGCGTGGTCGAGCGCGGTTTCATCGGCGTCCAGATCCAGCAGGTGACGGACCAGCTTGCCGAGGCTCTCGGACTGGACTCGCCTACTGGAGCCCTGGTCGCGGAAGTCCGTCCCGGCACGCCGGCCGAGCAGGCGGGCGTCCAGGTGGGCGACCTGATCGTCACTTTCGATGGCCAGACGGTGAACCGGATGCGCGACCTGCCGCGAATCGTCGGGATGACGGAGCCTGGAGCGGAGGTGCCGATGGAGGTGCTGCGCGAAGGCGAGACGATCACCCTGGCGGTGACGGTCGGACAGACCGAATCCAGTACGCAGCAGAGCAGCGCTGCACCCTCGCAGGGGAGCGACGCGGTGGCCCAGCTCGGGCTCGCCGTCGCGCCCGCCGCCGACTTCGGATGGGAAGGCGCCAATGGGGAGATGACCGGGCTGGTGATTACCGACATCACCCCCGGCTCGTCGGCGGCAGGCAGCGGCCTGCGCGTGGGCGACGTCATCCTGGCGATCGGCGGCCGAAAGGTGGAGACGCCGGAACAGATGGCAGAAATCGTTGCGGCGCAGGCAGGTGACGACGACGCGATGATTGCGTTGCTGGTGGAGCGCGAGGGCACGCGCCGCTTCATCGCCCTCCCGATCGAGGCATCCTGAGGGTTTCGCCATGACACGCATTGGCCGACCATTCATCCCCACCCGCATGGTCGGCCACGGTGCCGACGCTGGCGCCAAGGTATGGCGCCGGCGTTCCCTGTCGGTCAGCACCTGCCATTCGCTTCAATCGACCCGTATGGAATGACTGGAGACATAGCTTATGCGCATGCTCGTGATCGAGGACGACAAGGAGACCGCGGCCCATCTCGTCAAGGGGATGAGCGAGTGCGGTTATGTGGTCGACCGGGCCGGCACCGGGCAGGAGGGGCTGACGATGGCGCTGGCCCGTCGCTACGATGCGATGATCGTGGACCGGATGCTGCCCGGCATCGACGGCCTGACCATCATCTCGAAGATCCGCGACGAGGGACGCACCACGCCGGTGCTGATCCTGAGCGCGCTCGACAAGGTCGACGAGCGGGTGATGGGCCTGCGGGCCGGCGGCGACGACTACCTGACCAAGCCCTACGCGTTCTCCGAGTTGCTGGCGCGGGTCGAAGCCCTGATCCGGCGCTCCGAACAGGCGGGAGCCGAGGCGACCAACCTGACGGTCGGCGATCTGGAGATGGACCTGCTGGCGCGAACCGTGAAGCGCAGCGGCCAGACCATCCATTTACAGCCGCGCGAGTTCCAGCTTTTGGAGTATCTTATGCGGCATGCCGGTCAGGTGGTGACCCGCACGATGCTGCTGGAAGGCGTCTGGAACTATCACTTCGATCCGCAAACCAATGTCATCGATGTCCACATCAGCCGGCTACGACAGAAAGTCGACAAGGGATTTGACGCCCCCATCCTCCACACTGTCCGAGGCGCCGGCTACCGGCTCAGCGTTCAGGGCTAGATTATTCCGCACGACCGCGTTTCGGCTCGCGCTGGTCTACATTGCGGTCTTCGGTACATCGGCCCTGATCCTGGTCGGCCTCGTCTATTGGATCACGTTCAACTTCGTAGAGCGCCAGACCCTCGATACGCTGATTGCCGAGATGGAAGGGCTGGTCGAGAATCCCAGCCTTGCCAACATCGACGACTTCACTGATCTGATCAGCCGGCGCAGCGCCCCCGAAATCCGCGGCGACCGAATCTATGTGCTCGCCAATCCGGACTACTCGGTCCGGGCCGGCAACCTGGATGCCTGGCCCGACGTGCCCGAGGACATCGACGGGCTGGTCCGCTTCAACATTCTGCGGCTCGACGACGGCCAGGAGGTGGTTCATCCGGTCGAGGCGATGACGGTTCTGTTACCGGGGCGCTACCGCCTGCTGGTCGGCCGCGACATGCACGAGCGGGTCGCGGTGCAGACCATGCTCCAGGAATCCTTCGGCTGGCTCCTGATCCTGACCCTGAGCCTGGGCCTCGCCGGCGGCATCTTCGTCAGCCGGCGGATGCTGGGACGGGTCGAGGCGATCAACCGCACCACCGAGCGCATCATGCAGGGCGATCTCCATCAGCGGATCGCCCTGAAAGGCTCCCAGGACGAGTTCGACGAATTGTCGTCAAATTTGAACGCCATGCTGGATCAGATCGAACGGCTGATGGGCGGGATGCGCGACGTCACGGACAACATCGCGCACGATCTGCGCAGCCCGCTGACACGGATCAAGGCAAGGCTCGAGCAGTTGCTGACCCACGACCGCACCCTGGACGACTACAGGAGCGCTGTCGAACTGGCGATCCGGGATGCGGACGACCTGCTGAGCGTCTTCTCGGCATTGCTGAGCATCACCACGGTCGAAACCGGGGCGCTGCAATCCGAACTGAAGCCGATCGACCTGCACGACGTGGTCCAGGAAGTGACCGAGCTCTACGAACCGGCGGTCGAGGATGCCGGAATGGTGCTGATCTCCCGCAGCCGCAGCGGGGCGGTGATCCGCGGCCACCGACAGCTGCTGATGCAGATCCTGGCAAATCTGATCGACAATGCGATAAAATATGCCGGCGAAGGCCGACGGGTGGATCTGGTGGTCGAGCAGCATGAGACCGGCATCGACCTTTGCGTGGCCGACAATGGGACGGGGATACCGGCGGACAAGCGCGACTATGCCCTGCAGCGATCCGCCCGCCTCGACCCGGCGCGCTCCACCCAGGGCAACGGCCTGGGCCTGGCGATGGTTTCGGCAGTGGCGAAGCTGCATGCGGCCCCGCTGACCCTGGAGGACAACATGCCGGGCCTGCGCGTGCGCATCGCGTTTCATCGGCTCGACAGCGAGCGTCGGCGCGACGTACGACGCTCTTCGGAACGCAGCAAGATGGACGACGCGATTCATGCAAACTGACCGTGCAGCCCGGCATCGCATCCTTCGACCCGTCCGAGCCCTGGGCCGCGCTTGGCGGATCGTCCTGCTCTGCAGCGCCTTGTGCGTGGCGGCCGGCGCATCCGTCTGGGCCGAGGAAACCGACCGCATCCAACGGGCCCAGCAGATCCTCTCCGGACTGGGCTACTACACCGGCGCCGTAGATGGCATCGCCGGATCAGGGACGCGCGGCGCCGTCCAGCGGTTTCAGGACGACAACGGCATCACGCCGACCGGTCAGATAGACGACTACACCTGGGGTCTGATGCAGCAGCGGATGGCGAGCGGGACCAGCGCAGCGGCAGGCCCGGGCGGCGGCCCGGACATCCGGCAGGCACAGGAAATCCTGACATCGCTGGGCTATGACCCTGGGCCGGTCGACGGCGAGATGGGCTCCAAGACCCGCAACGCCATCCAGGCGTTCCAGAACGCCAGCGGGCTCACAGCCAACGGTCAGCTCAACGCAGAGACCATGGCCGCCTTGCACGGCCGCACCGCTGCGCCCGGCAGCAATCAGACCATCGGCCAGGGCGACCCCGACCTGAGGGAGGCCCAGCAGCTGCTGGTGGCGCTGGGGTACGGCAATCTCGACATCGACGGTCGAATGGGCCCAGCGACAACCAATGCCTTGTCCGAGTTCCAGCGCGCCGAAGGCCTGAACCGCAACGGCCGATTGACGCCTGCGACGCTGGAGCGGTTGCGGCTGCGCGTGCCGACCGCCCAGGTCCGCACCGATCCTGTGGTCGCCGACGCGCAGAACTGGCTCAACGAACTCGGCTACGACATCACCACCGCGGATGGGGTGATGGGTCCTGAGACGGTGCGTGCGATCAGCCGCTTCCAGGGCGACGAGAATCTTCGCCGGACCGGCACGATTACCCCCGAGACCTACGAACGGATGCGGGCCCGGGCCCGGGAGGTGACCGATATTCCGCGCGAGAACCCGTTCATCGCCGAGGCGCAGCAGCTCCTGATCGATGCCGGCTTCGACCCCGGCAGCCCGGACGGGCTGAGCGGCGGCAGGACCGAGGCCGCGATGCGCGCCTTTCAGGAGGCGCAAGGGCTGCGGGTCACGGGAACGCTGACCCTCGAGACCCTCAATGCCCTGCGCGGCGAGGATAATTCCGCCACCGAGATCGCCGATTTCTGGAGCCTGCAGCGGTCCCAGGCGCTGCTGCGCGAGCTCGGCTATTTTGCCGGCGCCGCGGACGGGCTGCTCGGACCGGCGACGGCGACCGCCATCGCCCGCTTCCAGGGCGCCAACGGTCTGGTGACCAGCGGAACGCTCACCGTCGAGACCTACAACCTGCTCGAGGAGCAGCGAGCGGCCCATCGCACCACCGTGCAGGCGGTCGCGATGGAGTATTGGGAGCATCAGTTCGCCGACCATCCCGTCGACACCATCTACGAAGGCGCGTCGGCACCGTTGAACGAGAACGGCCACCCGATGATGGCGGAAGCCGATCCCCTGGACCTGCATACCCAATACGAGTCGCAGGCATCTTTCGCGGGGCACTATGTGGTGCTGCAGATCAACATGCCGAGCGGGGTCGCACCGCTGTCGCTGATCGTAGACATGACGACCGGCGAGACGGTGGGGGCGGTCTCATCGACCTACGGGGTGGAGTATCGACCCGACAGCCGGCTGATCGTGGCCGACCCGATCGACACGCCCGATGTGGTGACCGAGGTCGAACGCGGCCTGCGTGTGAAGCCGAGCTACTACGTCCTGTCGGAGGACGGTTCGCTCAGCGAATTGCGCGGGGGGACCTGATCAGCCGAACAGCCAGTTGACGAAGTGGATCAACTCGGTGATGGCGAACGTCCAGATCCAGATCAGGAAAAAGATCCCCGCGACGCCGATCGCCCAGCCGATCACGGCGAACCGTCCGTCCCGCTCCAGCAGGCCGATTCCGAGCGCGGCCATGCCATAGGCCGGTAGCAGGTTGGAGAACGGCAGCGGCGCGGCAAGAACGATCGCAAAGATCATCGCGAAACAGCCCAGGACAACCTCGCCGCGCCGCGAGAGCACTGCTTCGTACTTGGGCCTGGCCAGCTTTTCGACCCCCCGCAGCAGCGGAAGCACCTTCGAGATCGCCCGGTTGAACTTGTTGCGATTGAACTGCCTGCGCCCGATCGACCGCGGCAGGGTCGGGCGGTCCCTGCCCAGCGTCCATTGCAAGGCGAGCAGGAACATCGGAATCCCGAACAGGGTAGAGACGCCGGGAATCATGGGAATCGGGGGCAGGTTCGGGATCGCCAGCAGAATGAACAACAGGCCGAACCCGCGATGATGCAGCGCGGCCAGAATCTCGTCTATGGTAATGGTTTCAGGCTCTTGGCTCGAAACGACTCTCGTCAGAACGGCTGAAGCGCTCTCAATGTGATCGGTCGTCACGTCCTGTGGCCCGGTCCCTGTCCGAAATGTCATGATATAGGCAGCTTGGGTGGCAGGCGCTCAAGTTGCTGTGAATACGCTAGATTTGTGGCCGGGGCAGGGCAAGCAATTCCGCTGCCTTCACATCCCATGGTAGGCCCTGTACCAGGCGACGAATTGTGGAATCCCGTCCTGGATGGTGGTTTTCGGCTCGAATCCGAGGTCTGCGCGACTCTCGGTGATGTCGGCATATGTCGCAGCCACGTCGCCGGGCTGCATTGGCGCCATCTTCAACTCGGCCTTGCGACCGAGCGCGTTTTCCAGCACCGCGATGAAATCGAGCAGCGCCTCGGACCGGTGGTTGCCGAGATTGTAGATCCGATGCGGCAGGCCGTCCGCGTCGGGCACCAGCGGTGCGTTCAGGGCGGCGGTGACTCCGGCGACGATGTCGTCGATGTAGGTGAAGTCGCGCCGCATCGCCCCGTTGTTGAACACCTGCACCGGTCGGCCTGCCAGGATCGCATCGGTGAACAGCCAGGTCGCCATGTCGGGCCGGCCCCACGGGCCATAGACGGTGAAGAACCTGAGGCCGATGCTGGGCAGCCGGTAGGTGTCGGCGTATACCCGGGCCATCAACTCGTTGCTCATCTTCGTCGCGGCATAGATCGAGACCGGTTTCGTCGTGCATTGCCGGACGCTGAACGGAGTTTCCTTGATCGCCCCATAGACCGACGAGGTCGAGGCGTAGACAACGCGCTCGAGTTCTGGGAGCCGACGCGCCGCCTCGAGCACCACCAGTTGCCCCATCACGTTGCTGGTGACATAGGCGTAGGGATCGGTCAGCGAGTGGCGGACGCCGGCCTGCGCGGCCAGGTGCAGCACGTGACTTGCGTCCCGGTGCCTGTCGAAGACCTCGAACATCGCCTGCCGGTCGCTGACATCGGCCGCTGCGAAGCTGAAGCCGGTCCCATCCAGCCTGGCCAGCCGATCCCGCTTCAGGGTCACGCTGTAGTAGGGGCTGAGGTTGTCGATGCCCACCACCTGGTGACCCTGGCCCAGCAGAAACCTGGCTGCATGCATGCCGATGAAGCCTGCCACGCCGGTTACGATGACCTTCATGCGCCCTCCCTGTCAGGCCGATTAATTGCTGGCGCGGGCCGAGCGATTGCCATATCGAACCCAGTTCGCGGTTCCAACCCCATACGCCAGCGGCGCCCATGCACCATCCGGAACATACCATTGCCGTTATCGGTCTCGGCTATGTAGGCCTGCCGCTTGCCCATGCCTTCGGGATGGCCTATCCGCGCGTCGTCGGCTTCGACATCAGCGCTGAGCGAATCGCGAGCCTGAAGCAGGCTCACGACAAGACCGGCGAGGTGAGCGCGGCGGAGTTGCGCGCGTCAACCGTAAGTTTCACCTGCGACCCCGCGGACCTTCGCTCTGCAACCGCCCTCGTGGTTACCGTTCCCACCCCGATCGACGCCGGACGCCGCCCGGACCTGCGCCCGGTGATCGCCGCTTGCGATACGGTCGGGGCGGCGATCGCCGACAGCAGCGGTCGGCTGGTCGTCTTCGAGTCCACAGTCTATCCCGGGTTGACCGAGACGATCTGCGTGCCACGGCTGGAGGCGGCGTCCGGATTGCGCTGGCCCCACGACTTTGCGGTCGGATACTCGCCGGAGCGGATCAACCCCGGCGACCGGGAGCACCGGCTCGAGCGGATCACCAAGATCGTCTCGGGCGACCGCCCGGAGACGCTGGACCGGGTGGCTGCCCTTTACGCGCCGATCATTTCGGCTGGGCTGCACCGGGCGCCGTCGATCGCGGTCGCCGAAGCGGCCAAGGTGATCGAAAACACGCAGCGCGATCTCAATATCGCGCTGATGAACGAGCTGGCGATGATCTTCGATCGCCTCGGGCTACGAACCGCGGACGTGCTGGCGGCGGCGCAGACCAAGTGGAACTTCATGCCGTTCAAGCCGGGCCTGGTCGGCGGCCACTGCATCGGCGTGGATCCGTACTATCTCACGGCGCGCGCCGAACAGGTGGGCTACCAGCCTCACGTCATCCTCTCCGGCCGCCGGGTCAACGACGGCATGGGAGCCTTCATCGCGGACCGGGTGGTACAGCTGATGCTGAAGGGGTGCGGCTTTGGCCGTCAGCCGGTTGTCGGCGTGCTGGGCATCACCTTCAAGGAGAATGTGCCCGATATCCGCAACAGCCGGGTCCCCGACATCGTTGGCCGGTTCGCCGACTACGGCGTTTCCTGCCAGGTCCACGATCCCTGCGCCGACCCCGGAGAAACACGCGACGAATACGGCATTGCGCTCCACACCGAGTTGGACGACTTGAGCGGGCTCGACGGATTGGTGCTCGCGGTGCCCCACGCCGCCTATCTCGAGCTCCCCGCCGCGTTCTGGAATGGACGGTTGCGCGAGACTGCCGTGCTGGCCGATGTGAAATCGGTGCTGGATCCAGGACTGCTGCGTCCAGGCATCACCTATTGGAGCCTCTAGCGGAGGCTTGGTCCTGGCCTTGCGCATCGACGACGCCGTAATCTCGGGTCGAGGCGTTCTCCTCCGGGCTGCCGACGTCGCGCGATAGCAGGCCGCGCCGCAGCAACTCCCGAATTGCAGCTGCCCTTGTCGGGATGCGGTGCTCAAACCTCCAATCGTCGATCGTACGCAACTCCTCGTCATTCAGCATCAGTTGCAGCTTCTCGGTGCGGCGCGACGGACGCTGTTCCGGCATTCGCATCTCCCATTCCCACCCCCACTCGGGGTTCTTACCCATATAGGGCCGAATTCGGGACCCGTCACTGCCATACGTTAGGGTACCGACGTCAGTGACGTCGGTGACGTCAGCGACCTATGGCATGTCGGTGCCATGGAAGATGGAAACGCGGTGACTTAGTCATCATGATCTACTGATATATAATACAGCAGTAAATACTCAAGCTGAACCGATCCATTACATAAAAGAAATCGTTCCGTACTTGGAATACTATTGAATTGTCTGCGAGCTTATTCGATATTCTCCCTCAGTTCGTTTCTGTGGGAGGGCCGATAACGATGGCAAGCGATGTGACGGGCGAGATTGAGCTCTTGATCCCTCGGCTGCGCGCCTATGCCCGGGTGATGACCAGGGACCACGACCGTGCCGACGACCTGGTTCAAACCTGCCTGGAACGCGCCCTGCGCAGCATCAACCAGTTCACCGTCGGCACGAACCTGAGGGCGTGGCTGTTCACCATCCTGCGTCATGCCCACATCAACGAGGTGCGGCGCCAGGCGAAGTGGGCCGGCTCGCTCGATTCATCGGAGTGCGAGGATCTGTTCCCGGTCGGCGCTCCGCAGGAGAAGAGCATCGAGTTCCGCGACCTGCACCGCGCCTTCTCGCGCCTGTCGGCGCCGGATCGCAGCGTGCTCGCGCTGGTCGGTGCCGAGGGCATGAGCTACCAGGACGCCGCGGAGACCCTGGACGTGCCGATCGGCACCATTCGGTCGCGGCTGTCGCGCGCCCGGAACCGCTTGCGGGACCTCATGGAGGATGGCATCGACCCGTCGGCGGCGCGGTCCGCCGAGAGATCCACGGGGTCCATCCACTGAGCCCGTAAGACGACATCACTCGGGTCAGCCCGGTTCTGCTGGTCGAGATCCTGACTGAACGGGATCTGTGCGACTACGCGACCGGGCGCCCTTGAGCGGAGCGGATCTGATCCAGACAGATAAGACAATCGATTATCCCTCGATAAAATAGCTCTTTATTCCGTTTGCTGCTGCAGCCCATCCGCTCATCGTCCCCACCTCGGTCGGTTTTGCCCAGCATGATCGGGCGCGGGTTTCCGCAGCAGGGCCGCGTGCCGTGAGGGCTGCGGACAACCGCCGCCTTACTGTATTTTAATTTTACCGACTGGCTTGCGGGGAACTAAGCATTTGAGCCAGCGCAGGACATGAAGAAGCCTTCGGCTTTATCTCGCGCGCAATGCGCTGAATTCAGCGCACGACAAAAAGAGCGTGGGGTAGCCGGTAATGCAGGTGGGCGGGAAGGCTGTTGTTCTGTCGTTAATGCTTACCGTTGTTGCTTGCGGGCCGCAGCGTCCAAGTCCCCAGATCGCTTCACTGACAACCGGCGACCAGGCCATCGCGACCGATGCGGTCTATGCGGTCGGCGGCTCCTGCCAGGAGTTGCTGCGCGCACGAGGGGCAACCTTCGAGATGTCGGAGCCGTTCCATACCGATCGCGGCTGCGGGATTGACGAACCGGTGATGCTGAGGACGGGGGTCGCCGAGCTCGGGCCGGACGCCGAGTTGGAATGTGCGATGGCCCTCAAGTGGCTCGATTTCGACCAGCGGGTCATTCAGCCTCTGGCGCACGAGCATTTCGACCAGGGCGTCGCCTACATTCACCAGATGAGCGGCTATTCCTGCCGGACAAGCACCGGCAACCGGCGGAAGCTGTCACAGCACTCCTATGGTCTGGCGCTCGATATCGGGGCGTTCGAGCTGCCTGACGGCCGCCAGGTCAGCGTCGAGCGGGACTATTTCTCCGACAACGACGAAGGCCGGTTCATGCGCGCGGTCGCCGAACGTGCGTGCGGCTTCTTCAGCACGGTCCTGACCCCGAACTCGGATCGGCACCACCACAACCACTTCCACCTCGATCTGGGCAATTCCGGCATCTGCAGCCTCTGAGGGCTGCAGCGCGGCATCCGGTCGGGCCTCTCGCGGCAGCTACGCGGCGTGGCTGTCCAGGGATGATTTGCTGCCGACGAACGGCACGACATTGGCCGCGAGGACGTAGCCGACGCTGCGCACGGTCTTGATCAGCAGCGGATCGGCGGGATCAGCCTCGATTTTCTTGCGGATGCGGCCGATCAGCACGTCGATGCTGCGGTCGAACGGGCTCCACTCGCGCGACTTGGTTGCGGCCATCAGGTCGTCGCGGCTCAGGGGCCGATGCGGCTGCTCGATGAGCGCGCGCAGCAGGTCGAACTCCGCGCTGGTCAATGCGACGCGCTCGCCATCCAGTCGCGTCAGTTCGCGCCTGCCGAGGTCCATCACCCACTCGTCGAACCGGAGAACCGCCGGCCGGCGGACCGTACGGCGGCCGGCACGCGACCGGCGCAGCACGCTGTGGACGCGGGCCAGCAGTTCCCGGCCCTCGAACGGTTTGACCACATAGTCGTCGGCCCCGGACTCGAGGCCCAGCACCCGGTCGATCGTGGTGTCCTGGCCAGAGACCATGATGATCGGCACGTCGGAATCGATGCGCAGGCCGCGCAGTTCCTCCACGCCGTTGCCATCGGGGAGCCGGACGTCGAGCAGGATCAGATCGTAGGCGGCCACCGCCAATGCGTGATGCATTCCGCGCACCGATCGCGCCGTATCGACGAGGTGGCCGTCGCGCTTCAGGAGAAACTCCAGCATCTCGCCGCTGGCGACATCGTCGTCGACGACCAGCACGCGGGCATGGCGTTCTGTCATGGCTACCTCACACGTCAGGAGTGCTTTCAATTCTCCACGATCATTGCCGCAATTCGTTTACAGACCATTACAAGCCAACTACTGCCGAAGTAATATTCATCGAGAACTTTATAATTATTTGAAATGAACTTGTCGAAAATTGATGACAAAGGACGAACTGGGACCGGGGCAGCTGGTTCAGCTGCCGCAAAATGGCGCAACTTCGAGCGTTGACATGCCCCGGTCCAGGGTCTACATGCTGTCCCGCGCTTGACCCCATCGGGGCAACGCGGGGGTGTAGCTCAGTTGGTTAGAGTGCCGGCCTGTCACGCCGGAGGCCGCGGGTTCAAGTCCCGTCACTCCCGCCAGTTTCTTCAATTCGTCACGCCCGCCGCGGCGAATTGCCTGCTTGGTTGCCTTGTCGGCGACCGCACCAATCTCAGTTGAACCGATGGTGGCACTCCCGGGGCGGGCTGATCGCGCCGGCCACGGGTTGGCGTTTGACAGGGCCCGCTCGCGGGTGCACAACGCAAACGCCGCCAGCGATGGCGGGGACCGCCCTGATTCAGGATACCCGGACCATGGTGCTCAATGTCGACTGATATGCTGCGCGAGTATCTGCCGATCTTGATCTTTCTCGGCATCGCCTTCGGCCTGTCTGTGCTGTTGATCGCGGCGTCCTATTTCGCGGCCCGCCAGAAGCCGGATTCCGAGAAACTGTCGGCCTATGAATGCGGCTTCGAGGCATTTGACGACGCCCGCAGCCGGTTCGACGTGCGGTTCTATCTGGTTGCCATCCTGTTCATTATATTCGACCTGGAAGTGGCGTTTCTGTTCCCCTGGGCGGTGAGCCTCGGCGAGATCGGGATGTTCGGGTTCTGGTCGATGATGATCTTCCTGGGAATTCTCACCATCGGCTTCGTCTACGAATGGAAGAAGGGAGCGCTGGAATGGGAATGACCGTCGACCGGACGCACCCGGCAGCGGACGCGCCGTTGGTGCCGGGCCCGGCCCAGGAGTCGCTGCTGAAGGGCGTCACCGATGCGCTGCAGGACAAGGGCTTCGTCGTTTCCAGGCTCGATGCCCTGGTCAACTGGGCGCGCACCGGCTCGTTGTGGCCGATGACCTTCGGCCTAGCCTGCTGCGCGGTGGAGATGATGCACGCCTATATGCCACGCTACGACCTTGACCGGTTCGGCGTCGTCCCGCGGCCGAGCCCGCGCCAATCCGACGTGATGATCGTGGCTGGAACCCTGACCAACAAGATGGCTCCGGCGTTGCGCAAGGTCTACGACCAGATGGCCGAACCGCGCTGGGTGATCTCGATGGGATCATGCGCCAACGGCGGCGGCTACTATCACTATTCCTATTCGGTAGTGCGCGGCTGCGACCGGATCGTCCCGGTCGACATCTATGTGCCGGGCTGCCCGCCGACGGCCGAAGCCCTGGTCTACGGCATTCTGCAGCTGCAGAAGAAGATCCGGCGCTCGGGTCCGATCTCGCGCACGCTCTCGGCCTGACCAACGCGCATCGGCGGAATCATGGATCAAGCGCTCCGGGAACTTGGCGACTACATGACGAACGCGATGTCGGACGCGGTGTTCGACGTCACGATTGCCCATGACGAGCTTTCCGTCCGCGTCCAGCGCGGTAACCTCATCGAGCTGCTGAAGTTCCTGCGCGACGATTCGAACTGCCAGTTCCGCTTTCTGGTCGACATCGCCGGCGTCGACTACCCGGCCGAGGACGAACGGTTCGAGGTCGTCTACAATCTGCTGAGCGTGAAGCAGAACCAGCGGGTGCGTGTGAAAGTCACCACCGACGAGGACACGCCGATCCCCAGCGCCTGTTCGCTGTTCAGCACCGCGAACTGGTACGAGCGGGAGGTCTGGGACCTTTATGGGGTGCTGTTCAACGGCCATCCCGACCTGCGCCGGATCCTCACCGACTACGGGTTCGAGGGCCATCCGCTGCGCAAGGACTTTCCGCTGACCGGCTATGTCGAGGTTCGCTACGACGACCTGCAGAAGCGCGTGGTCTACGAGCCGGTGAAGCTGGTGCAGGAGTTCCGCAGCTTTGATTTCATGAGCCCCTGGGAGGGCGCGCATTACATCCTGCCGGGCGACGAGAAGGCCGGCAAGCAGGGATAGCCGACGCATGGACAGCGACGACGTCGAGATCAGGCCGTTCACCTTCAACTTCGGCCCCCAGCACCCGGCCGCTCACGGCGTGCTGCGCATGGTCATGGAGATGGACGGGGAGATCGTCGAGCGTATCGACCCGCATATCGGCCTCCTCCACCGCGGCACCGAGAAACTGATCGAATACAAGACCTACCTGCAGGCCATCCCGTATTTCGACCGGCTCGATTATGTCTCGCCGATGTGCCAGGAGCACGCCTTCGCGCTCGCCGTCGAGAAGCTGCTCGGCATCTCGGCGCCCCCGAGGGCGCAGGCGATCCGGGTTCTGTTCGCCGAGATCACCCGCATCCTGAACCACATCCTCAACCTGACTGCGTTCGGGCTCGACGTGGGCGCGCTCACGCCGATGCTGTGGGGTTTCGAGGAGCGGGAGCGGCTGCTGGAGTTCCATGAAGGTGTCTCGGGGGCGCGCTTCCACGCGGCCTATTTCCGGCCGGGCGGGGTCCACCAGGACATGCCCGAAGGCATGGCCGAGGAGATCGACCGCTATATCGACACCTTCCCCAAGTTCATCGACGACATGGAAAGCCTGCTGACCGACAACCGCATCTTCCGGCAGCGGACGGTCGACATCGGCATTCTAACCGCCGCCCAGGCGGCCGACTGGGGCTTTTCCGGCCCGTGCCTGCGCGCCTCCGGCGTGCCGTGGGACCTGCGCAAGGCCCAGCCCTATGACGGCTACGATCTCTACGACTTCGACATCCCGGTCGGCAAGAATGGCGACTGCTTCGACCGCTATCTCGTTCGGGTCGAGGAGATGCGGCAGTCGTGCCGCATCATCAAGCAGGCGCTGGCGAAGATGCCCGGGGGCCCGATCAAGATCGACGACCACAAGATCACACCGCCGCCGCGCCGCGAGATGAAGCGGTCGATGGAAGCGCTGATCCACCATTTCAAGCTCTACACCGAGGGCTACCATGTGCCGGCCGGCGAGACCTATACGGCGGTCGAGGCGCCGAAGGGCGAGTTCGCCGTCTACCTCGTCGCCGATGGCACCAACAAGCCCTATCGATGCAAGATCAGGGCGCCGGGCTTTCCCCACCTGCAGGCCATGGACTTCCTGTGCAAGGGCCACATGCTGGCCGACAGCGTCGGCATCCTGGGGAGCCTCGATGTCGTTTTCGGGGAGATCGACCGTTGAGCCAGCGCGTCCCGGCGCCGGAGGCGCTGCAGCCGGAGAGCTTCGCCTTCAGCGAGCAGGGCGAGAACCGCGCCCGCCAGCTGATCGGCCGCTACCCGGACTCGCGCAAGGAAAGCGCGGTCATCCCGTTGCTCGACCTCGCCCAGCGCGAGTCCGGCGGCTGGCTGCCGCGTGCCGCCATGGATTACGTCGCGGCCGTGCTCGGGATGCCTCCGATCCGTGTCTACGAGATCGGCACCTTCTACTCCATGTTCAACCTGAAGCCGGTCGGGAGGCATCTGATCCAGGTCTGCCGGACCACGCCATGCTGGCTGCGTGGCTCCGACGCGCTGACCGCGACCTGCCGGCAGAAGCTCGGCATCGACCTGGGCGAGACCAGCGCCGACGGCCAGTTCACCCTGGTCGAGGTCGAATGCCTTGGCGCCTGCGTCAACGCGCCGATGGTCCAGGTGAACGACGACTACTACGAGGACCTGTCGCCGGAGTTGATGGCGACGCTGATCGACGACCTGGCCGCCGGCAGGGCGGTCAGCATCGGATCCCAGGCGGGCCGACGCGGGTCGGAGCCGATCGGCGGCGCGACCACGCTGCAGGACCTGCCAGATCCGCCCGTGGTCAAGACCATGGCGTTCGACAAGCCGGCCGAGGAAAAGGCCGAGGCCGCGGAGAAGAGCTGATGCTGCACGATCGCGACCGGATCTTCACCAATCTCTACGGGCAGCAAGACTGGCGGCTGAAGGGCGCGCTGGAGCGCGGAGTCTGGGACCGAACCAAGGACATCATCCACAAGGGCCGGGCCTGGATCGTCAACGAGGTCAAGGAATCCAACCTTCGCGGCCGCGGCGGCGCCGGTTTCCCGACCGGGCTGAAGTGGTCGTTCATGCCTCCCGAAGAAAAACGGGATGGCCGGCCGCATTATCTCGTGGTCAACGCCGACGAATCCGAGCCCGGCACCTGCAAGGACCGGGACATCCTGCGCTACGACCCGCACCGGCTGGTCGAGGGCTGCCTGATCGCCGGCTTCGCCATGGGCGCCAACGCCGCCTACATCTACATCCGCGGCGAGTTCTTCAACGAAGCCAGCAACCTGCAGGTCGCTATCGACGAGGCTTACGAGGCAGGCCACATCGGCCCCGATGCCTGCGGCAGCGGCTGGAGCTTCGATGTCTATCTGCACCGCGGCGCCGGCGCCTATATCTGCGGCGAGGAGACCGCGCTGCTGGAGAGCCTGGAAGGCAAGAAGGGGATGCCGCGCCTGAAGCCGCCGTTCCCGGCTGCCTGCGGGCTCTACGGCTGTCCGACGACAGTCAACAACGTCGAGACGATCGCGATGGCTCCCGAGATCGTGAAGCGCGGCGGCGCCTGGTTCGCCGGGCTGGGCCGGCCGAACAACACCGGCACCAAGATCTTCTCGATCTCCGGCCATGTCGAGCGCCCCTGCAACGTCGAGGAGGAACTCGGCATCCCGATGCAGGAGCTGATCGAGCGCTATGCCGGTGGCGTGCGCGGCGGGTGGAACAACCTGAAGGCCGTGATCCCCGGCGGCTCGTCGACGCCGATCTTGCCGAAGCCGGTGTGCGAGACGGTGCTGATGGATTTCGACAGCCTGCGGGAGGCCAAGAGCAGCCTCGGCACGGCGGCCCTCATCGTGATGGACCAGTCCACCGACGTCATCGAGGCGATCGGCCGGCTGGCCCATTTCTACAAGCACGAGAGCTGCGGTCAGTGCACGCCCTGTCGCGAGGGCACCGGCTGGATGTGGCGCGTGCTGACGCGGATGGTGAAGGGCCAGGCCAAGGTCGCGGAAATCGACAAGCTGCTCGACGTCGCCAATCAGATCGAGGGCCACACGATCTGCGCGCTCGGCGACGGCGCGGCATGGCCGGTGCAGGGGCTGATCCGCCATTTCCGCGGCGACATCGAGGCCCGGATCCTCGAAGCAGCCCAGTCCCGGGCGGCCTGATGCGCCTCGTCGCCGCTGTCGACCGAACGAGTACGGGGAACGACCGATGCCAAAGCTGACCGTGGACGGTATGGAAGTCGAGGTGCCGTCCGGCAGCACGGTCCTGCAGGCCTGCGAAGCCGCCGGTGTCGAGATTCCGCGTTTCTGCTATCATGAGCGGCTGACGATCGCCGGCAACTGCCGCATGTGCCTGGTCGAGGTGAAGCCGGGGCCGCCGAAGCCGCAAGCCTCCTGCGCGCTGCCCGCCGCCGACGGCCAGGAGATCACCACCAACTCGCCGAAGATCCGGAAGGCGCGGGAAGGGGTGCTGGAATTCCTGCTGATCAACCACCCGCTGGACTGTCCGATCTGCGATCAGGGCGGGGAGTGCGACCTGCAGGACCAGACCATGGCCTATGGCGCCGACAGCAGCCGCTACCTGGACAACAAGCGGGCCGTGCCGGAGAAATACCTTGGCCCGCTGATCAAGACCTTCATGAACCGGTGCATCCACTGCACCCGCTGCATCCGCTTCCTCTCGGAAGTCGCCGGTGTGCCCGAACTGGGCGCGACCGGGCGCGGCGAGGAGATGGAGATCACCACCTATATCGGCAGGGCCTTGTCGTCGGAACTGTCGGCGAACGTGATCGACCTGTGCCCGGTCGGCGCGCTGACCTCGAGGCCATACGCCTTCGCCGCCCGCCCATGGGAGCTTCGCAAGGCCGAATCGGTCGATGTCATGGATGCGGTGGGCTCGGCGATCCGGGTCGATGTGCGCGGCCGCGATGTGATGCGCATCCTGCCGCGGATGAACGACGACGTGAACGAGGAGTGGATTTCCGACAAGACCCGCTATGCCTGCGACGGCTTGCGCTATCGTCGGCTCGACCGTCCGTTCATCCGGCGGGAAGGCAGGCTGGCGCCGGCGCGCTGGGATGAGGCGCTGGCCGCGGCGGCCGACGTGCTGGACAAGGCTGAGCCGCGACGGGTTGCGGCGATCGTCGGCGACCAGTGCGACGCGGAATCGATGCTGGCGCTGAAGCTGCTGATGGCCCAGGTCGGCACTCCCAATGTGGACTGCCGTCAGGACGGGGCTGCGCTCGACGCCGGCAGCCGGGCCGGCTACCTGTTCAACACCACCATAGCCGGGATCGACCAGGCGGATGCGATCCTGATCGTCGGATCGAATCCGCGAATCGAGGCGCCGATCGTCAACGCCCGCATCCGGAAGCGGTGGCTGACAGGTGGGCTGCGGGTCGGCGTGATCGGTCCGCAGGCGGACTTGACCTACGACTACGACTATATCGGCGCCGGTTCCCGCTCCCTGCTGGCGATGACGGCAGGCGATGTCGCCTTTGCCGAGGTGTTGCACGCCGCCCAGCGACCAATGGTCATTCTCGGCCAGGGCGCGCTGACCGGTTCCGAGGGCGCTGCAGTGCTGGCGGCGGTTCGCGGGCTTGCCGAGACGGCGAACGTCGTGCGCGAAGGCTGGAACGGCTTCAACGTCCTGCATACGGCGGCCGCCCGCGTCGGCGCCCTGGACCTGGGGCTGGTGCCGGGCGAGGGCGGCCGTGATGTCGCCGCCATCCTCGAGGGCGCAGGCAAGGGCGAGGTCGACGTCGTCTATCTCCTGGCGGCCGATGAGATCGACGTGCAACCGCTGAAGAACTGTTTCGTCATCTACCAGGGCCATCACGGCGACCGCGGGGCCTCGGTCGCCGATGTGATCCTGCCGGGTGCGGCCTACACCGAAAAGGAGGGCACCTACGTCAACACCGAGGGTCGCGTCCAGCTCGGTCGGATGGGCGCGTTCCCGCCCGGAGAGGCTCGTGAGGACTGGAAGATTCTGCGTGCCCTGTCTGGTGTGCTCGGGAGGCCGCTGCCATTCGACACCCTGAAGGACGTGCGCCGGCGCCTCGTCGAGGAGAACCCGGTGTTTGCCGCTGTCGGCAGCATCCAGACGGCTGACTGGGGGCCGTTCGGCACACTCGGGGAGCTTGTCGACGAGCGGCCCTATGCGTCGCCGGTCGTCGACTTCTACATGACCGATCCCATAAGCCGCGCATCGAAGACGATGGCGGAATGCACGGAGCTAAGGGACGCTACAGCGCGGGAGCCGGCGACCGGCACCGCCGGCGACCCTGCCATGGTCCGATCGTGAGGAGCTGACCGGACATGCCGGAAACCGAAGCTGTGGGATTCTGGGGCGGCTACGTCTGGCCGGGGCTGACCATCGTCGCCTATGTGCTGGCGATCGTGATGCCGCTGCTGGTGATGGTCGCCTACCTGACCTATGCCGAGCGCAAGGTGATGGCGGCGATGCAGATGCGCCGCGGTCCCAACGTCGTTGGCCCCTTCGGCCTGCTGCAGCCGTTCGCCGACGGCCTGAAGCTGCTGATGAAGGAAACCATCATCCCGTCGGGCGCGAACCGGGTGGTGTTCCTGCTGGCGCCCGTGATCACCTTTGTGCTGGCGCTTGTCGCCTGGGCGGTGATCCCGTTCGACGAGGGCTGGGTGCTGGCCGACATCAATGTCGGCGTCCTCTACCTGTTCGCGATCTCCTCGCTCGGCGTCTACGGCATCATCATGGCCGGCTGGGCATCGAACTCGAAATATCCGTTCCTGGGCGCGCTCCGCTCGGCGGCGCAGATGGTCTCCTACGAAGTGTCGATCGGCTTCGTCATCATCTCGGTGCTGCTGTGCGTCGGTTCGCTGAACCTGTCGGACATCGTGCGTGCGCAGGAGGGCCTGTGGTTCTGCATTCCGCTGCTGCCGATGTTCGTGGTGTTCGTGATCTCGGCCCTGGCCGAGACCAACCGCGCGCCATTCGACCTGCCGGAGGCCGAGGCCGAGCTCGTTTCCGGGTACAACGTCGAATACTCAGCCTTCCCGTTCGCCCTGTTCTTCCTGGGCGAGTACGCCAACATGATCCTGATGAGCGGGATGACGACCGTCCTGTTCCTCGGCGGCTGGCTGCCGCTGTGGGACGTGGCGCCGCTGAACTGGATCCCGGGCCCGATCTGGTTCCTGTTGAAGGTCGGTGCGATCCTGTTCGTGTTCATCTGGGTGCGCGCGACCTTTCCGCGCTTCCGCTACGACCAGCTGATGCGCCTGGGCTGGAAGATCTTCCTCCCGTTCTCGCTGTTCTGGCTGGTCCTGACCGCGGGGGCCCTGGTTGCCTTCGACTGGCTGCCGAACAAGTGAGCGCATGGCGAACGGCGACGCCGCGTCGCGGCAACTGACAGATCGGACGAGACGCGATGGCCTTCATTGAACGTACTGCCCGCGGCCTGCTTCTCCTGGAGTTGCTCTCCGGGATGTGGCTCACATTCCGCTACATGTTCCGCCCGAAGGTGACGGTGAACTACCCCTACGAGAAGGGCCCGCTCAGTCCCCGGTTCCGCGGCGAGCATGCGCTCAGGCGCTATCCGAACGGGGAGGAGCGCTGCATCGCGTGCAAATTGTGCGAGGCGATCTGCCCGGCCCTGGCGATCACGATCGAGGCGGAGCCGCGCGAAGACGGGTCGCGACGGACCACCCGCTACGATATCGATATGACGAAATGCATCTATTGCGGTCTCTGCCAGGAGGCCTGCCCGGTCGATGCCATCGTCGAAGGCCCCAATTTCGAGTTCTCCACCGAGACCCGCGAGGAGCTGCTCTACAACAAGGAGAAGCTGCTGGCGAACGGGGACCGGTGGGAGAACGAAATCGCCGCCAATATCGCGCGGGACGCGCGCTATCGGTGAGCGGGCAAGCGACGATTCGGACCAGATGGCGTGGCCAGCCGGTTCTTGCGGAATCGCCCGATCCCGGCCATAACGTCGGCGCGCCGCGATCGAAGCGCGGGCATGCCGCCAGCCTTCCGTTTTCCAGCCCGGCTCAAGCGGGCGCCCGGAGAACCCGATGATTATCCAGGGTCTTGCCTTCTACGCTTTCGCCATTGTGCTGATCGCGGCCGGCTTCCTGGTTATCAGCGCGCGCAATCCGGTTCACTCGGTCCTTTTCCTCATCCTCGCCTTCTTCAACGCCGCCGGCCTGTTCGTGCTGATGGGCGCCGAGTTCCTCGCCCTGATCCTGGTCGTCGTCTATGTCGGCGCGGTGGCGGTGCTGTTCCTGTTCGTGGTGATGATGCTCGACATCAACTTCCGCGAGCTGCGCCGCGGTTTCCTGCAATATCTGCCGATCGGAGCGATGGTCGGCCTGGTGCTGCTGGCCGAACTGGTGCTCCTGGTCGGATCCTGGCAGCTGCCGGAGCAGGCCGTGCCCGGGGCGCAGGCGACTGCCACTCCGGACGCCAGCGAGGTTACCAACGTCGCCGCGCTCGGCCAGGTGCTCTACACCCACTACGTCTATCTGTTCCTGGCCTCCGGCATCGTGCTGCTGATTGCGATGATCGGCGCGATCGTGTTGACCCTTCGCCAGCGTGTGGGTGTCAGGCGGCAGTCGATTCCCGACCAGATCGATCGCAAGCGCGCCGAGACGATCGAGGTGCGCAAGGTCCAGTCGCGGACCGGCGTATGAGGGACCGGAACGGCATCAACGGGGGAAGCGCGCCATGGAGATAGGGCTCGGCCACTACCTGACTGTCGCCGCGATCCTGTTCACGCTCGGCATCTTCGGAATCTTTCTGAACCGGAAGAACGTCATCATCATCCTGATGTCGGTGGAGCTGATGCTGCTCGCCGTCAACATCAACCTCGTCGCCTTCTCGGCCCATCTCGGCAACCTGGTGGGCCAGGTCTTCGCCCTGTTCGTGCTGACGGTCGCCGCGGCGGAGGCCGCAATCGGCCTCGCCATCCTGGTGATCTACTTCCGCAACCGCGGTTCGATCGCGGTTGAGGACATCAACATGATGAAAGGCTGACCGACGCATGTATGCGTTGATCGTTTTCCTGCCGCTGATCGGATTCCTGATCGCGGGGCTGGCTGGCCGGCTGCTCGGGGATCGCGGGGCGCAGATCGTCACCTGCGGCCTGATGCTGCTGGCTGCCGTGCTGTCCTGGATCGCCTTCTTCGACATCGCGGTCGGCGGCAACCCCACCACCTACGAGCTGTTTACCTGGATCGCCTCCGGCAGCCTCGACATCAGCTGGTCGCTCCGGATGGACAGCCTGACCGCGGTGATGCTGATCGTGGTCAACACGGTCAGCGCGCTGGTGCACGTCTACTCGGTCGGCTACATGGCGCACGATCATTCGATCCCGCGCTTCATGGCCTATCTGAGCCTGTTCACCTTTGCCATGCTGATGCTGGTGACCGCCGACAACCTGGTCCAGCTGTTCTTCGGCTGGGAGGGCGTCGGACTGGCCTCCTACCTGCTGATCGGCTTCTGGTACGACCGGCCGTCGGCCAACGCCGCCGCGATCAAGGCCTTTGTCGTCAACCGGGTGGGCGACTTCGGGTTCGCCCTCGGTATCGCCGGCATCTACCTGGTGTTCGACACCGTCCAGTTGAGCGAGATCTTCGAGCGCGCGCCCGAGTTCGCCGACGCGAGCTTCATCTTCCTCGGCGCCGAGGTGCATGCGCTGACGGCGCTGTGCGTGCTGCTGTTCATCGGCGCCATGGGCAAGTCGGCGCAGCTCGGCCTGCACACCTGGCTGCCCGACGCGATGGAGGGTCCGACCCCGGTCTCGGCGCTGATCCATGCCGCCACCATGGTCACCGCCGGCGTCTTCCTGGTGTGTCGGATGTCGCCGCTGTTCGAACTGGCGCCCGACGCACTCAACATGGTTGCCATCGTCGGGGCGGCCACCGCCGTCTTCGCCGCGACCATCGGCCTGGTGCAGAACGACATCAAGCGGGTAATCGCCTATTCCACGTGCTCGCAGCTCGGCTACATGTTCTTCGCTGCCGGGGTCTCGGCCTATCCGGCGGCGATGTTCCACCTGACCACCCATGCCTTCTTCAAGGCGTTGCTGTTCCTGGGCGCCGGCGCGGTGATCCACGCCATGTCCGACGAGCAGGACATGCGCAAGATGGGCGGCATCTGGAAACTGGTTCCGGTCACCTACACCATGATGTGGATCGGCAGCCTCGCGCTCGCCGGCATCGGCATCCCGTTCCTCGACATCGGCTTTGCCGGTTTCTACTCGAAGGACCTGATCATCGAGTCCGCCTACGGCGCGCACAGCGGCGTCGGCAGCTTCGCGTTCTGGATGGGCATCTTCGCCGCAGCGATGACGGCTTTCTACTCCTGGCGCCTGTTGTTCCTGACCTTCCACGGCAAGCCGCGGGCCGACGACAAGGTCATGGCCCATGTGCACGAGGCTCGTTTGGTCATGACCGTGCCGCTTGGGCTGTTGGCGCTGGGCGCGGTCGCGTCCGGCTTCACGCTCTACTACTGGCTCGTCGGCGACGGCATGGTCGCCTTCTGGGGCGACTCGGTCGCGATCGCCGCGTCGGAGCGGGCGATCGAGGCGGCGCACCATGTCCCGGCCTGGGTGAAGGTGTTGCCGATCGTGGTCAGCGTGGCCGGCATAGCGCTCGCCTGGCTGATGTACATCTGGGCCCCCAGGCTGGCCCCTGCGCTCGCTGCAAGAACACGATCGATCTATCTGTTCCTGCTCAACAAATGGTATTTCGATGAGCTCTACGATCGGATCTTCGTCCGCCCGGCCTTCTTCCTCGGCCGCGGCCTGTGGAAGACCGGCGACGGGGCGATCATCGACGGCTGCGGGCCCGACGGCCTTGCCCGGGCGGCGCGCGACCTCGCCCGCCGGGCCGGAAGCCTGCAGAGCGGCTACGTGTACCACTACGCCTTCGCCATGCTGATCGGGGTCGTCGTCCTGGTCACCTGGTACCTCTACGGCGCGGCCTAGGAGCGAGGGCCATGGAAGGCGTCCCACTGCTTACCATCATCACGTTCCTGCCGCTGGTCGGCGCGCTGTTCATCCTGATGGTGCGCGGCGAGCCAGCCGACGTGGCGAAGAACGCGCGATGGACCGCGCTCTGGGCCTCGCTCGGCACCTTCGTGATCAGCCTGTTCCTGTGGTTCCTGTTCGACCGGGCCGATCCCGGCTTCCAGTTCGTCGAGGAGAACGAGTGGCTGCCGTCGCTCGGCATCGGCTACCGCATGGGCGTGGACGGCATCTCGATGCTGTTCGTGCTGCTGTCCACCTTGCTGACGCCGATCTGCATACTCGTCAGCTGGCAGGCGATCCAGACGCGGGTGAAGGAGTACATGATCGCGTTTCTGCTCCTGGAAACGCTGATGGTCGGCATGTTCTGCGCGCTGGACCTGATCCTGTTCTACATCTTCTTCGAAGGCGTGTTGATCCCGATGTTCCTGATCATCGGGGTCTGGGGCGGGGCGCGCCGCGTCTACGCCGCGTTCAAGTTCTTCCTCTACACGCTGCTCGGCTCGGTCCTGATGCTGGTGGCGATCCTGGCGATCTATTTCGAGGCCGGCCAGGTCTCGAGCATCGCCGAGCTGCATCGGTTCCGCTTCCCCGAGATGATGCAGTACTGGCTGTTCCTCGCCTTCTTCGCCTCGTTCGCGGTCAAGGTGCCGATGTGGCCGTTCCACACCTGGCTGCCGGACGCCCATGTCGAGGCGCCGACCGCCGGCTCGGTGATCCTGGCCGGCGTGCTGCTGAAGATGGGCGGGTACGGCTTCCTGCGCTTCTCACTGCCGATGTTCCCGCTGGCCAGCGATTTCTTCGCGCCGATGATCTACACCCTGAGCGTTGTCGCCGTCATCTACACCTCGCTGGTGGCGCTCGCCCAGACCGACATGAAGAAGCTGATCGCCTATTCGTCGGTGGCACATATGGGCTTCGTCACCATCGGCATCTTCACCGCCAACACCCAGGGCGTCGAAGGCGCGATGATCCAGATGCTGAGCCACGGCTTCGTCTCGGGCGCGCTGTTCATGTGCGTCGGCGTGGTCTATGACCGGATGCACACCCGCGACATCGGGGCCTATGGCGGCCTCGTCCATCGGATGCCGGTCTACGCGACCGTCTTCCTGCTGTTCACGCTCGCGTCGGTCGGCCTGCCGGGGACCAGTGGTTTCGTCGGCGAGTTCCTGATCATCGTCGGCGCCTTCGCGGACAACACCTGGGTTGCCGCGCTGATGGCGCTGGGGTTGATCCTGGGCGCGGCCTACATGCTCTACCTCTACCGCCGGGTGATCTTCGGCAAGCTGGTCAAGAAATCGCTGCAGGCGATCACCGACATGAACCGGCGGGAGCTGTTGGCCTTTGCGCCGCTAGTACTGCTGACCTTCTGGATGGGCCTGTACCCGGCCAGCTTCCTCGACGTCATGCGCGGCTCGATCGACAACCTGCTGACCGGCTACCAGGCGGCCCTGGCCGACGCCGGCACCATCCGGCTCGCACAGGACTAGGGCAGCACAATGGATCGATTCGCCCTTTCGGATCTCGGACTGGCACTGCCGGAGGTGTTTCTCGCCTGCGTCGGCATGGTGCTGCTGGTCTACGGCGCATATCGCGGCGCCCGCGCCGCCGGAGAGATCGCCGTCATCGCGTGCATCGCCCTGGTGCTGGTGGGCGTGCTGGTGCTGACCGGCACCCAGGAACCCGACACCGCGTTCAACGACATGTTCATCGTCGACAGCTTCGCCGTGTTCGTGAAGATCCTGATCCTGCTCGGCGCGATCCTCGGCATCGTGCTGGCGGTCAGCTACCTGAAGGCGGAGGGCATCCACCGGTTCGAATATGTCATCCTGATCCTGTTCGCCACCCTCGGCATGATGATGATGGTGTCGGCGAACGACCTGATCGCACTCTACCTCGGGCTGGAAACGCAGAGCCTGTCGCTGTACGTGCTCGCCGCCTTCCACCGCGACACGCTGCGCTCGTCGGAGGCGGGGCTGAAATACTTCGTCCTCGGCGCCCTCAGCTCAGGCATGCTGCTCTACGGCGCCTCGATGATCTACGGCTATACCGGCACCACCGGCTTCACCGAGATCGCCCGGCAGCTGGCGGATCGCGACGGGCCGGCCGAAATGGGCCTGATCGTCGGCATCGTCTTCGTGGCGGCGGGCCTCGCCTTCAAGATCTCGGCCGTGCCGTTCCACATGTGGACGCCAGACGTCTACGAGGGCGCGCCGACGCCGGTCACCGCCTTCTTCTCGGTTGCGCCGAAAGTGGCCGCGATCGCGCTGTTCATGCGCGTGCTCGCCGGTCCGTTCGGGGAACTCGTCCATGACTGGCAGCAGATCATCATCGCGATTGCCGTCCTGTCGATGCTGCTCGGCGCCTTTGCGGCGATCAACCAGACCAACATCAAGCGGCTGATGGCTTACAGCTCGATCGGCCATGTCGGCTACGCGCTGGTCGGATTCGCGGCGGGCACGCCCGAGGGGATCACCGCGGTCCTGGTCTACATGGCGATCTACGTGGTCACCAATGTCGGCGCCTTTGCCTGCATCCTGGCGATGCGCCGGCGGGGGAGGGCGGTCGAGGAGATCAACGACCTTGCCGGGCTGCAGCACCGCCAGCGCGGCATGGCGATCGCGCTGACCATCATCATGTTCTCCATGGCCGGCATTCCGCCGATGGCAGGGTTCGTCGGCAAGCTGGTGGTGTTCGGTGCGGCCATCGAGGCAGGGCTCACGATCGTCGCCATCATCGGCGTCCTCGCCAGCGTGGTCAGCGCCTTCTACTACCTGCGCATTGTCAAACTGATGTGGTTCGACGAGGCCACCGAGCCGTTCGACAAGCCTGCGGACTCTTCGCTGGGCACCGTCATGTTCATCTCGGCCGTGCTGACCCTGCTGTTCGTCGTCTATCCGGCGCCGCTGATCGACGGCGCAGCGATCGCGGCCGATGCCCTTTTCTAGCGGCGCCCGAGCGGGGCGGCCATGACGATGCTGCTCGCGGTCGACATCGGCAACACCAACACCGTTTTGGGCGTGTTTCGCGACGCCGACAAGCTCGACGAATGGCGGATCGCCACCCGCGCCGAGCGGACCGCCGACGAGATTGCAGCGACCCTAAGCCGCCTGATGGAACTGGGCGGCCTGGATCTGGGGGCGCTCCAATCGGCCATCGTCGCCAGTGTCGTGCCCCTGGCGACCCCGCACGTGGTCCGGATGTGCCGGCGGTATCTGAAGTTCGACCCGATGGTCGTCGGCCAGTCCGAGCTCGACCTGGGCATTCAGGTCCTGATCGACCGCCCGGACCAGGTCGGGGCCGACCGGATCGTCAACGCAGTCGGCGGACATGCCCGCTATCCCGGTCCGCTGCTCTTGATCGACTTCGGTACCGCCACCACCTTCGATGTGATCGACGCGGACGGCAACTATCGCGGCGGCGTGTTCGCCCCGGGCATCAACCATTCGGTGAATGCGCTCTACGCGGTCGCCGCCAAGCTTCCCCGCATCGAGATCAAGGCAACGCCGACGATCATCGGCAAGTCGACCGTGCCGGCGATGCAGTCCGGCGTGTACTGGGGCTATATCGCCATGATCGAGGGCCTGAGCGCCCGCATCCAGGAGGAATTCGGAGCCCCAATGACCGTGATCGCCACCGGTGGCCTGGCCACCCTGTTCAACGAGCACTGCGAAGCGATCCACAAGGTCGACCCCGACCTGACACTGCATGGCCTGTGGCAGATCCATCGCCGCAACGCGGGCCGGCCTGCGGGCGGATCGGTCACCGGGCAATGACCCTGCTGGCCGCCCATCCGCTGGCTGGACCGGATGAGCTGACTTTCCTTCCGCTCGGCGGCTCCAACGAGATCGGCATGAACCTCAACCTGTACGGCCATGACGGCCGCTGGTTGATGATCGACCTCGGCGTCACCTTCGGCGACGACACCACCCCGCCTGGGGTCGAAGTCATCATGCCGGACCCGCGGTTCATCGAGGAATACCGCGAGGAACTGCTCGGCCTGGTGCTCACGCACGGGCATGAGGACCATATCGGTGCTGTGCCCTACCTTTGGCCCCGGCTGCGCTGCCCGATCTACGCGACGCCGTTCACGGCCACCCTGGTCCGGCGCAAGCTCGACGACGCGGGGCTGCTGAACGATGTCGAGCTGATCGAGATTCCGATGAGCGGCCGGTTCGATGTCGGGCCGTTCGCGCTCGAATTGATCACGCTGACCCATTCCATCCCGGAGCCCAACGCGGTTGTGGTCCGCACCCGGGCCGGCACCGTGCTCCATACCGGGGACTGGAAGTTCGACGAGAGCCCGCTGGTCGGCGAGAGCTCCGACCAGGCTGCCCTGCGCAAGCTCGGTGACGAAGGCGTGCTGGCCATGGTCTGCGATTCGACCAACGTCTTCGTCGAAGGCGTTTCCGGTTCCGAGGCCGACGTCCGCGAAACCCTGACCGAGGTGATCGGGCGTTGCCGCCACCGGGTCGGCGTCGCCTGCTTCGCCTCCAACATCGCCCGGCTGGAGACGGTGGCCAAGGCGGCAGCTGTTCACGGCCGCTCGGTGGCGCTGGTCGGCCGTTCCCTGTGGCGGATCGAGGCGGCCGCGCGCGCCAACGGTTACCTCACCGACCTGCCGCCCTTCGTCAGCGAGGCGGACTTCAACCTGCTGCCGCGCGAGCGCGCGCTGATGATCTGCACCGGCAGCCAGGGCGAACCGCGCGCGGCCCTGACCCGGATCGCCGGCGGCGCCCATCCCCATGTCCATCTGGAGCCCGACGACACGGTGATCTTCTCGTCACGGGTCATCCCGGGCAACGAGCGCCGGATCGGCAACCTGCACAACGCCCTGGTCAACGCCAGCATCGGAGTGATCACCGCCAGCGACGAGATGATCCATGTCTCCGGTCATCCCGCCCGCGACGAGTTGGCCGAGATGTACGCCTTTATCCGGCCGAAGATCGCAATCCCGGTGCACGGCGAGCCGCGCCATATCCGCGAGCACGCCCGCTTCGCCAGGAGTTGCCAGGTGCCGCAGGCGATCGCCCCGCGCAACGGCACCCTGATCCGGCTGGCGCCCGGGCCGGCCGAGATCGTCGACGAGGTGTTCGCCAGCAAGCTTGCGCTGGACGGGAGCCGCCTGATGGCGCTCGACGCCGTGCATTTCAAGGATCGGCGACGCCTGATCGAGACCGGGGCGATGACGGTGACGCTGGTCTTCGACCGCAACGCCGAACTCGCCGCCGACCTCCAGATCTCGACCTTCGGCCTGCTGGAGGAGGATGAGGCGAGCGAGACGATGCTCGACGACGTCGCCGACCGCATCGTCGACGCTGTCGAGGACCTCAGCCTGGCCAAGCGCCGCGACGACGAGCAGATCGAGGAGGCGGTGCGTCGGGGGGTGCGTTCCGTACTGCGCGGCGCCATCGGCAAGAAGCCGCGGATCGCGGTCCATATTGTCCGGCTTTGAGCGGCCGATGACCGTCGTCGCCTCGATCGTCGTCTTCGTGCTGATCTGGTGGCTGACGCTGTTCATGGTGCTGCCGTGGAAGGCGCAACCCCCGGACAGGCCGGAGCCCGGTCACGCGACCGGGGCGCCGGCGCGCCCGATGATCGTGGGCAAGCTCCTGGTCACGACAGGGATCAGCCTGGTGCTGTTCGCGATCGTCTTCGCCCTGATCCACTATGACGTGATCAGCTTCCGGCGCATGGCGCTGGAGATGTGACGTCCGCCAAGCAGCGACCGCCCGCGCTCGGCTTGCCGGCAGTATCATTGTGCAGCGCAGCAAGGCTCAGAAACAACGAAAGCAAGATACCGAGGTATCCTGCTTTCTAGGCGCA
>JBHJOG010000085.1:0-15861 GCA_050329975.1 Alphaproteobacteria bacterium | reverse complement strand
CCGGTCATGAACGAGGCCTCCGGGGACGCCAGGAACAGCGCGACCGTCGCCACCTCCTCCGGGCGGCCCATCCGGTTCATCACCGCGGCGCGGCCGAACTCCGCATAGGCCTGCTCCGGATCGAGGCCGGCGCTGGCGATGTGGCGGTCGGTCGCGCGGGTGCGGATCGCCCCCGGGCAGACCGCGTTGACCCGGATGTTGTCGACCGCCAGGTCCATCGCCAGGCAGCGGGTGAGCTGGCTGACGGCGCCCTTCGAGGTGTTGTAGGGGATGAACCGGGGCTGGGCGACGAAGGACGAGACCGACGAGATGTTGACCACCGCGCCTTGCCCGGCGGTGCGCATCGCCGGCAGGCAGGCCCGCACCATGTTGGCGTAGCCGATGACGTTGACCCCGAACACCCGGTCCCAGTCGGCCTTCTCGACCTCCTCCACGCCGCCGAAGACGAACGCCGCCGCGTTGTTGACCAGGATGTCGATTCGGCCGAAAGCATCCGACGCCGCGTCGACCGCCGCCTGCGCCGATTGCGGGTCGGCGGTGTCGGTGGCATGAGCCAGCGCCCGGCCTCCGGCCGCCGCGATCGCCGCGGCAACCTCCTCGCCCGCGGCCGCGTCGATATCGGCTACCGACACCGCAGCGCCTTCTGCCGCGAACAATTCCGCGATGGCGCGCCCGATGCCGTTCCCGCTGCCGGTGACGACCGCGACCTTGTTTTTCAACCGCATTGCGCCGGTTCCTGTCTGTTTCGAGCGTGGTGACTCGGCCGGCCTGCCGGCTCGAACCGAAGTGTATATGGCCCGGATCGCGTCGAAGGAACCACCGACGCCGCGTCGCCGCTCACTTGCGACGCGGCGTCGGTGTCGCGCCGCAGAGGCCGAGCCGGAGCACCTGCCAGATCGCGATCCATCCGGCGCGCAGGGCGAGGCCGTCGGCCGCGATGATGCGCACCGCCAGGCCGCATGCCTCGGGCAGCAGCGACACGCCGGCATAGGTGTCCTGCAGGGTCGCGATCCTCTGCTCCACCCTGGCGGCCAGGGCGTCGAGATCGCTGCGCGGGGCCCAGAGATACAGGCCGCCATAGGTGGCGCGCGGGCCTTGTCGCCCCGACAACGCCCGGAACGCCGTGCCGTCGATCGCTTGCCGGTCCTCGACCAGGACCCGCCCGTCGCGGGTTTCGAAGATGACCGTGGAGAGGACCCGCTCGAACATGGCGTCCCCGCCTTGCGGATCATGGCCGATCAGGCCCTCGCCGAGGCAGACGATGGCGGTCTCGTCGGCCGAGATCCGGGTGGTCGTCTCCAGGCGCGCGCCGGGAAACAGGATCGTCGCCTCGGGCAGCACCTCGACCAGCGCGTCCGTGCCCGCCGTTACCGACAGCGAAAGCCGGGCCGTTCCCCCAGTCATCGAATGGACGATGGTCGAGCTCTGCGACGTCAGGTGGAGGGCCGCCCGCTCCTCGACCGTGACGTCGACGGCCAGCCTGTCGTGCTCGAACACGCCGCCGGCCGCCGACTGCAGGTAGAGCGTCGCCATGCCCGCCGGGTCGCCGCCGACATGGTGCGGGCGGCACAGATGGAACGGATAGGTCGCATGCTGGCGGGCGATGAAGCTACGGCCGTCCGGCGCTCGGCGCAGGCCCAGGTCCACCCGGCCGGCCCGCTGGGTCGTCCGGGTGAGCGACGCGCCGGGAAGCGGCTGGTTCAAGCCGCGGCGTCCTGCAGCAGCACGTCGCGGCAGATGATGTCGGCGATGTCGGCGATGCCTTCGCCGGTGCGGCAGTTGGCCAGCGCCAGCGACTTGCCGTCGCGCACGTTTCGCGCCTCGGAGACCATGCGATCGAGGTCGGCGCCGACATGCGGCGCCAGGTCGATCTTGTTGATGACCAGCAGGTCGCACAGCGTCGGCCCCGGGCCGCGCTTGCGCGGGATGTCGTCGCCGCCGGCCACGTCGATGACGAACAGCCAGTAGTCGACCAGGTCGAGCGAGAAGGTGGAGGCGAGGTTGTCGCCGCCGCTCTCGATGATGATCAGGTCGAGCCCCGGCAGCTTGTCCTCCAGGATGTTGGCCGCCTGGATGTTCATGGTCGGATCCTCGCGGATCACCGTATGCGGACAGGCGCCGGACTCCACCGCCATCACCCGCGCCGGGTCGATCAGCCCGCTGCGTTTCAGGCGCTCGGCGTCCTCCTTGGTGACGAGGTCGTTGGTGACGACGGCGATCTCGATCCCGCGCCGCGCGAACTCGGGCACCAGCCGCTCGATCAGCGCGGTCTTGCCCGACCCGACGGGTCCGCCGATCCCGATCCTGGCCGCGCCGGCGACCTGGGCGAGCGCTCCGGTCATCGCAGCATGTACCGACGGGTGAGCGGCAGCTCGCTCGCCGGGTCGCACATCGCCAGTTCGCCGTCCACGAAGACGTCGAAGGTCTGCGGGTCGACCCGGATCGCGGGCAGAGCGTCGTTGTGCAGCATGTGGGTCTTGTTCAGCTTGCGCACGCCCGACGCGGCAAGCGCCCGCTTCGCCAGCCCGAGCCGGCCCTCGATGTCGGCGTCGATCGCGGCCTGGTTCACGAAGCAGGCGCTCAAGGCCTGCTTGGCCCGGCCGAATGCGCCCCATTGCGGGCGCAGCAGCACTGGCTCGCAGGTCATCAGCGAGGCGGCGCTGTCGCCCATCGCGCCCCAGACGATGAAGCCGCCCTTGACGATCAGCTCCGGCTTGATGCCGAAGAAGCCCGGCCGCCACAGCACGACGTCGGCCATCTTGCCCGGCTCGAGCGAGCCGACATGGCGGTCGATGCCGAAGGTGCGCGCGGCGTTGATCGTGTACTTGGCGATGTAGCGCTTGATGCGCTCGTTGTCGCCGATCGCGGTGGTCTCCGACGGCAGCCGCCCGCGCTGCTTGCGCATCTTGTCGGCAAGCTGCCAGGTCCGGCAGATCACCTCGTTGATGCGCCCCATCCCCTGGCTGTCGGAGCCCAGCATGGAGATCGCGCCGAGGTCGTGCAGGATGTCCTCCGCCGCCATGCTCTGCGGCCGGATCCGGCTCTCGGCGAAGGCGACGTCCTCAGGCACCGCCGGGTTCAGGTGGTGGCACACCATCGTCATGTCGAGGTGCTCGTCGAAGGTGTTGATCGTGTAGGGGTTGGTCGGGTTGGTCGACGACGGCAGGCAGTTGCGCTCGCCGGCGACGCGGATGATGTCGGGCGCATGCCCGCCGCCGGCACCCTCGGTGTGGTACATGTGGATGGTGCGGCCGTTGATGGCGGCCAGCGTGTCCTCCAGGTAGCCGCTCTCGTTCAGGGTGTCGGTGTGCAGCTGGACCTGGAAGTCCATGTCGTCGGCGACCGAAAGGCAGGTGTCGATCACCGCCGGCATCGCGCCCCAGTCCTCGTGGATCTTGAGGCCCAGGCAGCCGCCGGCGAGCTGGTCGAGCAGCGAGCGCGGCTTCGACGAGTTGCCCCGGCCGAGGAAGCCGAAGTTGATCGGCCACTGCTCGGCCGCCTGCAGCATCTTGCCCACGTTCCAGGCGCCGCCGCAGTCGATGCCGACCGTGATCGGGCCCAGCGAGCCGCCGATCATCGTGGTGATGCCCGACGCGATCGCGTGCTCGCACAGCTGGGCGCTGTCGAAGTGCACGTGGACGTCGATGCCGCCCGGGGTTGCGATCAGGCCCTCGGCGTCGCGTACGGTGGTTGCCGCCCCGCAGACCAGGTCGGGGTCCACATTGTCCATCGTTGCCGGGTTGCCGGCCTTGCCGACCCTGACGATTCGCCCCTCCTTGATGCCGATGTCGCCCTTGACGACGCCGAGCACGGGATCGATCACCACCGCGTTGCAGATCAGCATGTCCAGCGACCCGGCCGCACTGTCGTAGCCGGCGGTCAGGCCCAGCCCGTCGCGCAGGGTCTTGCCGCCGCCATGCAGGCACTCGTCGCCGAGGAAGTTGTAGTCGTGCTCGATCTCGGCCAGCAGCGACGTGTCGGCAAGCCGCACCGCATCGCCGGTGGTCGGGCCGTACATCGCCGCATAGTCGGCTCGGCTCATCGTGGCCATGGCTCAGGCTCCCTTGAATCCGCGGGCGCGCGCACGCTGCAAAGCTTCGTCCTTGCGCAGATCGCTGCCGGCCGACCCTTCGGTCAGCCGGTTCAGGCCGGTCAGCTCGCCGGTTCCGCCGAAGCCGACCAGGCTGACCTGCTTGCTCTCACCCGGCTCGAAGCGGACCGCGGTGCCGGCCGGGATGTCCAGGTGCATGCCGAACGCCGCTGCCCGGTCGAAGTCGAGCGCGCGGTTGGCCTCGAAGAAGTGGTAGTGGCTGCCGACCTGGATCGGCCGGTCGCCGGTGTTGACCACCTTGACCTGGGCCGTCGGCCGCCCGGCGTTCAGCGCGCGCTCGCCCGGGCCTGTGATGATCTCCCCCGGCCGCACGGCGTCATGCGGCATCGCTGCCGCACCGGGACGGATCGGCTCATGCACGGTGACGAGCTTGGTGCCGTCGGGGAAGGTTGCCTCCACCTGCAGCATGCTCATCAGGTCGGCCACCCCCGGGATCACGTCGTCGGTGGTGAGGATGGTCGAGCCGTAGCCGATGAGGTCGGCGACGCTGCGCCCCTCGCGCGCGCCCTCGAGAATCTCGTCGGCGATATAGGCGATCGCTTCCGGATGGTTGAGCTTCAGCCCCTTCGCCTTGCGCCGCCGGGCCATCTCGGCCGCAGTGAAGATGGTCAGCCGCTCCATTTCGGTCGGTGTCAGAAGCACGGTCTAGCCTCCCCTCGGCTGGGAATTGTCCTCATGTGGCGAACAGGCGCACCTGCTGCGCCGGGTGGCGCATGGCGGCGATCTCCGCAAAGGGCGCGAAGCTGCTGACGGTATCCAACGGACCGGCCGGGCTGTCCAGGGCGGCGGCAACCTCTGCCTGCAGTTCGCGGCGCATCTGCTGCGCCATGACATGGCCGATGATGTTCAGCCGCAGCGCCGCGCCCAGAATCGCCATCACCAGTGCATGGGCGGAAATGGCGCCGGCGGCCGCCTCGCTGAGCCCCGATCCCCGCCACACCACGCCCTGGACAACCGGCACATGACCGTGCAGCGCGCCGTTGCGGACGTCGCGGTAGAACGCGTCGGCGCCCGGCGTTTCGAGCTTGCAGTGAACGGCAAGCAGGGCAGCGCCCGCGCGCTTCGACCCGTCGCGGAGCTCGGCGGCCATCGTCATGCGCTCGACCAGGCCGTCCAGCGTCGGCCATGCATTCGGCTCGTCGTGCATCCGGTGCGCGGCGATCATCACCGGACGGTCGAAAAGCTGCCAGCGGCCGCGCAGCAGGGCGCGCGCCAGGGCCGAGACATCCTCAGGACCCGTGACGAACCCGTCGCGATGCAGGGGCTCCAGGCCCCAGGAGAACGAGCCGCCGCCGCTGGGAAACAGGCTGTCGCCGTGCTGCAGCGCCGTCAGCAGGTCGGTGTCAGCCGGCATGGTCGACCAGATGGGCCCGTCCGCTCTCCAACAGCGGCGCCAGTCGCGCGAGATAGGCTCGCTGGTCGCCTTCCTGGGCGATCTCCAGCGTCGCTCCGTCGAAGGCGACGCGCCAATGCATGTTGCCGGCCAGGTATCCGAGCTCCAGCGCCGAGGCCGCATCCGACGGCTGAATGCGCAGCACCGGCTGCTCTGTCAGGCGCACCACGATCGCGCGCTGCGGCTCGATCAGCAGGATGGCGCCGTTGCACAATTTTTGATCGCGAGGCAACGCGATGGCACAGGCGGCACCGGCATCGGTCTGCGCGCGAAGCCGATGGCGCTTCATATCCGCGGCGTCCAGGGTCAGGTATTCGACCCGCCCCGAATGCGAAACTCGATGCAAAGTTTCCGCCATCTCCGGGTCCGCGGCGTTTCCCAGCACTCTGCTCAGCGTGTCCATAAGTCGTCCTGGCTCTTCGTTGCGACGCGAAACAGGTGGTATAGCCGGCGAAATCGCCTTTCACTTGCGCAGAGACAGATAAGGCGGCGTATTTCGCGAGCCATGGGTCGTGCACGACCCGAATCCGGCCGATCCGCATGATGCCGTGCGGTCGTCCGGTTGTCGATGCCGACCAGTTCCTGACATGAACAGGGTTTGTGCGTTGCGGTGCTTAATGGACAGGCATATCGTCGGTCTGGCGCCTCCTTACGCGGCACAGGGACCAAGGCTGAACCGATGCTTTTTTCTTTGACCAAGGCGTCCGATCTCTGTTCGTGTGGGTTGCCGCTTTCTGCGCTGGATGGCATGCAAATTGAATGCCCTGCAGTTCTCGGCCGCCGGGCCCGTGGGGGCGGCAAACGACCCGTGCAATGAATCTGGGAAGCGACGCAAAGCGTTGCAAAGGAGGAGGGGGACCATGACGAAACGCACTTCCGGACTCGGGCGCAGGACGCTGCTCAAGGCAGGCGCGGTCGGCGGAGTTGCCGCCGCGTTCCCGACGCCGTATTTCTTCACGCGAAGCGCAAGAGCCCAGGACACGATCGAGCTCGGCGTGCTGTTCTCGCTGACCGGCGGCCTCTCCATCATCGAGAAGTCGCTCTCCGACGCCACCCTGATGGCGATGGACGAGGTCAACGCGGACGGCGGGATCAACGGGGTGATGATCAGTCCGATCGTCGAAGACGGCGCGTCCGACCCGCAGACCTACAACGAGAAGGCCAGCAAGCTGGTGCTGCAGGACCGGGTGCCGACCGTCTTCGGTTCCTATACTTCGGCGAGCCGCAAGGCCGTGCTGCCGGTCTTCGAGCGGCGCAACAACATGTACTTCTACCCGACCTACTACGAAGGGTTCGAGTGCTCGAAGAACGTGGTCTACACCGGAGCGGTGCCGAACCAGCAGCTCTCCAACTACATCCCATGGATCATCAATACCCTGGGCAAGACCAGATTCTTCATCGTCGGTTCGAACTACATCTATCCGCGTGAGATGGCCAAGGTCTGCAAGATCCTGATCGAGCAGAACGGCGGGGAGTGGGTTGCCGACGAGTATCTCGAGCTGGGGCACTCCGAGTGGGGTGCGATGGTCTCGAAGATCCGGGAGTCCGGCTGCGACGTGGTGCTGTCCAACGTGGTCGGCGATTCGGTGGTGGCGTTCTATCGCGAGTACAGGAACCAGGGCCTGACCCACGATGCGGTGCCGATCTGCGCGACGGTGACCTCGGAGATCGAGATCGCCGCCATGGGGCCGGAGTTCGCGGTCGGCAGCTACACCTCGTTCCCCTATTTCCAGGCGATCGACACCGAGACCAACCACGCCTTCATCGAGCGCTACCGGACCTATGTCAACGACCCGGCGGCGGTGACGCACCATGCGCTGGAATCGTCGTATTTTCAGGTGCACCTGTGGGCGCAGGCCGCCCGGACCCTGAACGGCGACATCACGCCCGACAACATCCGGGAGGCGATCAAGGGCCAGGAAATGGATGCGCCCAACGGCCACGTCCGGATCGCGCCGGAAAACCTGCACACCTATCTGACGCCGCGAATCTCGCAGTGGAACGCGGACGGCCAGGGTGTGATCATCGACGAATATCCGGAGCCGATCTTCCCGCTGCCCTACGTCGCCTACGGCGAAACCGAGGACAACCTGTTCTGCCTGGAGTCCGGGCTCGACACCTCGAAGCTCTAGCATTTCGCCAGGGGTTTGGGCCGGCGCGCCAGCGCGCCGGCCCGGACGGCGGGGACCCGAATGGCAGAAGTCATCTTCATCGGCCTGAGCCTGGGCTCGATCCTGTTGCTGATCGCGCTCGGACTGTCGATCATCTATGGGTCCATGGGCGTCATCAACATGGCCCATGGCGAGATGGTGATGATCGGCGCCTACACCACGGTGATGGTGCAGACCCATCTCGGGCTGAACCTGCTGTTCGCCCTGCCGGTCGCCTTCGTCGTCGCCGCGCTGATCGGGCTGCTGATCGAGCGGCTCGTCGTACGCCAGCTTTACGGCCGCCTGCTCGACACCCTGCTCGCAACATGGGGTATCGGGATCCTGATCCAGCAGTGCGTCAGGCTCGAGTTCGGCCTCATCTTCTTCGACATCCATGTGCCCGGCCTTGGGGCTGGGCTGCAGAACGTCACGGTGCCGCCGGCGCTCAGCGAGCCGATCCCGATCGGCGGGTTCCTGCTGCAGCCCTATCGCAGCTTCATCATCGTCCTGACCGTCGCGCTGACGCTGCTGACGTGGTGGCTGATGTATCGCACCGCCAGCGGCCAGCAGGTTCGCGCGATCATGCGCAATCCGCAGATGGCGGCTTCCTGCGGCATCAACGTCAAGCGGGTCAACGCGCTGACCTTCGCCTACGGGTCCGGCCTCGCCGGCGTCGCCGGCGTCATGATGTCCGGGTTCAAGACCGTGTTCCCGGACATGGGGACCTCGATGGTCGTCGATGGCTTCCTGGTCGTGGTCGTCGGCGGTGTCGGCAGCCTGCTTGGCACGCTGGTGGCGTCTATCGGCCTCGGCCAGGTCAACGGCATCGTCGCCACCGTCTACAACGACATCCTGGCGCGCGCCTTCGTGTTCGGGCTGGTCATCATCGTGATCATGTGGCGGCCCAAGGGCCTGTTCTCGTTCAAGGGGCGCTGACGTGCGATCGGGCAAACGCTATTTCGAGTACGGCGCCTATCTGGCGTTTATCGCCACGATCCTGCTGTTGCCGACGTTTCTCGACAACGTGTTCTGGCTGAACCGGATCTCCAAATACCTGGTTTACGGCATGCTCGGGATCGCCATCTCGCTCTCCTGGGGATATGCCGGCATCCTCAACCTCGGCCAGGGCCTGTTCTTCGGGCTGGGCGCCTACATGCTCGCGATGTCGCTGAAGCTGGCCAGCCCGACCAGCCTCGCCCAGGGGTCCGACCAGCCGATACCAGACTTCATGATGTGGAACGCGGAGCCGAACGCGCCCATCGACCTGTGCTGTATCAACCAGGGATCCTTCCTGTGGATTCCGTTCCAGAACCAGTGGTTCGGCGTCTTCATGGGCATCGCGCTGCCGGTCCTGCTGGCCGTCATCGTCGGCTACATCCTGTTCCGGCTGCGCATCTCCGGCGTGTTCGTCGCCATCATCACGCTGGCGCTGGTCCTGCTGGTCCGGCTGCTGGTGATCGATGCCCAGCCGCTGACCAACGGCTTCAACGGGCTGACCGACCTGGGCTGGTTCACGGTGGGCGGGCTGGAACTCGACCCCTATTTCGTCGAAACCTATTACGTGATCGCGGTGGCGGCCGCGCTGGTGCTGATGCTGACGCGCTGGCTGGTGGGAACCCGCGCCGGACTGATCCTGCAGTCGATACGCGACGACGAGACCCGGGCGCGCTTCCTCGGCTTCAACATCGCCCACTACCAGACTTTCTTCTTCGCTGTCTCCGCCGGCATCGCGGGCCTGGCCGGCATGCTGTTCGTGATGGCGTCGGAGTTCGCCTCGCCGACATTCATGGACCTCAGCTTCTCCATCACCATGGTGGTATGGGCCGCGGTCGGCGGCCGGGGCTCGCTGCTCGGCGCGTGCATCGGTGCGATCCTTATCAACATCATCGAGGCATCGGCCAGCGAGACACAGGAACTGGTCGAGGCCTGGAAGGCGATGATCGGCATCCTGTTCGTCCTGGTCGTGCTGTTCCTCCCGCGCGGCCTTGCCGGTTTCGCCAACGACGTAGTCGATCGACTGCTCGGCATCCGCAAGCGCGATGCCGGCAAATCGACCACGATCGCCCAGGACGTGTAGGCGGGCCATGGCCAGGGTTGCCCTGAAGGTCGATCAGCTCGAACTCGACTACGGCGGGTTCAAGGCCGTGGACGGGTTCTCGATGGATGTCGCGGAAGGGGAGCTGCGGGTGCTGATCGGCGCCAATGGCGCCGGGAAGACGACGCTGATGGACCTGATCAGCGGCAGGACGAAGTCGACCGGCGGGCGGGTCTACCTGCACGACGTCGATATCACCAACAAGCAGGAGCACCAGATCGCCCGCGCCGGGGTCGGCCGCAAGTTCCAGATCCCGAGCGTGTTCCGGGGCCTCACCGTCCTGCAGAACCTGAGCGTGGCCGCGACGGTGCGCAAGAACGTGTTCGGCAACCTCGGCATCAGCCTGCCCGCGGCGCGGCGCGCGGAGGTGGATCGCATCCTCGGCGTCATCGAGCTCCGCGACAGGCAGAGCGCTCTCGCCGGGACCCTGTCCCACGGCGAGACCCAGTGGCTGGAGCTCGGCATGCTGATGATCCAGGACCCGAAGATCATCATGCTCGACGAGCCCACCGCCGGGATGACCCATGCCGAGACGCTGAAAACCTCGCGCATCGTCAACAGCATGAAGGGCACGCACACCATCCTGGTGGTGGAGCACGACATGAGCTTCGTGCGGGAGATTGCAAACCAGATCACGGTGATGCATCTGGGCAGGAAGCTTGCCGAGGGAACGGTCCACGAGATCGAGACCAATCCCGCGGTCAAGGACGCCTATCTCGGCAGCGGCGGAATCCACTGATGCTGGCGCTCCGGGAGGTCGACAGCTTCTACGGCCGCAGCCAGATCCTGCACGATCTGTCGCTGGACGCGGGCACGGGCCAGATCGTCGCCATCCTCGGCCGCAACGGCGTCGGCAAGACCACGCTGATGCGCACCATCATGGGCCTGACCGACCGCACCCACGGCTCGATCCGGCTCGGCGACGTGGAGCTGACGAAACACCCGACCTTCGAGCGAGCCCGCGCCGGCATTGCCTATGTGCCGCAGGGGCGCGAGATCATCCCCGACTTCACCGTGCGCGAGAACATCCTGATGGGCGCATTTGCGCGTCCCGGTGTGCCGCGGCGGGTGCCTGAACTGGTCCTCGAGCTGTTTCCTTACCTGCGCGACAACATGGGCAAGCCCGGCGGCCTGCTTTCGGGCGGGCAGCAGCAGCAGCTCGCCATCGCGCGTGCGCTTGCCGCCGAGCCGAAGGTGCTGCTGCTCGACGAGCCGACCGAGGGCATCCAGCCCAATGTCGTCGAGCTGATCGAGGACGCCATTCGCAAGCTCAACAGCGCCCTCGGCTTGACGATCCTGCTCGTCGAGCAGAACGTCGCCTTCGCGCGCGCGGCGGCCCATCGGTTCGCGATGATGGTCAAGGGCAGCGTCGTTGCGACCGGCCCGGTCGAGGACCTGAGCGACGAGGTCGTGGGCAAACACATGATGTGACCGCTGGCGCAGCCGCGGTCCTTCACGGGCGCTTGAAGTCGGATGGACTGGACCGGAACCGTTCGCCCGGCGACACTGGTCGCACGGGTCGACAATCGGAGGAAGGAGACGCGTCATGTACCACGGTGATATCTCGAGCAGCAACGACACGGTCGGGGTCGCGGTCGTCAACTACAAGATGCCGCGCATGCACACGAAAGACGAGGTGCTGGCCAACGCGCGCAAGATCGCGGAGATGATGGAAGGCATGAAGATCGGCCTTCCCGGCATGGACCTCTGCATCTTCCCCGAGTACAGCACCCACGGGATCATGTACGACGAGAAGGAGATGTACGAGACCGCCTCCTCGGTGCCGGGCCCGGAGACCGACATCTTCGCGGCGGCCTGCCGCAAGGCGCGCTGCTGGGGCGTGTTCTCGCTCACCGGCGAGCGCCACGAGGAGCACCCGAACAAGGCGCCCTACAACACCTTGATCCTGATGAACGACCAGGGCGAGATCGTCCAGAAGTACCGCAAGATCATGCCCTGGGTGCCGATCGAAGGCTGGTATCCCGGCAACTGCACCTACGTGTCCGATGGTCCGAAGGGCATGAAGATCAGTCTGATCATCTGCGACGACGGCAACTACCCGGAAATCTGGCGCGACTGCGCGATGAAGGGCGCCGAACTCATCGTGCGCTGCCAGGGCTACATGTATCCGGCCAAGGAGCAGCAGGTGATCATGGCCAAGGCGATGGCATGGGCGAACAACACCTATGTCGCGGTCGCCAACGCCGCCGGCTTCGACGGCGTCTATTCCTATTTCGGCCACTCGGCGATCGTCGGTTTCGACGGGCGGACGCTGGGCGAATGCGCCGAGGAGGAGAACGGCATCCAATATGCCCAGCTCTCGGTCAGCGCGATCCGGGATGCCCGCCAGAACATGCAGTCGCAGAACCACCTGTTCAAGCTGCTGCACCGCGGCTACACGGGCATGATCAACTCGGGCGACGGCGATCGCGGCCTGGCGGCCTGCCCCTATGACTTCTACAAGAAGTGGATCACCGATCCGGAAGGCACGCGCGAGGCGGTCGAGGCGATCACGCGCACGACGGTGGGCACCGAGGAATGCCCGATGGACGGTATCCCGAACCAGAAGACGGCCGCCCATCGCTGATGCAGGCCTTTGCACCGATGGAGCGTGGCGCGCCACGCTCCATCGCCGATGGCGGTGCCGATTGGGAATGTGCGTTGTGATCGAACGATGGCGATAGAGCAGTACCTGATCGGGCAGGAGCCTTACTATCGCCCGATCGGCAACGAGGTGGCGCTGTACCAGGCTGCCTACGCCCGCCGGATGCCGATGATGCTGAAAGGCCCGACCGGCTGCGGCAAGACCCGCTTCATCGAGCACATGGCGTGGCGGCTGAAGATTCCCCTGATCACCGTGTCCTGCCACGAGGACATGACGGCCTCGGACCTGGTCGGGCGCTTCCTGCTGGAAGCGGACGGCACCGTCTGGCACGATGGCCCGCTGACGATGGCGGTCCGCCACGGCGCGATCTGCTACCTGGACGAGATCGTTGAGGCGCGCCAGGACACGACCGTCGTCATCCATTCCCTCACCGACGAGCGGCGGATGCTTCCGCTGGAGAAGCGCAACGAGCTTGTCCACGCCCACCCGGGCTTCCAGCTGGTGATCTCCTACAACCCAGGCTACCAGAGCGTGCTCAAGGACCTGAAGGAATCGACCAAGCAGCGCTTCGGCGCCATCGAGTTCGGTTACCCCAAGGCCGAGGTGGAAGCCGAGATCGTCGCCCATGAGGCGGGAGTGGACCCGGCCCTGTCGCGCCGCCTGGTCACCATCGCCGAGCGGTCGCGCAACCTGAAGGGCCATGGCCTGGACGAGGGCGCCTCGACCCGCATGCTGGTTCATGCCGCCCAGCTCGCCGCCGAAGGCGTGCCGCTGGGCGAGGCGTGCCAGGTCGCGCTGGTGCTGCCGATCACCGACGACCCGGACATCCGCGACGCGCTGACCTCGGCCATCGCCGCATGCGGCTGATTGGCGCCTGAGCCATGGCGGACCCCGGCCCGGCTTTCCTTCGAGTGGTGAGCGACGGCGACGAGCCTGGTCCGCTGAGCAGGGTCGCGGCGCGGGCGTTTCCCGAGGAGGCGGCGGCGCGCTGGCTCAGGGCGCAGCGCAAGCTCTCGGGCGCCGGCTACGGCCCCAATGTGCTGAGCGCCTATGTGCAGCAATCGCCGCATATCGCGCTGCTGGTCGGGCCGGATGCCGCGATCGAACTGGCGGAGACCGTGTCCGCGGTCGCGATCAAGGCCGGACTGAAGGCGGCGGAGGCTTTGCCGTGGGCGGCTCTCAAGGTGGCCGAACGGCTGCAGGATCTGGCCCGGTTCCGCGCCTGGCTCAGTCTGATCCAGCGCTTTGCAGCCCTGGCGCCGGAGTCGGTCGACCCGGTGCTGGACCGGATGGAACGGCTGATCGCCGGACTCACTGTGTCGCGGCTCGAGGCATGGCTGCTGGCCGGGGTGCGGACCGGAGGCAGCGACCGCGAGCGTCGGCTGCGGTTCTTCCTGCTGGAGGATCCCGAGGCGGAGCGCTGGCTGCAGCGCGAGTCCGGCGACGTGCTGTTCACCGACGTCGACCGCCGGCTGAAGGCTTATCTGGCCGCCCTGTGGCGCGTCCGGGTGCCGATCCGCGAGCCGAGCCTCAGCGCCCCGGCGCCGATGCGCCGGCGCGCCGGGTTCGGGCGCGGCATCATCCGGATGCCGGCGACCTTTCCGGGTTACCGCGGCCGCCAGGCCGAGGACCTGTTCCGGGCGGCGCTGGCGCATATCGGGGCGCACTTCACCTATTCCGGGCCGTCCTTCCCGATCGGGTCGCTGAAGCCGCTGCAGGTCGCCCTGGTCTCGCTGATCGAGGACGCGCGGGTCGAGCAGTTGGCGATGCAGGAATTCCCCGGCCTCGCGCGCCTCTGGCTGCCGTTCCACATCGCCCAGGCCAGCGGGGCGACGACGGCGCCGAGCCTGCTGGCGCGGCTGTCGCGCGCCCTGATCGATCCCGAATTCGCCGATCTGGACGGCTGGGTCCGCAAGGGCCGCGAGATGTTTCTTGCAGTGCGCGACCAGTGGCACGACCCGGCGGTGAGTCGGCGGATCGGCGGGCTGCTCGGCAACGACCTCGGCCAGATGCGGATCCAGTTCAACGCCAAGTCCTACATCGTCGAGCCGCCCTATCGCGACGACAACCTCGGGCTGTGGGACTTCGGCGACCAGGCGGCGGACATCGAGGAAACCGAGCTGGTGATGGAGTCGGTCCGCATCGCGCGCCAGGACGAGGACGATCGCTCGCCGCCGGATCGCGAGCGCCGTGAGGAGGAGCCCGAGGAGACGCCGAACGTGGCGTCCCTGTCGCCGCAGCCGCTGCAGGCGGACGGCATCCCGGTGGCGCGCTACCCCGAATACGACTACGCGACCGGCCGCGAGCGGTCGGACTGGACCACGCTGGTCGAATACCGGCCGACACCCGGTCCCGCCGCGCGCATCGACGACATCCTCGACCGCCACCACGGGCTGGTGACGCGGATCACCGGCCTGATCCGCTCGGCCCGGGTCAGCCGGCCGCAGCGGCTGAAGCGGCAGCACGAAGGCGACCAGCTCGACCTGGATGCCTGCATCGGCGCCGCGGTGAGCCGGCGGATCGGCGAGACTCCGGACCCGCGCGTGTTCTCACGGGCCGAGCGGCGCAGCCGCGACCTGTCCGTGCTGCTGCTGCTGGACGTCTCTGAATCGACCCGAGACCGGGTGCGCAGCGGCCGCTCCAGCGTGCTGGAGGTGGAACGCGAGGCGGCGGTGCTGCTGGCGCACGCCATGGACGGGCTCGGCGACCCGTTCGCCATCGCTGCCTTCTGCTCCAACCGGCGCGACGACGTGCGCTACCGGCGGATCAAGGACTTCGACGCACCCTATGACGCGCTGGCCCGCGCCGGCCTGGCCGGCTTGGAAAGTGAGCTCTCGACCCGGCTCGGTGCGGCGATGCGCCATGCCGGAGTCGACCTGGGCCGCCAGCTGACCCATCGCCGGCTGCTGCTGGTGGTGACCGACGGCGAGCCCTCGGACATCGACATCGAGGACCGGACCTACCTGGTCGAGGATGCCCGCCGCGCGGTGAGCGGGCTCGCCGGACAGGGCATCGACACCTTCTGCGTCGGGCTCGACAGCGGCGGCGACAGCTATCTCGCCCGCATCTTCGGCCGGCGCAACTTCGTCCAGATCGACCGGCTCGAACGGCTGCCCGAGAAGCTGCCGATGCTCTACTTCAGGCTCACCGCCTGAGGCCGATATCGCAACGCGCGGACCGCGCACAAGCAAGGGGGCTCGTCATGACGCTGCGCAGGCCATCGATCGACGACCTGGTGGAGATCGGGGAGCGGACGCACATCCACCTCAACGACGACGAGCTGGACGTGCTGCCCGCCATTGTCGACGCCGTGATCGCCGGCTACGACGAACTCGACCAGTATCCGGACCCGCTGCGCCAGGTGACGCCCGCCGTGCGTATCCCTGGGGCGCGTCCGTCGCCGGAAGAGGACCCGCTGAACGGCGTCGTGCGCAGCTGCAGCGTCCGCGCAGCACCCGAGGCGGCAGGTCCGCTGTCCGGCAAGACCATCGGAGTGAAGGACACCAT
>JBHJOG010000084.1:0-6895 GCA_050329975.1 Alphaproteobacteria bacterium | reverse complement strand
TAGGGATCCTCCGGCACGTCCTCCTCGATGTCGTAGAGCAGCTTGTGCTCGAAGAAGATCACCGGGTCGTTGTCGCGGATGGCGGCGGTGAGCAGGCCCTTCGCCTCGTAGGGCGAGGAGGGGACGACGCACTTCAGGCCCGGGATGTGGGTGAACAGCGGGTAGAGGCACTGCGAGTGCTGGGCCGCGGCGCGGAAGCCCGCACCCATCATGCAGCGGATCACCACCGGGGTCTGCGCCTTGCCGCCGAACATGTAGCGGAACTTGGCGGCCTGGTTGAAGATCTGGTCGAAGCAGACCCCCATGAAGTCGACGAACATCAGTTCGGCCACCGGCCGCAGACCGGAGGTGGCGGCACCGATCGCCGCGCCGACGAAGGCGCTCTCGGAGATCGGCGTGTCGAGCACCCGGGTCGAGCCGAACTGCGGCTGCAGCCCCTTGGTGACCCCGAGCGGGCCACCCCAGGCATCCTGTTCGCCCGGCGAGTTGGTTCCGCCGGAGATGTCTTCGCCCATGATCACGACAGTCTCGTCGCGTTCCATTTCCTGCCGCAGCGCCTCGTTGATGGCGCCCCGGAATGACAGCATGCGAGCCATTTTCTATATCCCTGGAGATTCGGTTCAGTACGAGGCGTAGACGTCGGTGAGCAGGTCGCTGTCGGGCGGGTAGGGCGCTGCCTTGGCGTCGACCACCGACTCCTCGATCAGTTGTTTGACCTCCGCGTCGATCTCGTCCATCACCTTCGCCTCGAGCAGGCCAGTCTCGGTCACCTTGGCCCGGAAGATGTTCAGGCAGTCCTTGTTCGCACGCAGTGCATCGACCTCGCCCTTGCCGCGATAGGTCATCGCGTCGCCCTCGAAATGGCCGAAGAAGCGGGAGAGCTTCATCTCCATCAGGGTCGGCCCTTCGCCGCGGCGCGCCCGCTCGATCGCCTCGCCGGCCGCCTCGTAGACGGCGAAGAAGTCGAAGCCGTCGACCTGTACGCCCGGCATGCCGAAGGCCTCGGCCCGCTTGACGATGTCGCCGCAGCCGACCGACCAGGTCGCCGGCGTCGCCTCGGCATAGCCGTTGTTCTCGAACACGAAGATCGCCGGCAGCTTCCAGACGGTCGCCAGGTTCATCGATTCGAAGGTGGTGCCCTGGTTCGAGCCGCCGTCCCCGACGAAGGCAACCGCGACGCCGCCGGTCTTGAGCGTCTTGGCTGCCAGCGCCGCGCCGCAGATCAGCGGCGGGCCGCCGCCGACGATACCGTTGGCGCCCATCATGCCCTTGTCCAGGTCGGCCACGTGCATCGAGCCGCCCTTGCCGTTGCACAGGCCGCCCTGCTTGCCGAAGATCTCGTTCATCATCGCCTTGACGTCGCAGCCTTTCGCGATGCAGTGGCCATGGCCGCGATGGGTGCTGGCGATGGAATCGATGCCCTCGCTGAGGTGCTGGCAGACGCCGACGCCGCTCGCCTCCTCGCCGGCGTAAAGGTGAACGAAGCCCGGAATCTCGCCATTTCCGAACTCGATGTGGAGTCGCTCCTCGAACTCGCGGATCGTCTTCATCCGCGTGTAGGCTTGGATCAACTCGTCGCGGCTCAATTGCAGCATGCGGTTCCTCCCTGGCTGTCGTGGCCGGCCGGCGCACCGGCTTCGGCAAATCGTTTCGGTCGTCGGCCAACTGTAGCGGCTGGCTGGCCGGCGGCAAGTGTGGCGCGCGCGGCCATCACTAGTAGTAGGCTCGTCCGTCGGTGCTGGAGAAGAGGTGCCAGCGGGCGGTGTTGAAGGTCAGGTAGCAAGGATCGCCGGCTTGGCCGGCAAAGCCCGGCTTGGTCTTCACCATCAACCGCCGGCCGTCGGCAAGCTGGGTGTCGACCAGCATGTCGCCCCCGATCGGCTCGGTGATGAAGACCTTGGCCTCCACATTGTCGCCCGGCATCGGCTCTAGCGTGATCGCGATGTCGTCGGGACGGATGCCGAGCCGCACCGCCGCGGCCGACGCGCCGTCCGCAGCCCTGCGTTGTGCATCGGTGAGCGGAATGGCGAACGAGGGGTGGATGACGCGGAGCGTCCCCGCTTCGGCCGAGAGGGCGACGTCGACGAAGTTCATCGGCGGCTCGCCGACGAATCCGGCCACCCATTCGTTGACAGGATGGTCGTAGATCTCCCCCGGCGTGCCGTATTGCTGGAGCACGCCCTCGTGCATCACCGCGATCTTGTCGGCCATCGACAGCGCTTCCATCTGGTCATGGGTGACGTAGATCATCGAGGTGCCGAGCGTGCGCTGCAGGTGCTTCAGTTCGCCGCGCATGTGCGCGCGCAACTTGGCGTCCAGGTGTGCGATCGGCTCGTCGAACAGGAACAGCTGCGGCTCCCGCACGATCGCACGCCCGATGGCGACGCGCTGCTTCTGGCCGCCGGACAGTTCCTGCGGCCGCCGGTCGAGCAGGTGGCCGATCTCCAGCAACGCCGCCGCCTTGCGGACCCGCTGGTCGATCTCGGCCGCCGGCATCCGGCGCAGCCGCAGCGCGTTGCAGATGTTATTGTAGACCGTGCGGTGCGGATAGAGCGCGTAGTTCTCGAACACCATCGCGATGTCGCGTTCCTTGGGCGGCAACTCGTTGACCCGCTTGCCGGCGAAGGTGATCTCTCCGGCGGAGATGTGCTCCAGGCCGGCCAGCATGCGCAGGGTCGAGGATTTGCCGCAGCCCGACGGTCCCAGGATGGAGAGGAACTCGCCGTCGGCGCAGACGAGGTTCAGCTCCTTCACCGCGACCGTCTTGCCGTAGTACTTCCAGACCTTGTCGATCCGAATTTCCGCCATTTTCAGGCAATGCCTCCAAAGTTCGCCAGGGCGCGCTACTCGCGCACAGCCCCCATTGTCAGCCCGGCCACCAGATAGCGGCGGATCAGCAGGCCGAGGAGCATCATCGGCAGGGTGGTGACCACGCCCGCAGCCATGATGCTCCCCCACTGGATGTTCTGCGGCTGGACCAGGCCCCGGGTCGCGACCGGCAGGGTCTTCGCCCCGCCGGAGCCGATGATCGACGCGAACAGGTAGTCGTTCCAGGCGAACAGCACGCACAGCACCAGGAATGCGCCGACCCCCGGCGCCACCAGCGGCAGGATCTCGCGCAGCGCCTGCAGGCGGGTGCAGCCGTCGCACATCGCCGCCTCCTCGATCGCATAGGGCACGTTGTCGAAGAAGCCCTTCAGGATCCAGATCGCAAACGGCAGGTTGAAGGTGGTGTAGGCGATGATCAGACCGGGCAGGGTGCCGACTAGGTCCAGGCTGCGGAAGATCGCCCACAGCGGCACGATCACCGCCACCACCGGCGCCATGCGGGTGGAGATGATCCAGAAGAACAGGTCCTTCTTGAACCGGAACTCGAGCCGGCTCAGTCCGTAGGCGGTCATCGCGCCGAGAACCACCGAGATCACCGCCGAACCGGCCGCCGCAATCAGGCTGTTCTGCAGGTAGACCGCGAAGTTCTCCCGCAGGAACAGGTTCTCGTAATGGGCGAAGGTCGGCGTGAAGTTGAAGAAGGTCGGCAGCGCATTGCCCCAGTCGCCCACCGCCGGCAGCTGGAAAGCCTCCAGCAGATCCTTGATCGAGGAAACGAACATGATGAACAGCGGCAGCAGGCTCCAGATCAGATAGGCGATTAGGAACACGATCGAAAAGATCGCGTAGCCCGTCCGGAGCGGCGAGCGGTAGGTGACGATTTCGCGGGAGGCCATGCGTCGCTCCTCAGGTCCCGGTCGCAGCGCGGGCGCGCTTCTGGGACGGGTCCTCGAAAACCCGGACCAGGATCAGGCCGAGGATGATGGTCACCAGCAGCAGGGTGAACGCGATCGCCGCGCCCCGGTCCAGCTTGAAGAAGGAGAAGGAGACGTCGAACAGGTAGACCGGCAGGATCTTGGTCGCATCCGCCGGGCCGCCGCCGGTCAGCACCAGGATCGCGTCGATGAAGCGGAAATTGTCCATGAACCGGAGCAGGATCGCGATCAGCAGGAACGGGTACAGGTTCGGCAGCGTGATCTGGATGAAGTTCTTCACCGGCCCTGCGCCGTCGACCAGGTTGGCCTCCGACTGGTCCTGGGGCACGCGCTTCAGGCCGGCGAGCGTGATCAGGGTGATCAGCGGGGTCCATTGCCAGACGTCGACCAGTACGATGCCGAACATGGCGGTGGACGGGTCGCCGAGGATCGACCGGGCGTCGAGAATGCCGAGGCTCTGAAACAGCCAGTGGTACCAGCCGAAAGTGCCGTTGTAGAGGAAGTACCAGATCGTGCCGGCGATCACCGGGGCCATCATCATCGGCATCAGGAACAGGGTCACCAGGCCCTTCTCGAACCGGCTGCCGTTGAGCACGACGGCAAGGAAAACGCCGATCACGACCTCCAGCGACAGGCACATCGCGCTGTATTTGATCAGCAGCCACCAGCCGTTGAGGAACTCGTTGTCGCGGACGAGGCGGGTGTAGTTCCGAAAATTGTTCCAGCTGTCGACGTCCCCCAGGTCGCCGACCGAATGCAGGCTCATGTAAATCAGCCAGAAGAACGGATAAAGGCTGATGCAGGCGAGCAGGATGATCGCCGGCAGCATCAGGATCCAATAGAAGCGGTTCGATCCCGGCGGGTTGAACGCGGCCGGCTCGTGGGCGACCGTGAACGCGCCCCGGTTGGCGTCGGCGACCCTGTCGAAGACAGGGTCCGTCGCCTCGGGCAACAGGCCGTCGGCATGGGTCGTCGCGCTCACCGTCGCGACACCTGACGGTGCGGCCAGCAATGGAAGGCAGTCAGTCTCATCTCAATGTCCATCGTTGCAGGTGCAGGCGGACCCGGGCCCGCAGCCGGCGCAAGCCGGCGCGAACCCGAGTCCCCTCCCCCCGGGCTAGATGTCGTGCAGGTTGTCCAGCCGCTCCTGGATATTGGCGCACGCCTCCTCCGGCGTGGTCTGGCCGGCGACGCAGGCCTGGGCCTCGGAAGCGACGATGTTGTGGTACTCGTTCGCCTCCGGGATCTTCGGCCCGAGCACGAAGTGCGGGTCGCGGATGCCGTAGTCGTAGACCGCCTCGAAGGTCAGTGCGTTCGGCATGTCGGTCGGCCGCTGGCGAGCCGCGATGACGTCCGGCCGCTCGAGCACCGACCGGCGGGTGGGTGTGCCGCCGAGACCCTTCAGCACGTCGTACTGGACGTTGGCCGACGTCGCCCAGATCGCGAAGATGTAGGCGGCCCGCTGCAGATCCTCGGACGCGTTCGCGTTGATGCCGATGCCGCCGATGCCGCAGTTGCAGCCGTTAACCAGCTCGCCGTCGCCGACCAGCCATTCCGCGTCGCCCTTCGGGCAGGGCGCGTAGGCCGTCTTGCCGCCGGCCGCGACCGAAGTCGACGCGTCCTCGATGGACGCGGCGAACTCATGGTATTGGACCTGCATCGCGATCTGGCCGGCCTGGTAGACTGTGTTCAGCTCCAGGGTGGCGTTGGCTAGGTTGTCGGGGTGAGAGACGTCGCCCTGCTCCTTGTAAGCCTGCATGATCCGGATCGACTGCTCGTCGCCCCAGTTGGTCGGCCCGGGCTCCTTGGAGCCGAGCTTGTCGTCAATGTTGAAGTCGATCCATCGGCCGTGGGCGAACAGCATGCGCTGGATGTCCAGCTGGGTCGTCCAGGCGAACGAGCCCTGGTGCTGGGCATAGCCGTATGGCACGTCCTCGCCGCCCTCGCGCAACGTCTTGAAGAAGCGGGCGAAGTCGGTGACCTGCTTCCAGGTCGTGTCCGGCGTGAATTCGAGCCGGTAGCCGTACTCGGCTTCGAACTGCTGGGTGTACTGCTCGAACAGATCCTGGCGGTAGAAGGTGCAGGCGACAGCGGAGTCATAGGGGAATGCCACCAGCCGGCTGCTGTCGTAGAACAGGCCGCAGACCTCAAGGAAGTTCTCGAACCAGGCGTCCTCGCCGTAGCCTTCCGGGTCCTGGGGCAGGGTATCGTCGCCGAGCCACTGGTTGAGGTCGGCATAATAGTCGGCGAAAGGCGAGCCGATCGGCTTGTCCTGGACGTAATTGAGCTCGAAGTCGGCGCCGCCGGAACGCAGGTCGATGCCGACCTTCTGCTGCACGACCGGCAGGTCGTCGGTCAGGATCTCGACCTCGATGCCGGTCAGATCGTAGAAGCTCTGGATCGTGTCGCGGATCGCGAAGGACGGCGGGGTGTTCTCGGACATGAACACCAGACGCGAGCCCTCGTATTGGCGCCACTTGGCGTCGTCTGAGGACTGGGCATAGACCGGGCGCCGGGTGATGGCGGAACTCAGCCCGACGGCGATCGAGCCCGCGCCGAGGGCGGTGGCGGCGCCGCCGCCAAGCTCAAGAAATTTCCGGCGAGAAACGCTCTTGTAGAGCGGTTGTTTCGGCACTGTGAACATCGCTGTCTCCTCCCAGAGAACGGAACCGCATCGTCGGTTGTGATGGATGTGTTGCCCGCGCAGGCCCTGGTCGGCTGGTGGTGACCTGTGATCGTTGCGATCGGCCGTTACCCGGCGTTCAGGCGCCCGTTTCAGGATTGGCGTGGCCTAATCCCCTCGGCAACTCCGTTGCTGTGTGATGCGGTACCGGGCCATAGTGACGTGGTAACATTTGTAATTGTCAAGTGCGTTTTGCCCAGCGAGCGTCGGCGCGGATGCCTGAAGATTCAGCATCGGGCCGACCCGCTGATGAACATGGCGGCGAATGTCGGAATTGGGCATTGCGCAGCTTGCCTTCACAGCGGAGGCAGGCTATGCGAAGAAAAAAATGCGTGCCGCCAGTGCGGGACGTCGGTGGACGAATTGGCCGGGCGAGCGCCGGCCACGGGTTGGGTGGGGAAGCGTGACCGATCTCAGGCTGCGGGGGCTGACGAAGTCCTTCGGCCGC
>JBHJOG010000083.1:0-4762 GCA_050329975.1 Alphaproteobacteria bacterium | reverse complement strand
TCGCCGGCTGGCGCGACGCCATCCGCACCGGCACCCCCGCCGGCGCCAGCGCCTGGGACGGCCTGGTCGCCACTGCCGTGGCCGAGGCGGGGTGCAAGGCGCTGGAGAGCGGGGAGGGGGAGGTGGTCGACCTGCCGGCGCGGCCGGGCTTCTACGCATGAAGTCCCGCTCGCCGCTCCCCGTTCGTCATTGGTGGGGCTCGTCCTAAGACGCGGTAGCGTGTCCCGCTGCAGGCTTGCGGCGTCCCGAGCGACCAGGCCGGTTCGTTTCATCGAGCCCCGGCAGCGCATCGAGAATGACGGGAGGACGGTTCGGGAACTCAGCGACGAGGCTGAGCTTGCCCCCCATCGCCTCGATGTAGCCGCGGAGCGTCGATATCAGCAGGTCACTGCGCTTTTCGAGGCGAGACACATTCTCCTGGTTGATGTCCAGGAGTTCGGCCATGCGTTCCTGCGTCAGCGCGTGAGCCTTTCGCAGGTCCTGCAGTGTGAGGTACTCCGCCGCCAGCGCCTGAGCGCGCGCCTCGACCCGCGCCCGCCGCTCGGCGGGCCACGAGTCCATCACCTCGTCGATGGTTCGTGCCTTGCCTGCCATTGGTCATCGTCCTCTCAATTCCGCAAGGTGATGATCGAGCCGTCTGTCGGCGCGTGCGATCAGGGACCGGTAGAACCGTGCCTCGCTCTTGCCCGCCTTGTCGCCCGCGACCAGCAGAACCGCCTGTCGCGCGGGATCGAAGGCAAATGCGACACGCCATGCCCCGTCGGCGGCGCGGAACCGCAACTCCTTCATGTTCGCGTGCCGCGAGCCCTTCAGGCTATCCGCGTGCGGTCGCCCTAGCTGCGGCCCAAACTGCTGCAACAGGCGCGTCAACGACGCGATCTCCTCCTGCACCTCGTCCGGCATCTCCGCGAACTCGGGATCGAACTCAGGGTGCAGCAGGACCGTCCAGGCCATAGGATAATATGCTCCACAAGGCATATGCTTTCAAGAGCATATAGACGTCGCGAGAAAGGCAGGCGCCCTATGGGGCGCCCTCCCGTTACCCCTTTACGCACACCACCTGCAGTTGTGCCAGGTCAATGGTCATGGCCGCGCTTTCCTTTCACCCTGTGACAACCATCGGTCCAACCGCAGGCGGAGCGATGCCTGATTGGTCCCGAGCAGGAGCTGAACAAGTGTCATGTCGATCAGGCAGAGGTGAAGCGCAGCTTCGGAAACCGTCCGGGCGACGGTGAGACGTCGCAGCAGGTTGAGCAGTCTTGCACCGGCCACGCCCAACCATGTCAGCACTGCGTCCGGCTCGGAAGTCGGCGGAATCGGTACAAACCCGAGTACCTCGTCCGCCGCGTCCCGAAAATCAGACGCCTTGTGCGGCGATTCGGACTCCCATGCGAAGGTCCAGGTCGTCTGGATCAGCCACGGCGAAAGCTCGACACCAAGGTTGACGACGTGTCCGACGTTGACCGACAGGTCGAGCGCAAGGCTGTCTAGGGCGGAGAGCATATCCCACTCGCAGCCGTCCGGACTCGGGAGTCCTGAGACCGCGTCGTTCGCGATCTCCTCTACATAGGCAAGGTGTTGAAGCAGGGATTTCGCCTGCCGCTCGGTGAGCTCTGGACCCGGGAAAGGTTCAAAGAGACAGGCCGGCACTTGCAGCTGGTTCATCGTCGGTTCCTCAAGAAGGCGGGCCAGAGAGGAGGGCGCTCCACCGCGAGCGCCCTCCCGTCACCCCTTCACGCACACCACCTGGCGGAGCGTGTGCACCACCTCCACCAGGTCGGCCTGTGCGGCCATCACCGCGTCGATGTCCTTGTAGGCGCCGGGCGTCTCGTCGAGGACGCCGGCGTCCTTTCGGCATTCGACGCCGGCGGTGGCGGCTGCGTGGTCGGCCAGCGTGAACCGGCGCTTCGCCTCGGTGCGCGACATCGCCCGGCCGGCGCCGTGCGAGCAGGTCTCGAACGAGTCCGGATTGCCCAGCCCGCGGACGATGAACGAGCGGGCGCCCATCGAGCCGGGGATGATGCCGAGCTCGCCCTTGCCCGCCCGTACTGCGCCCTTGCGGGTCACCCAGACGTCGGCGCCGAAATGGTGCTCGCGGGCCACGTAGTTGTGGTGGCAGTTCACCGCCTTCGCCTCCAGCGTGAACGGCGGCAGCCGCTCGTGCAGGACGTGCAGCACGCGCTCCATCATCTGCCGCCGGTTCTCGGCCGCGAAGTCCTGGGCGAAACCGACGGCCTCGACATAGTCGGCGAAACCCTCGGTGCCCTCGCGCAGATAGGCGAGGTCGCGGTCGGCGAGCCCGATGCCGGCCTTCAGCATCTCCTCCTTGGCCTCCCCGATGAAGTACATGCCGAGCCGGTTGCCGAGCCCGCGCGAGCCCGAGTGCAGCATCACCCACAGCCGGTCCGCCTCGTCCAGGCAGAGCTCGATGAAGTGGTTGCCAGTGCCGAGGGTGCCGAGCTGCTCGTGGGTATGGCCCTTGCGCACCTTCGGGTGCTTGGCCGTGATCGCTGTCCAGCGCGCGTTCAGCCCGGTCCAGGCCCGCGTCACCGCGGCCGGTGCGCCGTGGCGGCCGGGCTCGGCCCAGGAGCCGCGCTTGCCCGGCCCGCCCACCGGCACCGCCCGCTCGATCTCACTGCGCAGGCCGGCCAGGCTGTCGGGCAGCTGGCCGGCGCCGATGGTGGTCCGCACCGCCATCATCCCGCAGCCGATGTCTACGCCGACCGCCGCCGGCACGATCGCGCCGACGGTAGGGATCACGCTGCCGACGGTGGCGCCCATGCCCCAGTGCACGTCCGGCATCACCGCCACATGGCCGTGGATGAACGGCAGCCGGGCGACGTTGCCGAGCTGGGCGAGTGCCGACTCCTCGATCGGCACGCCCCTGGTCCACGCCTTCACCGGCTTGCCGCCGGTCTCGATCTGCTGATAGCCGCTCATGATCCGATCCTCCGCGACGCGGGCAACAAAAAACCCCACCTGGCCGGGTGGGGCTCGGCGGGGGTCCTGAAACCAGGACCGATGCGCGGTGCGCTACCGCACCGCTGCCGAACCCATGCGCGCGCCGCGGCCGTCAAGGGCTGCCGCGAAGCGCTGGCGTGCAAGGCGATTTGAAGCCATCGGGTTCGGGTCCAGGGGGTGGATGCGCGGCAACGCCGCAGGCCGGCGGTGTGTAGTCGACCCGTGTCGCGCCGTCAAGCGGCTCATGCCTTCGCCCGGCACGCCGGAATCACTGCCCGGGCGCGGGGGAAGGCGACCGACACCGTCGTTCCCTCCCCGGGCGTGCTGTCGATGGCGACGGTGCCGTCGTGCAGCGAGACGAACTGCCTGACCAGCGCCAGCCCCAGCCCGGCGCCGTCGACCGGGTCGGCGCCGCCCTGCCGGAACGGCTCGAACGCGTGCGCCAGGAACTCGGGCTCGATGCCGACACCGGTGTCGGCGACAAGGAGCCTCGCGTGATCGTGCTCCAGCGACCAGGTGACGGTAACCCGGCCGCCGGCCGGGGAGAACTTGATCGCGTTCGAGACCAGGTTGACCAGGATCTGCCGCAGGCGCTGCGGGTCGCCGAACAGCAGGAACGGCTCACCCCGGAGCCGGAGGTCGAGGCGCACGCCGGAGCGCAGGTCGTCGAACAGGCTGCGGCACCAGTCGTTCAACGCCAGCGGATCGATCAGTTCCTCATCCAGAGCGATGGTGCTGTTCTCGATCTTGGCGATGTCGAGAATATCGTTGATCAGGCCGAGCAGATGGCTGCCGGCGGCGCAGATGTCGCGCGCATATTCCTTGTATTTGCCGACGCCGTGCCGGCCGTACAGCTCCTGTTCCAGCACCGAGCCGAAGCCGATGATCGCGTTCAGCGGCGTGCGCAGCTCGTGGCTCATATTGGCCAGGAAATCGGACTTGGCCCGATTCGCCGCCTCTGCCGCTTCCTTGGCTTCGCGCAGGGCCTGCTCTGCCTGCTTCATCTCGGTAATGTCGGTCTGGATGCTGACGAAGCCGCCGCTGCGGGTCGGCCGGTCGGTGGTCCGGATCCAGCGGCCGTCGGCGAGTCGGACTTCGAACGAGCCGGTGAGCCGGCGCCGGTACTCTGCCTTGCGCGCCAGGTAGTTGGCACCGTCGCCGCTGGTCACCACGTTGCCGCGCTCGACGTCGATTCGCCCCAGCTCGTTGAAGTGCACGCCCGGCCGCGCCTCCTCGTCGGTATAGTGGTAGAGCTTCTTGAAGGTCTCGTTGCAGGCGACCAGCCGGCCATCCGCGTCATAGATGACAAACGCGTCGGAGATGTTGTCCAACGCCTCGGCGATGGTCTGCATGTCCGTGTCGGCGACGATCATGCGCGTGCGGCCTGGCTGGCGGTTCCGGCCCGTCAGCGTGCGGAGCTGCACGCGGCCGGAGTCGGAGCCTGGAGGGTGGGATCAGCCAACCAGACATCCCTGTTCAATTCATTAAATAGACTGCCGGGAGTCTTGTCCGGCCGCCGTTGCAGGCGCTTCTGCCCGGTCGCCGGCTGCGCTACACAGGTGCCGTGCCCAAATCCAGCAGCCGAAGGAGCGCCCATGTCCGGAGACAAGACCGCCCACAGTTTCGAGCTGGTCGACGACCAGCTTGCCTTCCTCGAGCGGATGGCCGCCGACTACAACCTGGCCGACGCCGGCAAGGCGCTGCGCACCCTGATCGACTTCGCCATCGAGGAGGGCGACCGCGAGCAGATCTTCACCGAGATCCGCTGCCTGCGCTGCGGCTGAGCTCGGCCGTCCGCCGA
>JBHJOG010000082.1:0-34933 GCA_050329975.1 Alphaproteobacteria bacterium | reverse complement strand
AGGACGCTACGTAACCCTTGCACGTCCCGGCCCGTCGGCCTAATGGTCTGGCGCGCCGAAAACCGGTGTTCGGCACCTGTCATCAGGGATTTTGCGGAGCCTGCCCTGTCATCCGACATTTCAGGATGTTAATAAGTAGCGTGGCACAAGGCATTCCGACTCAGAACCGGAAATCGACAACGAGACAGAGCATGCAGCCGACGGACGTTTCCGATCCGGAGTACTTTCATAAAGTGGTGGACTGCCAGTGGGCCTGCCCGGCTCACACGCCGGTCCCTGAATATATCCGCCTGATCGCCCAGCGCCGCTACGCCGACGCTTTCATGATCAACTGGGACTCCAACGTGTTCCCGGGCATCCTGGGGCGGACCTGCGATCGTCCCTGCGAGCCGGCGTGCCGGCGGACGCGGGTCGAAGAGAAGCCGGTGGCGATCTGCCGGCTGAAGCGCGTCGCCGCCGACTACAAGGGCGATATCGAGCACCGGCTGCCCAAGGCGCCGTCGCAGAAGAACGGCAAGCGGATTGCGCTGGTCGGCGCCGGCCCGGCCTCGCTGACCGTGGCCCGCGACCTGCTGCCGCTCGGCTATTCCTGCACCGTGTTCGAGAAGGACCCGCAGGGCGGCGGCCTGATGCGGACCAACATCCCGTCCTTCCGGTTGCCGACCGCGGTACTGGACGAAGAGGTGGACCGCGTCCTCGGCATGGGCGTCGAGACCCGCTTCGGCGAGGCGGTGACGAGCCTGCGCGCGCTGCTGGCCGAAGGCTTCGACGCCGTGTTCATCGGCACCGGCGCGCCGCGCGGCAAGGACCTGACCCTGCCCGGACGCGAGGAGGCCGCCGCCAACATCCACATCGGCACCGACTTCCTGAAATCGGTCGCCTTCGAGCACATCACGCGCATCGGCCGGCGCGTCATCGTCATCGGCGGCGGCAACACGGCGATGGACTGCTGCCGCACCGCGCTCCGGCTCGGCGGCGAGAGCGTCACCGTCACCGTGCGCAGCCCGCGCAGCGACATGAAGGCCTCCCCCTGGGAGATCGAGGACACCGAGCGCGAGGGCATCCCGATCCTCGACAACCACGCGCCGAAGCGGTTCGTCCTCGAGGGTGGCCGGCTGGTCGCGATGGAATTCGAGAAGATGCGCGCCGAGTACGACGCGGACGGCCGGCGCAAGCTGGTCCCGACCGGCGAGCCGCCGGTCATCATCCCTTGCGACGACGTGCTGATGGCGATCGGCCAGGACAATGCCTTCCCCTGGATCGAGCGCGACCTCGGGCTCGCGTTCGACGACAAGGGAATGCCGATCGTCGACGCCGGCACCTTCCAGTCCACCGTGCCGGGCGTCTTCTTCGGCGGCGACGCGGCCTGGGGGCCGGAGAACATCATCTGGGCGGTCGCCCACGGCCACCAGGCGGCGATCTCGATCGACCTCTGGTGCCGCGGCGAGCCGCTGTCGCACCGCCCGCCGCCGACGACCAACCTGGTCAGCCAGAAGATGGGCATCCACGAGTGGTCCTACGACAACGACATCGCGGTGACCCGCCGGGTGGCGGTGCCGCATGCCGACCTTGCCGAGGCGCTGAAGAGCCTCTCGGTCGAGGCCGAGCTCGGCTATGACGAGAAGCTGGCGATGGTCGAGGCTGCCCGCTGCCTGAACTGTGACGTACAGACCGTGTTCAGCGAGCCGCTCTGTATCGAGTGCGACGCCTGTACCGACATCTGCCCGGTGGATGCGATCAACTTCACCGAGAATGCCGAGGAGACGGTCCTGCGCGAGAAGCTGCGGGTGCCGGCGAAGAACCTCGAGCAGGACCTGTACGTCTCCGACAGGCTGAAAACCGGATTGATCATGGTCAAGGACGAAGACGTCTGCCTGCATTGCGGGCTGTGCGCGGAGCGCTGCCCGACCGGCGCATGGGACATGCAGAAGTTCAGCTACGGCGACGCCCATGCGGCGTGCAGCAAGGTGCATGCCCATGTCGCCTAAGCCTGCGTCTGCCCCGGTGTTCAACGAGTTCGTCCTCAAATTCGCCAACGTCAACGGGTCGGGATCGGCGAGTGCCAACCAGCTCTGCGCCAAGGCCCTGTTCCGGATGGGGCTGCCGGTCAGCCCGAAGAATATCTTTCCGTCGAACATCCAGGGGATGCCGACCTGGTACGAGATCCGGGTCAGCGAGGCCGGCTATCTGGCGCGCCGGGCCGGCATCGACGTAATGGTGGCAATGAACCCGCAGTCCTATCGCCAGGACGTGGCCGAGGTGGTCCCGGGCGGCACCCTGATCTACGACAACAGCTGGCCGCGCGAGTTCGGGCGCAGCGACATCAATGTCGTCGGCATCCCGCTGGCGCGGCTGAGCGCGGACGCCTTCGACGACCCGCGCCAGCGCCAGCTGTTCAAGAACATCATCTATCTCGGCGCGCTGACCCGGCTGATCGAGATCGACGTCGAGGTGGTCGAGCAGTTGCTCGCCGAGCAGTTCAAGGCGAAGCCGAAGCTGATCGAACCGAACATGACGGCGCTGAACATCGGCCGCGACTATGTCCGCGACCATGTCGCGCATCCGCTGCAGGTGCGCACCCGCAAGGCGGACGGCACCAAGGGCAAGATCTTGATGACCGGCAACGAGGCGGCCGGGCTCGGCGCGGTGTTCGCCGGCGCCACCGTGGCCGCCTGGTATCCAATCACGCCGTCGACCTCGGTCGCCGAGGCGTTCGAGAAGCATGTCGGCCGGTTGCGCCGCAACGAGGACGGCAGCGTACGCGCCGCCATCATCCAGGCCGAGGACGAACTCGCCGCCGTCGGCATGGCGATCGGCGCCAACTGGAACGGCGCCCGCGCCTTCACCGCGACCTCCGGCCCCGGCATCTCGCTGATGAGCGAGTTCATCGGGCTCGCCTACTTCGCCGAGATCCCGCTGGTGATCATGGACATCCAGCGCGGCGGGCCGTCGACCGGCATGCCGACCCGCACCCAGCAATCCGACATCCTGGCCTGCGCCTATGCCAGCCACGGCGACACCCGGCACGTGCTGCTGCTTCCGGCCGACCCCGGGGAGTGCTTCACCTTCGCCGCCGACGCCTTCGATCTCGCCGACCGGCTGCAGACGCCGGTGTTCCTGTTGAGCGACCTCGATATCGGGATGAACGACTGGGTCATCGACGCGCTGACCTGGGACGACTCGCGCACCCTGGATCGCGGCAAGGTGATGGACGCCGAGATGCTGGAGCGCATCGAGTTCGCCCGCTACCGCGACGTCGACGGCGACGGCATCCCGTGGCGCACCATTCCCGGCACGCACCCCGAGAAGGGTGCCTATTTCACCCGCGGCACCTCCCACACCGATACCGGCGGCTATACCGAGGACGGCGTGGTCAATGCCGAGAACCTGATCCGTATCGACAGAAAGATCACCACCGCCAAGGGCCTGGTGCCGAAACCGGCGATCCGCGACATCAGCGCCAAGTCACGGCTGGCTATCGTCAATTTCGGCTCCACCGAGCCGGCGGTGGTCGAGGCGATCGACCTGCTCGCCCGCGAGGGCCACGGGCTCAACCATATGCGCATCCGCGCCTTCCCCTTCACCGACGAAGTCACCGCCTTCGCCGCCCGCCATGACTATTTGTTCGTCGTCGAGCAGAACCGCGACGCCCAGATGCGCCACCTGCTGATCGCAGAGGCGGGGATCCCGGCCGAAAAGCTGGTCGCGGTGACCAATGTCGATGGCATGCCGCTGACCGCCGCCTTCGTCGAGAACGCGATCCTGGACGTGCTGGAGCGCGACCACAGGGTGGCTGCCGCCGGCGGCGCCCCGATCACCGCCGCCGAATAGGCCCGCCATGACCCACATCGCCAAGCCGAAATTCCATCACCCCGCCCTGCCGGTGAACGCGCTCGGGCTGACCCGGCGCGACTACGAGGGCGTGGTCTCCACCCTTTGCGCCGGCTGCGGCCACGATTCGGTGACGGCAGCGATCATCGAGGCCTGCTTCGAGCTCGACCTGCCGGCCCACCGGGTGGCCAAGGTCTCAGGCATCGGCTGCTCGTCGAAGACCACCAACTACTTTCTGAACCGCGCCCACGGCTTCAACAGCGTGCACGGCCGGATGCCGTCGGTGGCGACCGGCGCCAACCTTGCCAACAAGGACCTGGTCTATATCGGCGTCTCCGGCGACGGCGATACCGCCTCGATCGGGCTCGGCCAGTTCTGCCACGCCATCCGCCGCCGGCTGAACATGGTCTACATCTGCGAGAACAACGGCACCTACGGCCTGACCAAGGGCCAGTTCTCGGCCACCAACGACAAGGCATCGAAGGGCCGCAAAGGCGCCGACAACCTGTACCAGTCGATCGATCTCTGTGCGGTGGCGATCGAGCTCGGCGCCGGTTTCGTCGCCCGCAGCTTCTCGGGCGACAAGCAGCAGCTGGTCCCGCTGATCGAGGCGGGCATCCGCTACCGCGGCTTCGCCTTCATCGACGTGATCTCGCCCTGCGTCACCTTCAACAACCATTCCAGTTCGACCAAGAGCTACGACTATGTCCGCGAGCACAACGCGGCAGTCGACGCGCTCGATGTGGTGCCGACCCGCGAGACGATCCACGCCGACTATGCCCAGGGCACGACGGTCGACATCGACCTGCACGACGGTTCCACCGTCCGGCTGCACAAGCTGTCCGCCGACTACGACCCGACCGACCCGGCGGTGGTGCTGCCCGAGCTCGCGCGCCGCAAGGCCCGCGGCGAGATCGCCACCGGCCTGCTGTCGATCGACCCGGAACAGGCGGATCTGCACGACCTGATCCGCACCGGCGCCGGCCCGCTGAACGAGCTGGCCCAGCCCGACCTCTGCCCCGGCAGCAGCGCGCTCGACAGGATCAACGCGGCGCATCGCTGATCACGCGCCACATCTACCGACTACACGCATTACGGGACTTTATGCCGATCCGTTGGACGTAAAAAGTGCTTGCGCCCGATCGGCGTTAGATTACAGTCCCGTTATGAGCAAGATACTCAACGAGACTGTAGAGGCCACGGCCAACATCATCGCGCAGGTCGCGGCGACGGGCCATCTCCTCGACCGGCTGCTCCTGATCTATGGCGAAGCGCGGGCGATGCCCAACGGGCTGAACGCCTGCCTGAAGACCATCCGCGCCAGCCGTGCCGAACTGGAGGCGGTCGCCCCGCGGATTCCGGGCTTCGACGCCTGGTACGCGCCGCACCGGGAGCAGTTCGAGACCGATCCCCTGCTGCACTGGGCGTTCAATGCGCGCGACAAGACCGCCCATCAGCGCGATCTCGCCGACCACAGCCGGGTACGGGTGGACCTGGTCGCCTCCTACCGGGCCGCGCCGCTGGCGAGCTGGCAGCCCGGAAGTGTGTTCGCCTCGGGGGCGGAGATCGTCAACACCATCCCGCAGGAGCATCTGAGCCCGCATGTGCGCGAGAACGGGGTGGTGCGCATCTCCCGGCGCTGGGTCGACAGCGAGCTGCCGGATTGGGAGATCGTCGGCGCGCTCGACACGGTCCACAGCCGGCTGGTCGACATCGTCGCCGACCTTTATACGCACTGCGGCGTGGACATAAATCCGCTCAAACAGCCGCAGGTCGACGTCCTGGGTCCCGACGAGGATCGCCGGCTCTACCTCGCGGTGAATGACGGGCTGTACCAGCTGCACAGCGAGCGCCGTCCGCCGCCGGCCGACGAGCTCGCCGCCGAAGTCGAAAAGATGCTGGCGGGCAATACGCTGCATCCGTCCCTGAAGGCGGCGTCCACGTTCCGGGAAGCGGCGCGCATCTACTTCGAGTACATGAGCGAAGCCTTGCTGCGGACCGGTCGCGTCCAGCCGGCCGCCGTGTTCTTCCGCGGCGCAGGGACGATCACGATCCGTAGCCTCGACCTCGCAAGCCGCGCCCACAAATATGCCGTCGTGCATGAATTCGCGGAACTGAGTCGCCAGATCGACGCCGACGGGGTGATCTTCGTCGTCGAGGCGTGGGCCGGCGCTGCGGCCAAGCTCGCGCCGGGTCAGGTGCCGGGCAAGAAGACTGCGATTGGCGAAGCCCTGGTGATGCAAGGCGCCGCCGCCGACGGCACCGTCATCCACCTGTGCTCGAACATCCACCGCGGGTTCTTCCGCCGCAGCAAGGTCAAGCACCTCGACCCGCCGTTCGAGGAGAGCCGCGATCTGCCGGGAACGATGGTACCGTTCCTTGAGATGTGGGGCCGCCTCGAGGCGCTGAACCTGCCCGCCGACGCCGATTTCACCCGGGATTCGGTCTCCCGCGGCTGAGCGGTCCGAATCGCGTTCCGGTCAGGCAGCGTGGCGGCGATCTCATCAGAAGGCCAAAGGCGAGCAGTTGGCAGACTTGCGCGACCGCAGGCGCCACTCGCGATAGTTCTTGAAATCACATGAAACGTTTCGATATTGATGCCCTGACGGGCAGCGGTGGCGTGCTCGCAAACGAGTTCGAGGAGGAAACGGCCATGGATACCGCCAGTGCCCTGCGTGCGCTCGATGTGGAGCCTTTGACCGACGACCAGCGCCGCCGCTTCGACACCGATGGCTATTTCATCCTCGACGCCGTGTTCACGCCTGCGGAATGCGCCGAGATGGCGGCCGAATTCGACCGGCTGGAGGCGGAGGACGGCGAGAATGCCGGCATGGAGGTGAGCCTGGAGGGTGTCGACGGCCGGCTCTACAACCCGCAGGAGGGCAAGCAGGCCGGACTGAAGACCGGATCGACCCGCATCTCCAACATCTTCAACAAGTCGCGCGCCTTCGACCGCTGCCTGTCGATCGGGCCGCTGCTCGCCGCCTCCGCCCACCTGCTCGGCGAGATCAAGCTGCATGGCGCCAACCTGCGCGAGCCGCACCAGGGCTACGGCCATCAGCCGCTGCACTCCGACGTCCAGAAGCGGTTCAAGGGCGACTGGTGGCTGGTCAACTCCTTGATTATGTTCGATGACATGACGCTCGACAACGGCCCGACCCGGCTGGTGCCGGGGTCGCAATATTGGCCGGAGCTGAACGTGCCGGGCGAGAACGTGATGCCGTCGGAGGTGACCGACCCCGACCTGCTCGCCTTCGACCGCTACCCGGAGGACCCGTTCGCGCCCTATCCGGGCGAGGTGCTGGTCACGCTGCCGGCCGGCTCGGTCTGCGTGTTCAACTCCAGCTGCTGGCATGGCGGCACCCGGAAGCAGAACGACGCCCGCCGCCGCATGCTGCACCTGACCTACACCCGCCGCGACCTGAAGCAGCAGCTGCCGCAGCAGGAGCACCTGACGGAAGGTCTCTACGACCGCCTGAACGAGCCGCAGCGCTGGCTGTTCGACGTGCGTGAGCCGGCTGCGCGGGAGCGGGAGACGGTGGAGGCCTGACGCCGCCCTTCGCCCGCCGTCCCTCGGCCGGCCTTGTCCCGGCGATCTCGGGAGAGTGCACACCGGTCGGGAGATGCCCGGGACGAGCCCGGGCATGACCTGGGTTGTAGATGCTCCATGGAGGCATCCGCTCGACGTGGGATGTCGGTGCCGCGCGGGTGGCGACGATGACTTACAGATGCCGCCCGATCAGCGTCAGGTCGGTCGGGCCCAGCCGGTCTCGGGCGACCGAGGCCTGGTGCCAGTAGGGGTAGAGCAGCGGCGGGCGGCTCACCTCCTCCAGCCGGCCGAGCTCGTCGTTCTCGAGTTTCAGCTCGGCGGCCTTCAGGTTGTCGGCGAACTGGTCGGCGGTGCGGCCGCCGATGATGACGGTCGAGATCGCCGGCCGGGTCAGCAGCCAGGCCAGCGCTACCTGGGCGCCCGAGACGCCGCGGGCGTCGGCGATGCTGGTGAGCACGTCGACGATGCGGTAGAGCCGGTCGACGTCGCGGATCGGCGGCTCGTGCCACTTCAGGTCGAAGTGCCGGGAGCCTTCCGGCCCGGACTCGCCGCGGCGGAACTTGCCACTGAGCAGGCCGCCGGCGAGCGGGCTCCACACCATCACGCCCAGTCCCTGGTCGAGCGCGATCGGGATCAGCTCGTATTCGGCCTCGCGCGCCTCCAGCGTGTAGTGGATCTGGTGGCTGACGAACGGCTGGCCTCCTGCCGCCCGCGCCGCGCCGAGCGCCTTCATCACATGCCAGCCGGAGAAGTTGGAGCAGCCGACATAGCGGACCTTGCCCGAGCGGACCAGGCTGTCCAGAGCCTCCATCGTCTCCTCGACCGGGGTCTGCCCGTCCCAGAGGTGGACCTGGTAGAGGTCGATCCAGTCGGTGCGCAGCCGCTTCAGCGAGCGCTCGCACTCGGCGATCAGGTTGATCCGGCTGTTGCCGCCGGTGTTCGGCAGCCCGCGCATGTTGAACCGGGCCTTGGTGGCGATCAACAGGTCGCCCCGCTTCTTCTCCACCGCCTCGCCGATGATCTCCTCGGACTGGCCGGCGGAGTAGACGTTGGCGGTGTCGAGAATGTTGACCCCGGCGTCGACGCACTGATCGATCAGCCGCCGCGCCTCCTTCAGCCCGACCGCGCCCACCGGACTCGATTTGGCGTTGCTGAAGGTCATCGTACCCATGCACAGCGCCGAGACCTTCAGGCCCGAATTGCCGAGCGAGCGGTATTCCATGGGGGAGCTCCGGAGTCGCGGGTGGGCGGGGAGCAGAGCTTAGGCCTGCGCCGCCGCCCGCCGCAACCGCCGCAGCATCCATCATGCCGGCGCGAAGCCTCGCCCCGGAAGGATGAGGCAGGACCCCACTTCCGGAGGAGATCTGGGAGGATCCGGCTCGGCGATCATCCCCAAGGACGGGTAGGCGCGCCGATTCGTTAATGCTAATTTATGTGAGATTAAGCGCTGATTTACGGATGACGTGGTTTAACTGCCTTCTGGCAGCAACACTATTGATGCTCCGGGGGGATCATCGGGATGAGACAATCGAACGGACGCGATGACGCCTTGCGGTTGCTTGCCGGCAGCGAGGCGGTAGGGCCCGAGTTCTTCCGCACCGCTGCCCGGGCGCTCGCCCTCGGGCTCGGCTGTCGGTGGGCCGGCTTCGCCAGCCTGTGCGCGGACGGACAGAGCGTCGAGATCCTGGCGCTGAGCGATGGCGATCGGCTGGTGGCGCCGTTCAACTACCCGCTCGCGGGCGGCCCGTGCGAGGCGGTCTACCAAAGCCGGCAGCAGGCGGCCTACCATTTCCTGGCCTCGGTGCCGGGAGCGCCGCTTGCGCGACGCCCGGCGCCGATGGCGCTGGCCGGCCCGTTCAGCTATCGCGGCGAGGCGATATTCGACCACGATGGCGCCCACTGCGCGCACGCCTTCGCCATCGCCGACGTCGGGTGTGAGGACGATGCGGCCGACCGCGACTTTTTTCGCCTGGTCGCCCGGCGCGCCGGCGCCGAGTTCAACCGGCTGGGGGATATCGACGCCCTGCGACGGGCCAAGGCGGAGGCAGAGAGCAACTGCCGCGCCAAGACCGAGTACCTGGTCCGCCTGGCCGACGTGATGCGCACCCCGCTGAACGCGGCGATCGGCTTCTCCGAGGTGATCAGGGACATGCCCGACAGCAGTTTCGCCGCCGGCAGCAGCCGGGAATACGCCTCCGAAATCCTGTCGATCGGCACCCACCTGCGGCGGCTGGTCGATGATGTCCACCTGATGGCCAAGATCGAGCGAGACGCACTGGCGCTCGACGAGGAACCGTTCGACCTCAACCGCCTCGCCCGCGACTGTGGCGCGCTGGTCGCCGATAGCGCCGAACGGAGCGGCGTAGCGTTGTCGATATCAGCGCATCGCTCGCCAATGACCGTCCTCGCCGACCCGGGGCTGCTGAAGCGCGTGCTCCTGAAGCTGCTGGTCAATGCGATCCAGTTCACGCCGAGGAACGGCCAGGTCGAGGTGTCTGTCGGCCTCGGCCCGGACGGCGGCCCGGAGATTTGCATCGCCGACAGCGGCGTCGGAATGGCGCCGGCAGAAACGGAGGCGGCCTTGACCCCGTTCCTCCGGCCGAGTTCCCGCGAGGGCGGCGGCGGCCTCGGCCTGCCCCTGGCCAGGGCGCTGTGCGTGCTGCACGGCGGCGCGCTTGACATCGCCAGCGCATCGGGGTCCGGCACCTCGGCTCGAATCCGGCTCCCGGTCAGCCGCCGCCTGCGCAGTGCCGGGCTGCGGGCCGTCGCCTGACCGACGCCCTCGGGCAGCGCCCCCTCAGGCGGGCGCCTCCCGGCGCATCGCCCCTGTGGGCGCGCAGCTATGCCAGACCAGGATTGTGGCGGTGATGACGCCGACCGCCATCGCCTGGTGCAGCACCGCAATCGGCAGGTCGACCACGGTGAGCAGGGTGGCGATGCCAAGCCCGTACTGCGCCAGCAGGGCGAGGCCAAGCAGGCCGCCGGCGCGCACCGCCGCCGGCCCGAAACGGCCGGTCCACAGCCTGACCGCGAGCGCCAGCCCGGTCAGCAGGGTCAGGGTCGCCAGGCAGCGGTGGACCCACTGGATCGCCGCCAGGTTCTCGACCAGATTGATCCAGGCCGGTTCCAGCGCCAGCAGGTCCGGCGGGACCAGACGGCCGCCCATCAGGGGGAACTCGTTGTACAGCCAGCCGGCGCGCGAACCGGCGGTCAACCCGCCCCAGGCCATGGTCGCAGCCAGCAGCCCGGCAAAGACCAGCAGGTGCAGCCGGGGCGCCAAACCCCGCGTCCACCGGGGTCGCCCGGCCAGCAGCCGCAGGGCCAGCCCCAGCATGTAGGCGTAGATGACGAGCGCAAGCCCGAGGTGGACGGTCAGCCGGTAGTGGCTGACGTCGGGGCGGTCGACGAGGCCGCTTTGCACCATCCACCAGCCGATGACGCCCTGCAGCCCCCCGAGCGCGAACAGAGCGACCAGATGCGGCCATGTCCAGCGCGGCAGCCGGCCGCGCACGGCCAGCCACAGCATCGGCACCGCGAAGGCGACGCCGATCAGCCGGCCCCAGAAACGGTGGATATACTCCCACCAATAGATCTCCTGGAACTGCTCGAGCGTCATGCCTGCGTTGATCTGCCGGTATTCGGGCGTCTCGCGATAGTCGGCGAATGCAGCCTCCCAGGCCGCGTCGTCCAAGGGCGGCAGGATGCCTTCCACTGGCTGCCATCGGGTGATCGACAGCCCGGACTCGGTCAGCCGGGTGATGCCGCCGATCACCACCATCGCGAAAACCAGGACGCAGCTCAGCAGCAGCCAGAACGCGACGGTGCGCGGCCTGGCCCGGGTCGGCCTGCCGGCGACATCGGTCGACCCGTCCGCTGCCATATCCTGTTCGACCGATGCCAACCCGTCGCTCCCGCCCAGACCGATGCGCATATTTCCGCTGGCGCAAGAGTTGACGCCGCGCAGGAGGGCTCTCAAGAGGATTGCGTCCCCATGCCGCAAACCAACCGACGCCCTTGTCGCGCCGGGGCCGACGTCAGCCGGAACGCGGCTGCTTTTCGATCACGGCAAGCGTAGTCTCGCGCGCACGGACCGACACATGCACGGCGAGCAAGTGCAATGTCCCAGGCATCCCGACACGACGCGTGGCAGGCAGGCGACAGCTATGACCACTATTTGGGGCGATGGAGCCGCCAGACTGCGCCACGCTTTCTCGACTGGCTCGATCCCCCGGCCGGCCTGGATTGGCTGGAGGTCGGCTGCGGCACCGGCGCGCTTTCCGCCGCCATCCCGGCGGGCTGCAATCCGAGAAGCCTGATCTCCTGGGCGGTCAAGGGGATGGCTCGCTGACTCACCACCGACCCCAGCCGCGCCGGTTGTCCGGGGTCGCCAGCCGCGCCATGTTGGGCGGGACGCCGTGCCGCCCGGCGCGGAACAGGAGTCTCTCGGCAGCGGGGTGGCCGCGGTGGCGCGCAGACTGGCGGGATCGGTGGACGGCATCCGGCGACTGGCGTGGCGGGCCGCCGGCGTCGTCGCCCTGCTGCTCGGCATCGCCGGCATCGCGCTGCCCCTTTTGCCGACGACGCCGTTCCTGCTGCTCTCCGCCTTCTGCTTCAGCCGCGGCTCGCAGCGGCTGCACGACTGGCTGGTCGGCCACCCGCGGCTCGGCCCGCCGATCCGAGCGTGGCGCGACCATGGCGCGATCTCCCGCCGGGCCAAGGGATGGGCGGTCGTGGCGATGGTGGCGGCATTCGGGGCCGCGCTTGCCGCCGGCGTCGGCCCGGCCGTGCTGGCCGTGCAGGCCGGCGTGCTGGTGCTGGTTGCGATCTTCGTGCTGACCCGGCCAGCACCGCCGCCGGGGCCATAGTCTATTCGAACAGGCCGCCGATCAGCGCGCCGGCATCCTCGGCCAGTTCCACGGTGGCGTCCCAGCCGGCTCCGACGGTTTCGCCGGTCCACACCGCCGCCGCGCCAGCGGCCTCCGCGCTCCAGTCATAGGCGCCCGCCGCGCCGTCGACGGTCGCGTCCCACGCCGCGCCGCTGCTCTCGGCGGTCCAGTCCCAGGCGTCGGCGCCGGCGTCGACCGCGGCCTCCCAGGTGTCGCCATCGGCCACCCACGCGGTCGCGTCCTCGGCCTGGTCTGCTGTCCAGGTCCAGGCATCGGCGCCGGCCTCCTGCGCCGCCTCCCAGGTCGACGGCTCCGGCTCGGCCGGCACGACCAGGTCGCCCGCGAGAATCCCGAGCGGAACGGCAACCGCCAGCGCCGCCGCTACTCCGAGCCAAGGGCTGGTCAGCCAGGATCTCATGCCGCCTCCACGATGCGAAATGCGACGGGCGAGCAGCCTAGCCCGGGGTTGCGGTCAGAATGTGGCGATGCGCGGGCGCCGGCATCCTTGCAGGGCGACCGCCGCCACGGCTATACGCATCCTCCAAGCCGTTTCGGCGATGGGGCGGCAAGGACGGAGAGCGGACATGGCGGACGGGGACGGCTACACGAAGAACTATCCGGTTTCCTGGGAGCAGCTGCACCGGGATGCACGCGCCCTGGCGTGGCGGCTGATGTCCGGCGGTCCGTGGAAAGGCGTCGTCGCGATCACCCGCGGCGGGCTGGTGCCGGCCGCGGTGGTCGCCCGCGAGCTCGACCTTCGCCTGATCGACACCATCTGCATCGTCAGCTACCACGGCGAGAAGAACCAGGGCGAGGCCGAGGTCCTGAAACGGGTAGAGGGCGACGGCGAAGGCTTGCTGGTGGTGGACGACCTGGTCGATACCGGCAAGACCGCGCAGCTGGTGAAGGAGATGCTGCCCAAAGCGCATCTGGCGACCGTCTACGCCAAGCCGGCCGGGCGCCCGCTGGTCGATACCTTCATCACCGAGGTCAGCCAGGACACCTGGATCTATTTTCCATGGGACCTGGAGTTGCAGTTCGCCCAGCCGCTGGCCAGCAAGGGCGGAGGCTGAAACCCGGATGCCCAAGAGCCGTCCGGTCCCGGAAGCCGCAGGCAAGCGGCCATCCTTGCGGCTGGCCCCGAAGAAGGACCGCCGGCTGCGCCACGGCCATCCCTGGATCTACTCCAACGAACTCAAGCTCAGCACCGACCAGAAGGCGATGGAGCCGGGCATGCTGGTCACCGTCACCGGCGACGACGGCCATCTCTTCGGCACCGCGATCTTCAATCCGCGCCCGCTGATCGTCGGCAGGCTGGTCGATCCGACGGCGAATGCCGAGCTCGACCAGGGCTGGTTCGAGCGCCGGTTCACCGCCGCCCAGGCCTTGCGCCAGCGTCTGGTGACGGGCCCCTACTATCGCCTGGTCCACGCCGAGGCCGACGGGCTTCCGGGGGTCATCGTCGACCGTTACGGCGATGCTGCGACGGTGCAGATCAACGTCGCCGGCTTCGAGCGGGTCGCCGACCCGCTGATCGCGGCCCTGCAGGCGGTGACCGGGGTGGCGACCGTCGTCCGCCGCAACGATACCGCCGCGCGTGCGCTGGAGGGGCTTTCCGCCGAGGACGTGATCGTCGGGCCGGAGCCCCCGGGACCGGTCCGGGTCGAGGAGGCGGGGACGACCTTTTTCGCCGACCTCGCCGGCGGGCAGAAGACCGGCTGGTTCTACGACCAGCGCGACAACCGGACGTTCGTCGCCGGTCTCAGCGACGGGGCGACCGTGCTCGACGTCTACAGCCACAGCGGCGGCTTTGCCTTGCGCGCCGCCTGTGCGGGCGCCGCGGAAGTGACCGCGATCGACCGGTCCGAGCATGCGCTGGCCCTGGCCGCCCAGTCCGCGGAAGCGAACGGCGTCGCCGGCCGCTGCAAGTTCGTCCGCGCCGAGGCGTTCGCCGAACTGGCGCTCCGGGTCGACCGGGCGGAGCGGTTCGACGTCGTGATCTGCGATCCGCCCGCCTTCGCAAAGTCGAAGAAGGACCTGCACGCAGCGATCCGCGCCTATCGCAAGCTGACGCGGCTGGCCGCGGCCCTGGTCGCGCCCGGCGGCATCCTGTTCGTCGCCTCCTGCTCCCACAACGTGCCGGCCGACGCCTTCATCGCAGCGGTCGCCGGGGGGCTGCAGGATGCGCGCCGCAACGGGCGCATCCTGCGCCAGGCCGGCGCAGCCCCCGACCATCCGATCCACCCGCAACTGCCCGAATCCGCGTACCTGAAGACGCTGACTCTGCAGCTGGACTAGCGGCGGCAGCCTCCGAGCGAGATTTTCGGCCTGTTGACATCGGGACAGCGTCGGGGCAAATGTGCCGGCCAACGAAGAATGGCTGAAATCTCAGCACAAATGCGCGTTGGCGGGGGGAAAGTGTGGCGCTGCTGTCGTTGACAGGGTTGGTGAAGCGATTTGGCGCGATCGAAGCGGTCGGCGGTGTCGACTTCGCGATCGAGCCCGGCGAGGTGGTCGGCCTGATGGGCGACAACGGCGCCGGCAAGTCGACGCTGGTCAAGATGATCGCCGGCAACTTCCCGCCCGACGGCGGCACCATCGAGATCGAGGGCCGCCACGTGCGCTTCCACAAGCCGGTTGAAGCGCGCGCCATGGGCATCGAGGTCGTCTACCAGGACCTGGCGCTGTGCGACAACCTGACGGCCTCCGACAATGTCTTCCTCGGCCGCGAACGCTGGCGCTTCGCCTTCGGCTTCATTCCGGTGCTGAACTACCGCGGCATGCGCGAGCGGTCGCGCAGCCTGTTCGACGAGTTGAAGTCGGAAACCCGGGCCAGCGACGTGGTACGCAAGATGTCCGGCGGCCAGCGTCAGGCGGTGGCGATCGCGCGCACCCGGCTGGCCGACGCGAAGATCATCCTGATGGACGAGCCGACGGCCGCCATCAGCGTACGGCAGGTGAAGGAGGTGCTGGACCTGATTCACCGGCTGAAGGAACAGAACATTGCGGTCATCCTGATCAGCCACCGCATGCCCGACGTCTTCGCGGTCTGCGACCGCATCGTCGTCATGCGCCGCGGCCGCAAGGTCGCCGACAAGCCGATCAAGGACTCGTCGCCGGAGGAAGTGACCGGCCTGATCACCGGCGCCATCCAGACGGCGTGATGGCGCAACCGACTGCAGAAGCGGCCCGCCGGTCGCGCTAGGAAACAGGGCATGGCAAACGTCAGCATTTCCGACGTCTCCGGCAAGCGCACCCAGGGGCTGCTCGGGAGGTTCCTGGTCAGCCAGGAATTCTGGGTCACGGTCGCGGTCGTCGTAATGGCCGCCTATCTCGTCGCCAACACCGATGCCTTCGACACCTGGCGCAACCTGCGCAACTCGATGCTGAACATGGCCTTCATCGGCATCATCGCGCTGGGCCAGAGCTGCGTGATCATCACCGCCGGCATCGACCTTTCGGTCGGCTCCGTGATGGCGGTCGGCGCGGTCGGCTGCGGTCTGATGATGACCAGCGGCTGGTCGATCGAGTTGGCCTTCGTCGGCGGCATGCTCGCCGCCATGGCCGTCGGCCTGTTCAACGGCAGCCTGATCGCCCTGGTGAAGCTGCCGCCGTTCGTGGTGACGCTCGGCACGCTGAGCATCTGCCGCACCATAGCCATGGTGGCGACCGGCAACCAGCTGATCTACGAGTTCGGGCCCGACCAGGCGGCGCTGTTCGCGCTGGGCAGCGGCGGCATCGGGCCGCTGCTGGGGATCGAGAGTTCGTTGTACGTGTTCGACACCCCGGTGCCCTTCGTTCTGCTGGTCTTGCTGACCATCATTCTCAGCTATTTCCTCTACATGACCCGGTGGGGACGGCACATCTACGCCATCGGCGGCAACGAGCAGGCAGCCCGGCTGACCGGCGTACCGGTCGCCTACGTCAAGATTTCGGCTTATGTGTTCTGCTCGGGGACGGCGGGCCTGTCGGGCATCCTGATGATGGGCTGGACGGGCTCCCTCAACAACTCGATCGGACTCAATTACGAGCTTCGGGTGATCGCCTCCACCGTGATCGGTGGCGCCAACCTGATGGGCGGCTATGCCTCAGCCTATGGCGGCTTCATCGGCGCTGCGCTGCTCGAGATCCTGCGCAACTCGCTGGTGCTGCTGAAGATCGACACCAACTACCACCTCGGCTTCCTCGGCCTGTTCATCATCATCGCCGTGCTGCTGGAGCGGATGAAGGACTCGCGGGTCAAGCCGGGGGCGCTCCTGGACCTGTTCTTCAAGCGCCGGCAATAGCCGCGCGCCGAGGGCGGATCCCAACACCAAGACGGTCGTTGCAGACCGCAGCGGAATACGGCTCTATTACGCACCATCGACACACAGAAACTTGGGAGGACGTGCTCAATGAAAAAGCTTCTGCTCGCCACCGTGGCTGCCGCCGCGTTCGGGCTGCCCGCCGTGGGACTGGCGCAGGACACTTACACCTTCGCGCTGGTTCCGAAAGCCATGAACAACCCGTTCTTCGACCAGGCGCGTGATGGTTGCTTCGTCGCCCAGGAGGCTCTCGCGGACGTCGAGTGCTACTACATCGGGCCGGCCGAGCACACCGAGGCCGACCAGTTGCAGATCGTGCAGGACCTGATCAGCCAGGGCGTGGACGGCATCGCGGTTGCCTCGTCCAACGCGCCGGCCATGGCGCGTGTGCTGCAGGCCGCCGTCGACGCCGGCATCCCGGTCATCACCTGGGACAGCGACCTGTTGCCGGAAGATGCCGGCATGCGGGCCGCTTATGTCGGTACCCACAACTACATGATCGGCGTAGGCCTAGCCGAACAGGCCATTGCGTTGAATCCCGAGGGCGGCACGATCCTGATTCAGTCGGGTGGCGCAGCGGCGGCCAATCACAACGAGCGCATGGCCGGCATCCGCGACACGCTGCGCGGCGAAGAGTCGGGCGAGGCCCACCCGGGCCCGCGGCTCGACGGCGAGAACGGCTGGACCGAGATCGAGGTTTCCCCGCTATACACCAACGACGACTTCCCGCTGTCGGTGCAGCAGCTGGCCGACGTGCTCGGCAGCACACCCGACCTCGACGTCTGGATCTCGACGGGCGGTTTTCCGCACTTCGCCCCCAACGCGTTCAGCGAAGTCATTGCCCAGCATCGAGACAGGCTGGATTCCGGCGAGTTGTCGATGCTGATTGCCGACACCCTGCCCGTGCAGCTCGACTTCGTCCGTAACGGCGAAACGCACGGTCTGGTCGGTCAGCGGCCGTGGGAGATGGGCTACCGCTCGATGTTCATCCTGCGGCAGATGATGGACGGGGTGATGCCGTCCGACCCGACCTACACCGGCCTCGACGCCTGCACCAGTGAGAACATCGAAACCTGCGTCGGCGGCTGACCGCCCGAGGCTAACGATCGGAACGGCGCCCCGGGCAACCGGGGCGCCGTTGTCATGTGTGGTGACCGATGCGCGACAGCCGGTGCTCGCGATAGGCGATGTAGATGCCGGCGCCGACCAGCAGCGCGCCGCCGATCACCGTTGTCGCCGACGGCAGCTCGTTGAAGGCGAGGTAGCCGGCGAGCACGGCGAACGGCATCTGGACATAGGCGAACGGCGCCAGCACCGAAGCCGGCGCGGCGGAATAGGCGCGCACCACCAGCAGGTGGCTGAACGCGTGCACCACGCCACAGCCGAGCAGCAGCAGGGCGTCCGGCCAGGACGGGGTCACCCAGACGAAGGGCACTGCGAGCGTCAGGAAGACCGCGGCCAGTCCCGGCCCGAAGGCGAGCAGCGCCGCCGGCGACATGCCCGGCGCGGTCAGCCGGGTCAGGATCGGGTAGAAGGCATTGAGCACGGCGCAGCCGATCGGCAGCGCCACCGCCCAGCCGAACCCCTCGCCGGCGGGCTGGACGATGATCGCCACCGCGACGAAACCGACCACCACCGCCACCCAGCGGCGCGGGCCGACCCGCTCGCCGAGGATCGGCACCGACAGCACGGTCATCAGCACCGGCGACATGAAGATGATGGCGGTGAACAGCGCCATCGGCAGCAGGTCGAGGCTCCAGACCGCCAGCACCGGGATCACCGCCGAGATCAGCCCGCGCAGCAGCCCGAGCGGCAGCCGCGGCGTGTGGCGCAGGCTCAAGATGCCGGCGCCGCCCAGCATCGCCGCGGCCAGCAGCCCCGACATCACCGCGCGCCCCCAGGCGACCTCCAACGCCGGCAAATTGGCCGCCAGCATCTTCGACAGCATGTCGGTGAAGGAGAAGCAGATCCCCGACATCGCGGCCATCACGATCGGCAGCAGGATGCCGGCGGGTGCGGCGGGCGGCGGGGCGGCTGCTGGGGTGGGTATCATCTCAGGCCAGTGGCGGTGTCCGCACCGACCGTGACAGCCGGTGCTCCCGATAGGCGATGTAGATCCCGGCGGCGACGAGCATCGCCGCGCCGACCAGAGTCGTCGTCGACGGCACCTCGTCGAACACCAGATAGCCGGCGAGGATCGCGCATGGCAGCTGGACATAGAAGAACGGCGCCAGCACGGAGGCCGGCGCGGCCGAGAAGGCGCGGATCACGAACCAGTGGCAGAGGCCATGGAGCAGGCCGGAGAGGACCAGCAGCAGGGTGTCCAGCCAGCTCGGCGTGACCCAGACGAAGGGGACGACCAGGGTCAGCAGGATCGCCGCGACACCGGGACCGTAGGCCATCTGGGTCAGCGAACTCATGCCGGGTGCCGTCAGCCGGGTGAGCACCGGATAGAGGGCGGCCACCACCGCGCACAGCAGCGGCAGCGCGACCAGCCAGCCGAACCCTTCGCCGGCCGGCTGGACGATGACCACGATCGCGGCGAAGCCGACGAGGACGGCGGCCCAGCGCCGCGGCCCGACCCGTTCGCCCAGCATCGGGATCGACAGCACGGTGACCAGCACCGGGTAGAGGAAGACGATGGCGGTGAACAGCGCCAGCGGGAGCACGCTCACCGAATAGACCGCGAGCGCCGCGCCGCCGGCCGCGAGCAGACCGCGCAGCAGGTTGAGCCCGACCCGCGGGCTGCGCCGCAACTCCGTCCATCCGCCGCGCCCGAGCAGCGCCAGGATGATCAGTCCCGAGATCGCCGAGCGGCCCCAGGTCACCTCCAGCGCCGGCAGCCCGGTGCTCAGGTACTTGGCCGTCGCGTCGAGGACGGCGAAACCCACCGCCGACAGGGCCGCGAGCCCGATGGGCAAGAGGACGCCGGCGGGAACCGCCGGCACTGCGATTGGCGCCATGGAACAGCCTCGGCCTGGAGGCACGCGGGCGATGGCCCTCAGATCTGCCGCAGGCCCTCTCGATCTATCCCAAGTGGCCGGTGCCGACAATCGCGCGATTCACCTCCTCCGCCGGCGCGGCGAAAACTTTCCACTGGCGCGGCCATCTCGCTTTTCCGAGGCCGGGTTCAGCCCTATCGTCCAGAGGCTTGGGCAGGGGGCGGATGGAGCGATGCGCATATTGTCGGTGATCAACGATCCGATGTGCGACGGCGGCGTCGTGACGGACGAGCTGCGGCTGCTCGGCCACGACCTCGACGAGCGGATGCCGCACCACGGCAGCCCGCTGCCGGAGGATCCGCTGCGCGATCACGACGCGATCGTCGTCTTCGGCGGCGCGATGTCGGCGTTTGACGATGCGCTCTACCCGACGCTCGCGGACGTCAGCGACGCGCTCGGCGCTTTCGCGCGCGCCGACCGGCCGGTGCTCGGCATCTGCCTCGGCGCCCAGCAGATCGCGCGGGCCTTCGGCCAGGACCACCGGCAGCTCGGCTGGATGGAGTTCGGCTTCACCCCGTTCGCCAAGACCGAGGCGGCGGCGGAGGATCCGGTGCTCGGCGGACTGGACGTGCCGCCGGTGGCCCAGGTGCATGCCGACAGCTACCGGATCCCGCCGGGCGGCGTACGGCTGCTCACTGGTGCGGACTGCCTGGAACAGGCCTTCCGCATCGGCCGCGCGACCTATGGGTTCCAGGCCCATTTCGAGGTTTCGGAGCCGACGCTGCGCCGCTGGTTCGATTTCCTCAACGACCTGGAGCGGGAGAAGCTGGGGGCCGACGGCCCGGCGCGCGTCGCCGCCTTCCGCGACGCCATTCCCGCCTATCTGCCGGCCGCCCAGCAGTTCGGCCGCGCCGTCACCCGCCGCTGGGCGGGACTTGCCCGGACGCATGCCAGCCGGGCAGAGCAATGGGCACTGAGCGAATAGGCTGCCGGCCGGCGCGTGGGCGCTCGGGCGTCCCGGGATCCGTGCTGAGCGGATAGCCGGCATGGCGGAGGGTCGCGCCGGCGGCCCGCTCGAACGCACGCACGCTTTCTACGTCCATCTCGCGGCGCCACCGGCTGACGCTGCCCGTATCGATGGCGCCACCCAGCTTGGCAAAGGCTTTCTGCCCCGCTCGCCGGTCGGCCTGCCGCGCCAACGGGCTCAACTGGGATTCGGAGAAGGATGCGTCGGCGAAGGACATCACGTCGGCCAGCGCGCTGCGCGGGTCGCGCACGAAATCCTCATAGCGGATCAGCGTCGCGTTCGGCATGCCGTCCAGCTGCAAGGTCAACTCCGCCCGTCGGCTCCACGCCCGGGCGAAGCGGGCGGCGTTCCGGCCGAGGGTGCGTCGCACGTGGTCGTGGCTCTGCGCCGAGCAATAGGCGTCGCGGCCGTCGCGGACGATGCCGACGATCCTGGCCTGCGGAAACAGGCGGGAGACGTAGCGGGCCATGTGGCGGTGCGGCGGCAGCTTCTCGACGCAGACGCAGTCCTCCGCGCCGTCGGTCAGTGCGCCGTAGAGCAGGTCGGCGAACTGGGCGATGGTGCGGGCGCGGCCGTAGATCTCGTCCAGCGTCTCGTCGGGCAGGTAGCCGGCGAAGCGGTCGCGGCGGAATATGTCCTGCCCGAAACTGAACAGGGTCAGCTCGCCATCGACGCTGAAGAACTGCGGATGGGCGGCAAGGCAGGTCTGCAACAGGGTGGTCCCGCTGCGCGGCGCACCGAAGACGAACAGGAACCGGCGGTCGGACCTGTCGGATGCCAGGCGCCACAGCATGTTGTGCAGCACCGCGCCGGGCGATCGCATCGCCCATTCCACCGACGGATGCATGAGCGTCCGTCCTCCCGATGCAATTCTTGGTCACCGAGTGACCTTGCACCGGTAGCACAAGTCGCAGCCGGCGTCCAAAGCCGGTCGATTACGATTAGGTCACGATCCGGCGCACCCGGCCCGGCAGCGGGGCGCCGGATCCGGTCAGGACCTCAATGCACCGCAGTAAGGGCACGCGCCCGCTCGTGCAGCTTCCAGCTGAACGGGCAATGCCGCTTCAGCGCGACCCGCTCGCCGGTGAGCCCCTGGGCCAGCGACGCCTGGCCGTCGCGCAGCGCCGCCTCGATCAGCGTGCGATGCAGGATGTCGCGCTGGGCGTGGCTGCCGCCAAATGCGTGCGCCCGGTAGCGCACCGGCAGCAGCTGCTCCACCGTCTCGGCGTAGCGCCCGGCCGCGAACGCCTTCAGCGCGTTCAGGATCGGCAGGCCGACCGCACGGGTCATCGCGGCATTGGTGCCGTGCGCCGCATCGGCCGCCGCCTTGGCCGCCGCCAGCACCGCGTCGGCCTCCGCCTCACGGCCGCTCGCCGAGAAGGCCATCATCGCGTGCATGTCGTTGAAGACGTAGAAGCCGAAGTCCCCGGCGGCGGCATAGGAATCGGCGATCCGGTCCCAGCGCCGGCCGCAGTCGACGCCCTGCAGGTGCAGTCGCCACAGCAGGGCAACCGCATCCAGCATCTCGAGCTGGATCTGCGAGTCGCCGGGCCGAACGGCGGCGTCGTAGAGCGCGAGCGCGCGCTCCGGCCGGCCCTGGTCGAGGTTGTACAGCGCCGTATGCCACCAGTTGTGGAAGGCGAAGGCGTTGTCCTCCTGCGCCCAGAACTCGCGGCGGCTTTCCATCCAGGCGATGCCCTCCGCCTGGCGGGCCTGCATCTCCATCACATGGGCCACCGCGTGCTGGGCCCAGCAATCCTCCGGCTCCAGCGCGATCGCGTGCCGGCCTGCCTCCTCGGCCTGGCCGTAGGCGCCGCATTCCTCCAGCCCGAAGGCGCGCATGCCGCGCACGAAGCCGTAGCCCTGCAGATCCGGCGTCCAGTGCGCCTCGGCGCGGGCGATCCGACCATGCAGGTTGTCGCGGTCGCCATGGTAGAAGTCGGTCAGATGGCCGATCTGCAACGCCAGCATGTCGCGCGGGTGGTCCATGAGCAGCCGGTCCAGCCGGGCGCGGGCGCCGTCCCAGTCGCCCTCCGCCCAGAGGCGAATCGCGCCGGCGTGGCTCGCCTCGCGCTCGTTCAGGCGGTTGCCGAGCGCGGTCAGCCGCTCCAGCGCCTCGCCGACCGCCGGCAGCACGCTGCGCTCCCACATCGAGATGTGAAGCTCGGCGCGCAGGATATGGCCGCCGGCGAAGTCAGGATCCTCGGCCAGCGCCGCGTCGATGGTTGCGACCGGGTCGCCGCGATAGCGATTGAACTGGTTGAGCGCTGCCTCGTAGGCAGCAACGCTGGCGGCATTATCGGTCGAATGCATTACACCACGGCTGTCGGCGACGGCCATTGGGACCTCCCCAATTGTCTGATGATCCGAATTTGCGCCCGGAGCACTAAGGCGACAATGGCCGTTCCGCTGTGCCACCCGTCACAGGCCTGTGACGCGATTCACACAGCGCGCCGATGCCGGCCGGACATGGAACCTGGAGGGCCCGCGCGGGTTGCAGCCGTCGAGATGTTTGTCGAGCGCATCGAATCCCCGGGCCTCGCCCACCTCTCCTACCTGGTCGGCGACGGCGGCGAAGCGGCGGCGATCGATCCGCGCCGCGACTGCGGCGTCTATCTCGACCGGGCCCGCGAGCGGGGCTGCCGGATCACCCATATCTTCGAGACCCATCGCAACGAGGACCTGGTTTCCGGTGCGCCGGTGCTCTCCGCCCTGACCGGCGCACCGGTGCATCACGGTCCACATGCCGACGGCGAGGTGGCCTATGCCGGCACCGTGCGGGAGGGCGTCACCTTCCGGATCGGCGGAGCCACTCTGGCGGTGCTCGAAACGCCCGGGCACACCGACGACAGCCTGTCTTTCGCATTGTCCGAGGACGGCGGGCCGGTGCTCGCCGTCTTCACCGGCGACACGCTGTTCTTCGGCGATGTCGGCCGCACCGATTTCTATCCCGAGCGCGCGGCCGAAGTGGCGGGCCTGCTCTACGACAGCCTGCAGAAGCTGGTTGACCTCGGCGATCAGGCAGTGATCCACCCGGCGCACGGTGCCGGCTCGATCTGCGGCGGCAGCATCGCCAAGCGGGAAACCTCGACCATCGGCATCGAGCGCCGCACCAACCCGCGGCTGCGGATTCAGGATCGCGACGCGTTCATCGGCGCCAAGCTGGCCGAGCACCACTATCAGCCCCCCTATTTCCGCAGGATGGAATGGCTGAACCTGCAGGGCGGCTCACCGCCGCCGCAGCCGCTGGCCCCGCCGGCGCTGACGGCGGAGGCGTTCGAGGCTGCCTGCGCGACGGTCGTCGACGTCCGCGGCATCGCCGCATTCCTCGGCGCCCATCTCCCCGGCAGCCTGTGCCTGCCGGCCGACATGGTGCCCGCCTTCGTCGGCTGGCTGCTGGCGGCCGACGAAGAGCTGGCGCTGGTCGCAGACGACGCGGACCAGGCAGAGCGGGCCGCCCGCCACCTGGCCCGTATCGGCTACGACCGCGTGCACGGGTTCCTGGCGCCGGCGATCACCGGCTGGGCGGAGTCCGGCCGGCCGTTTCGCACGTTGCCGGCCGTCGACGCCGTCGAGACCGCCCGACGGCTCGCCGAAAGGACCAACGACTGGACGTTGCTCGACGTGCGCGGCAAGCCGGAGGTGGAGGACGTGCCGATGCCCGGCGCCGTCCACATCTATGTCGGCGAGCTGCCGGCCAGGCTCGCGGAACTCGAGCCGGACCGTCCGACCACGGTGATGTGCGCCAGCGGCGCCCGCGCCACGGTGGCGGCGTCGATCCTGCGCCGCGCCGGTTTCCGCGAGGTCGACGTGTTCCTCGGCTCCATGGGAGCCTGGCAGGCCGCCGGATATCCGACGGCCTGACTACTCTCCCGCTCAGGCCGGCGCGATCGCCTGCGGGAGGACGAAGTTGGCCACGTGCGGCGTGAAGCTGACCGTTTCGGTGTGGATGATCGGCTGCACATACTGGAACAGCGGGATCACGTAGCCCTTCTGCGCAATATAGCGGTCGACCGCCTGGTAGCCGGCGATCCGCGTCGCCTCGTCGGCCTCGCCCCACAGCGGCCCGATCATCGCGTCCAGGTCGTCGGTGTCCCACACCGAATGGGGAGATGGGCCGAACATGGCGAAGCCGGTCGAGGTCGACGGGTCGCCGATCGAGTTGCCCCAGTTGTAGAACGCGGCCGGCGCCAGCTGGTCCATGGCGCGCAGCTCGAAATGCTTGGCGATCTCGTAGACCTCGATCTCGGCCTCGATGCCGACGCGGCGCCACATGCCGACGATGGCCTGGATGATCTCGTAGTCCTTCGGCTTGAAGCCGCGGGTGGTCTGGATGGTGAAGCGCACCGGGTTGTCGGGCGAGAAGCCGGAGGCGGCAAGCAGCGAGGCCGCCTTCTCCGGGTCGTGGCCGACGATGATGCTCGGGTCGTAGGCGTCGTATTCCGGCGTCTGCAGCGTGTCGATCGGCACGCCATAACCGCGCAGCAGCCGGTCGACGATCGCCTGCTTGTCGATCGCATGGTGGGCGGCGAGGCGGACGTTCTCGTCCAGCATCGGCTCGATGTCGTTGATGAAGATCATCGCGATGTCGGAGACCGGCACGGTCTGGCCGACCAGCCCCTCCTTCTCGCGCAGCCGGTCGTATTCCTCGTAGGGAATCTCGATGGTCAGTTCCGAAGCGCCGCTCTCGACCTCGGCGACCCGGCTGGTGGCGTCGGTGACGAACTTGAAGATCACGGTCTCATAGGCCGGCGCGCCGCCCCAATAGTCGGGGAAGGCCTTGAAGCGGACGAAGGCGTTGCGTTCGAACTGGTCGACCATGTAGGGACCGCTGCCGATCGGGGCGGCCTCGAAGCCCTCAGGCCCGACCTCTTCGTAATAGTGCTTCGGCAGCACGTAGCCGGTGAGGAATGCCATCCACTTGAACAGCGTCGGCTCGAACTCGATGACGTCGCCGGTGATGGTGTTGCCGTCGATCCGGTAGTTGCCGGCCTTGCCCCAGACGAACTGGATCGGGTTGCCGCTGTCCGGGTTGCCGGCACGCTCCAGCGACCACACCACGTCCTCGGGCGTAACCGGGACGCCGTCATGCCATCTCGCGCCTTCGCGGACCGTCATATGGATGGTGCTGCGGTCTTCGCTCCAGCCCCAGTCGGTGAGCAGACCGGGCTTGAAGCTCAGGTCCGGGTTCTGGTCGATATACTGGTCGAACACCGCCTTGTAGAGCGACTGGATCGTCGGATTCACCGCCGACAGGCCCACCGTCGGGTCCCAGGATGGCAGGTTGACGTTGTAGGCGACGGTGACCGTGCCCTCCTGCGCGTGGGCCCTTCGGGGCAGCAGCAGGCCGTCGAGCGTCGGCGCGGCGATGCCGGCGGCGCCGGCCGCCTGCAGCAGATGGCGGCGTGATATCCGCATGATCGGTAGCTCCTCCCTCAAAACCGGCGGTTGCTGCCGGAACGGCGCAGCCGGTGCTCCCCACGGGGCCGGCCGTCGCCTGCCCCAGCGTCCATCCCAGGATGCGGCCGAACACGGCCGCATCACCGAGAGTTTATGATGCTGGCAAAGCCAAGTCGGGGCAACGTGGAACTCGCATTGTCGCCACAAGTGACGCCAGGACTGGCCAGTCACCGGATCCCGGGCCGGCGCGAACGCCGGCCCATGCTTTGGCTCAACCCGATTCTGGGAGGACAATGATGCACAAGCCATCCATTCCCCGTGCCGTGATCGATCTCTACGACGCCTACACCCATGTGCCGCTGCCGCGGCGGGTGTTCCTCGACCGCCTGGCCCTGCTGATGGGCAGCACGGCGGCCGCGGCGGCCCTGCTGCCGCTGCTCGAGAACAACTATGCCCATGCGGAGATGGTGCCGGAGGACGATCCGGCGCTGGCCGTCGAGACCGCGCAGGCCGGCGCACTGTCGGTCTACGTCGCCAAGCCGGCCGGGGTGACCGTGCCGTTGCCGGCGATCGTGGTCATCCACGAGAACCGCGGGCTCAACCCCCACATCAAGGACGTCGCCCGGCGGGCCGCGCTCGCCGGCTATATCGCGATCGCCCCGGACTATCTCTCGGCCGACGGGACGCCGACCCCGGCGGACGAGGACCAGGCCCGCGACGAGATCGGCGCCCTCGACCCGGCACAGACGCTGGAGAACGGGCTGGCTGTCCTGCAGTACGCCCGCGCCGGGCGCGAGGACGTGGACGGCCGGGTCGGTGTGGTCGGCTTCTGCTGGGGCGGCGCGCAGGTGAACAGCCTGGCGGTCAACGATCCCGACCTCGACGCCGCGGTCGCCTTCTACGGCCGCCAGCCGGCGTCCGACGACGCCGCGAAGATCCAGGCGGCCCTGATGCTGCACTACGCCGAGAACGACGAGGGCGTCAATGCGGGCATCGAGGCCTACACCCAGGCGCTGGGCGCAGCCGGCATCCCCTTCGAGATGCACATGTATGAAGGTGCGGAACACGCCTTCCACAACGACACCAACGCCGCCCGCTACGACGAGGCCGCCGCGGCGCTGGCGTGGCAGCGGACGATGATGTTCTTCGACCAGCACCTGAAGTCCGACGAGGGCTGAGGACGCATCCTCCCCGCGCTCCGTTGGTGGTGCGATCAGCGCGCGGCGAGGCGCGGATCAAGATGGAACGGTTCGACCGCAACCAGTTCGATCCGCGCCGCGTCCGGGTGGGCGTGGTTGATCATGAAATTGCGGTCCCCCGTCTCCGAAGACGGGCAGGCCACTGAGGGGACGCGCAGCAGCGGAGCGGCGTTTGCGTCCACCCAGTCCGCGCCGAGGGCGCGCGCATAGGCTGGATTCGCGCGCCAGTCCTCCGCCAGCGGCTTTCCGGGCTCGAGGCAGACCACCGCGATGTCCTCGGGAACGCGGTACTGGACGAGCATGAGGTCGTCGGGGAGCAGCGTCAGGTCCTCGACGTGGACCAGCTTCTCCAGCACGCACAGCGAGGGGACGGAGGCGCAGTAGGTGACCGCCTGCCCGCGGCGGTTCCAGCGGCCGTCGTTGCGCAGTCCATAGCCGCCGTCGAAGCGCGGGGCGTAGCGCGCGGCCGACAGCCGCCACAGCCGCATCAGGCGGCGGCGCCCCAGGCAATGCTGTCGAGTTCGCTCTCCACCACCCGGGCGCCGGCCTCGCTCTCGGCCAGCGCCAGTGGCGCCTCGCCGCCCAGCCCGGCCAGCGGGCGGCGCAGCCAGCGGTTCGCCTTGTCGAGACTGCCGAAGGCGCGCTCGGCGAGCGCCAGCACGCGCATGATGCGGATCGCACGGTCGGCCTCGTCGGGATGCAGCGGCTCGTTGCGCTGCCGCCGGTGGTGCAGTGTTCGCCGCGCGATGACGGTGCGCAGCTCCTCCGGCGTGAACCGCCAGTCTCGGATCATTCGATCGACGATCTCGACCGGCAGCCCCTGGCGCACGGCGCGCGCCATCTCGATGGCGCTCTCTACCGGCCGCGGGAACACCTTGTCGCCGCCTAGGCGTGCGGCGACTTCCGCGTAGATGTCCTTGCTCGGTGTCGTGGGACGGACGGCGCTCATGGCAAACCCTTCGGCTGCAGTGCCCGCAATGGCCCCGGGGTCAGCGGCAACTTGCCGTCATAGTATGGGCATGTTGCCACCCCCGATCAAGTGCGCCTATTCGGCTGCAACGGGCTTCGACTCCGCCCAGCGCGCCATCAGCGTGTTCGACGGCAGCGTCTCGTCGACCAGCTTGCGCGCGGTCTCGACGCCGGCGACCGGCAGCAGCTTGGCGTCCAGCAAGCCGATCTGGACCAGCACGCTCGCCTGGTCCCAGTAGATGTGCTCGTTGTAGAGCTTGTCGCCGCGGAAGCAGACGATGGCGACCAGGGGCACCTCGACATATCTCCCGGTCGGCGCCACGCCGGGCAGCATCCAGTCGATCTCGATGTCGTGGGTGAAGCAGAACAGCATCTCGTCGACCACCCGGTCGGCGCCGATGGTGCGGCTGATCGGCACCAGCTGCGTGTCCTGCGGCGTCTTAGGGATGAAATGGTGCTTGTAGAAGCGGTGCAGCAGGTCGTAGCCGACGCCGCCGGTCATGGTCGGGATGTGGTTGACGTAGGGCTGCGCCACCATGGTCGCCATCGTGGCGTCCACGTCCCGGGTGCCGAACTCGTACTCGCAATGCTTGTCCCAGAGCGCCGAGAGGTCGTAGTGCGGGCCCATCGCGCTGCGCAGCGCGGCGATGGTGCGGCTGTGCGACATCCACGCCGCCGGCCGGTCGTAGCTCGACCGCTGCGGGTGGTAGAAGGCATGGCCGACGCCGGGATAGACGTGGATGTCCACGCCCTCCTGACCGGCCAGGGCCGCCTCGATCCGCTCCACCGCCTCCGCCGGCACGTGGTTGTCGGCGCCGGCGAAGTGCAGCACCAGCGGGCAGGCGATGTACTTCGCCTCGTCGATATGGTCCTCGATGCCGACGCCGTAATAGCCCACCGCCACGTCGATATCGGTGCGCGCCGCGGCCAGGAAAGCGAGCTTGCCGCCCAGGCAGAAGCCCAGCGCGCCGACCTTGCCGCCGCCGGGTCCGGAGACCTGGGGCAGCGCCCGCAGGGTCTCCACCGTCGCCGCGATGTCGCGCACCGCATTGTCCAGGTCGAAGGCACCGAGCAGCGCGAAGGCCCGCTGCAGCCCCGCCTCGTCGGGCACCAGCTCCACGCCCGGCTCCTGCCGCCAGAACAGGTCGGGCACCAGCACCGTGTAGCCTTCCTCGGCGAACAGGTCGGCCACCCAGCGCATGCCCTCGTTGACGCCGAAGATCTCCTGCAGCATCACCAGTCCCGGCCCGCCGCCCGACGCCGGCACCGCCAGGTAGCCCTTGAAGCTGCCGCCGTCGGCCGCGGGGATGTCGATGAACTCGCCTGCCATATGCAATCTCCTTCGGCGACGCCGCATGCGTGCCGTCTCGCGTCATGCCGTGTGCTGGGCGGAGTCTACGCAGCCGGCCGATTCCCGGTCAATGCCCGCTCCCGCCGCGCCTTGACAAGGCGTCGCCGCGGCAGGCCCAATGCGCCGAAAACAGGGGGAGGCTGACACATGCGGATCGACAACGCCGTCGCGCTGGTGACCGGGGCGAATGGCGGCATCGGGCGGGCGCTCTGCGCCGCCCTGCTCGCGGCCGGTGCGGCCAAGGTCTATGCCGGGGCGCGCGACACCGCGACGCTGGACGAGATGGTGCGCGCGGGCGGCGGCCGGGTGGTGCCGCTGGCCATCGACGTCACCCGTCCAGCCGACATCGCGGCGGCCGCGGCGGCCGCGGCCGACGTGACGCTGCTGGTCAACAACGCCGGCTTCAACAGCAACACCCGCCTGTTCGCCCAGCCGGACCTCGCCAGTGCCGAGCGCGAGATGGCGGTCAATTACTTCGGCACGCTCGGGATGATCCGCGCCTTCGCGCCGGTGCTGAAGGCGAACGGCGGCGGGGCGATCGTCAACATGCTGTCGATCCTGGCTCGGGTGAACCTGCCGATCATGGCGACGCTCTGCGCCTCCAAGGCGGCGGCCTTCTCGCTGACCCAGGCGGTGCGGGCCGAACTTGCCGGCCAGGGGACGGTGGTGATCGGGATGATGCCGGGCGCGGTCGAGACGGCGATGACCGCCCACCTGACCATCCCGAAGATGCAGCCCGCCGAGGTGGCCGCGGCAGTCATCGCCGCGGTCGAGGCCGGCACCGAGGACGTCTATCCCGGGGCCATGGCCGAGGGCGTCGCTGCCGGGCTCGCCGGCGACCCGAAGGCGGTGGAGAAGGACTTCGCCGGTTCAGTCGCCGCCCCCGGCGCCGCCCCCGGCGCCGCACCCGGGGCCGGCTGACCGCACCGCTGCAAGGAAGGCCGCGATCCGCGCCGGATCCTTGACCCCTTTCGTCCGCTCGACACCCGACGACACGTCCACGGCGGACGCGCCGGTCAGCCGCACCGCCTCGGCCACGTTGGCGGGATCGAGCCCGCCGGCGAGCAGCCAGGGCAGCGGCACCGCTCGCCCGGCGAGCAGCCGCCAGTCGAAGGCCAGCGCATTGCCGCCCGGCAGCGCCGTCGCCGTCTTCGGCGGCCTGGCGTCGAACAGCAGCCAGTCGCAGGCCGGCGCATAGTCGGCCACCGCGGCGAAGTCCTCCGCCGCCGCGATCGGCAGCGCCTTGATCACCGGCAGGCCGAAGCGCGCCCGCAAACCGGCGGCCCGTTCCGGCGGCTCATCGCCGTGGAGCTGCAGCATGGTCAGCGGGGCCGCCGCCAGTACGCCCGCGATGCTCGCGTCATCGGCATCGACGAACAGCCCGACGCTGGCCACCGCCGGCGGCACCCGCGCGATCAGTGCTGCCGCCGCGTCGGCAGCGACGTAGCGCGGGCTCGGCGGGTAGAACACGAAGCCGAGGAAGGCCGCGCCGCCCGCGAGCGCCGCATCCACCGCCTCCGCCGTCCGCAACCCGCAGATCTTCGCCTTCACCGCCACCGCCACTCCGCCGCTCACAAAGGTTTGACACCATCTGGACCCGCCGCGCCCCGAAAGCAATCCCGCCTACAGCCGCCGGGCCCGCGCCGCACGCGGCCCGTATCGGGTGTCACTAGCGGGTTTTCGAGCGCGAGACGCTCGCCTATATAGATTCGGACGGTCCGACCTACCTGGAGTAGCCCATGCCGCCGGCAAAGATCACGCGCCTCGAAGAGGCCGCCAACGCGCTCACCCACATGATCGGCGCCGGCCTGGCGGTCGCCGCGCTGGTGATCATGGTGAAGTCGGCGGCCGAGGTCGGCTCGAGCACCGCTGTGGTCGCGGTCAGCATCTTCGGCAGCAGCCTGATCCTGGTCTATCTGTTCTCCGCGCTGGTCCACAGCATCAGCCATCCACGGGTGCACGGATTCCTGCACCTGATGGACCATTGCTCGATCTACCTGCTGATCGCCGGCACCAACACGCCCTTCGCCCTGCTTGCGCTGCCGCCCGAGTTGGGCTGGCCGCTGTTCGGGGGGATCTGGGGCATGGCGGCGGTCGGCATCGGCTTCAAGCTCTACGCCTTCGCCGGCGACGATCCGGACCGGTTCGACACTCTATCGACCATCCTCTACGTGGCCATGGGCTGGTCGGGCTTCGGCTACAGCGCTTGGCTGCTGGCCGACATCCTCGAGCCCGCCGGCTTCCTGTTCCTGCTGCTGGGCGGCGTGTCCTACACGGTCGGCGTCATCTTCTACCTGAAGCGGCTGGTCCCGTTCAGTCACACGATCTGGCACCTGTTCGTGCTTGCCGGCTCGATCATGCACTTCTTCTCGGTGCTGAACTACGTCATCCCGGTCGCCGGCTAGATCGTGCGGCCCAGCATCGCCGACAAACGGACCGCCTTCCGCCGCCTGCACGACAGCGGCTGCTTCGTGATGCCCAACCCCTGGGATGCGGGCTCGGCGATGGTCCTGCAGGACCTTGGCTTCAAGGCCCTGGCGTCGACCAGCGCCGGCATGGCGTGGTCGCTCGGGCGCGCCGACAACGCGGTGCCGCGCGACGACGTGCTGGCCCATCTCGCCGCCCTGGTCCGGGCGGTGGATGTTCCGGTCAACGCCGATTTCGAGCACGGTTTCGCCGACGACCCGGACGGGGTCGGGGCCAACGTGGCACTGGCCGTCGAGACCGGTATCGCCGGTCTTTCGGTCGAGGATTCCACCGGAGACGCGGCGGCCCCGCTTTATGACTTCGGCTTGGCCGTCGAGCGCATCGCCGCGGCGCGGGCGGCGATCGACCGTGGCGGCAGCGGCGTCCTGCTCACTGCCCGCAGCGAAGGCTTCATCGTCGGCCGGCCCGACCTGGACGAGACGCTGCGCCGGCTGACCGCCTTCGCCGAGGCCGGCGCCGACTGCCTCTATGCCCCCGGCCTTCGCCAGCCCGAACAGATCGCGGCGGCGGTCGAGGCGGTGGCCCCGAAGCCGGTCAACGTGCTGACCGGCGGCCAGCGCGTGGCCGAACTGGCCGCGCTCGGCGCCCGCCGGATCAGCGTCGGCGGCGCCCTGGCGCGGGTGGCCTACGGCGCGCTGTTGCGGGCCGGCCGCGAGATTGCCGAGAGCGGCCGCTTCGACGCCTTCGCCGAGGCCGCGCCGGGCGCCGACCTCAACGCCCTGTTTGACCCGCGGCCCGCCGAGGGCTGACCGCAGCCCGGTGTTGCTCCCCGGGCCCCAGCGGTCCACACTCACCGACCTTTGAGGCGGCCGGCGTGGGGGGCATGCATGCTGTTCCGTCAGCTTTTCGACCCGCAGTCCGGGACCTATTCCTATCTGCTGGCCGACACCGCCAGCCGTGAGGCGGTGCTGATCGACCCGGTCTATGAGCAGGTGCGGCGCGATTCGGCGCTGCTGGCCGAGCTCGGCCTCACCCTGGTCTGCACGCTCGACACCCATGTTCACGCCGACCATGTTACCGGCGCCTGGGCCCTGCGCGCACGGGTCGGCAGCAGGATCGCCGTCGCCGCGGCGAGCGGCGCCGAGGGGGCCGATCGCGGACTGGCCGACGGCGACCGGATCGACTTCGGCGCGCGCTATCTGGGGGTCCGCGCCACGCCCGGCCACACCGCCGGCTGCCTCACCTACGTGCTCGACACCGAGCGCATGGCGTTCACCGGCGACTGCCTGCTGATCCGCGGCTGCGGCCGCACCGATTTCCAGGGCGGCGACGCGGCGACCCTCTATCGGTCGGTCCGCACGCAAATCTTCACCCTGCCCGCAGACTGCCTGCTCTATCCCGGCCACGACTATCGCGGGCTCACCGTCACCAGCGTCGCCGAGGAGACGGCCTTCAACCCCAGGCTCGGCGGCGCGCTGAGCCAGGGCGATTTCGTCGGCTTCATGGCCAATCTCGGCCTGGCCCATCCGAAGCAGATCGACGTGGCGGTGCCGGCCAACCTGCAGTGCGGCCGGCCGCCGCAGCACGACGTCCTGGCCGAGGACGAGCCGGACTGGGCGCCGCTCACCTTCACCTTTGCCGGCATCTGGGAGGTGGCGCCGCAATGGCTGGAGGAGAATCTCGGTGCAGCCCAGATCGTCGACGTGCGCGAGCCGGAGGAGTTCGACGGTCCGCTCGGCCACATCCACGGCGCGATCCTGATCCCGCTGGGCCGGCTCGCCGAACGCGCCGGCGAGCTTGACCCCGGGCGGCCGGTGGTCGCGGTCTGCCGCGCCGGCGGCCGCTCCGCCCAGGCTACCACCATCCTGCGCCGCGCTGGCCTGACCCGCTGCGCCAACCTGGCCGGCGGCATGCTCCGCTGGCACGCCCAGCGCGGCCCGGTCGAGGGCGGCCGGGACTGAGTCCGGCGCGGCGGTCTCTGTTCCCGCCGTTCGTCGTCGGCCGCTTGCCCCGTCCGGCTACCCCTGCCCCGCCGCCCATTGCGCCACCGCGTCAGCCGCCAGCTCCCCGCACAGCGCGGCGGCGACGCGCTCCCCGATCAGCGGGCCGAACTTGAAGCCGTGGCCGGAGAACCCGGCCAGCACCCAGGCGTCGCCGCCGGCGCCCACCGGGCGAACGACGAAGCGCTCCTCCTCGGTCACGTCGTAGAAACAGACCCGGGCGTGGCTCAGCTGGTAGCCGGCGAAGCCGGCGAGGCAATGGCTGGCGGCGGCCTGCAGGGCGGCGATGTCGGAGGCGGTGACGACGCGCTCCCCGTCCGGGTCGCCGTGCCGGCTGAAGGCATGGCGGCCGATCTTCAGCCCGGTGCCGCGGACCGGCGGCACCACGTAGAGCGCGTCGCCGATGCCGATGTCGAGCATCATCGGCGCGGTCGCCCACGCGGCGGCCAGGTGCGGCGGCGGCTCGAAATAGCCGACCACCTGGCGGGACGGGACGACGGAGGCCGCGAGTTCCGGGACCAGCCGGCCGCTCCAAGGGCCTGCGCACACCACCAGCCGGTCGGCCTCGAACACCCGGCCGTCGGCGAGCGTCGCCCGCCGTCGCTCGGGTTCGATCGCGGTGACCGGTGCGCCGGTATGGAGCGCGATCGCCGGGGCGCGGGCGTCGAGCCAGGCCGCTAGCGCGCGCACCATCGGCTCGGCGAACAGCACCCCGCCGGAAGGCGCGAACCAGACGCCGCCGGCGAAGCCGGTGCGCAGCATCGGCCAGCGCGCCCGCGCCGACCCGTCCTCGACCGCGCTCAGCGCGTGGCCGTCCGCCGCCATCGCCGCCGCCGAGGCGCGCGCCCAGTCGGCGCCCGGTTCGTCGCTGGCGGCCGATTCCAGGATCAGCGTCCCAGTCTCCGCGTAGTGACGCACCCCGAGGTCGGTCCACAGCCGCTCCCAGGCCGGATAGGCGTCGGCGACCATCCGCATGTAGCCGGCCTCCGCGCCATAAGCGTAGCGGATCAGCCGGTGCTGGTCGACCGACGAGCCGAGCGGGTTCGG
>JBHJOG010000081.1:0-20452 GCA_050329975.1 Alphaproteobacteria bacterium | reverse complement strand
ACGATGCGGCAGGCGAAGCCGTCGGTGAACGGCCGCTTGAACGGCTTGAAATAGGGCCAGGCGCCGAGTGGGGCCGCGGTAAACAGGAACTGGATGTCGGGCAGCGCCAACTCGGGCCGGCTCCTCAGGAACGCAGTTATGCCGCCCGGCACGTCGGCGGCGAAGCCGGTGCCGGTGAGGTAGGCCCGCGCCATTTCACGCGCGATCCGATCGTAGCGCATCATCCGGTGAAAGGGCCCGGGCTCGCGCCGCTCGTACATCAGGATGACCGAGACGTGGTCCTGCAGGTTGCCCCCTACGCCCGGCAGTGCAACCCGGGTTTCGATTCCGTGACGGGCCAGTTCGGCGGGGTCGCCGATGCCCGACAGCATCAGCAGTTGCGGCGAGTTGATGACACCGCCGGCAAGGATCACTTCCCGCTCGGCAAGGAGCGTCTCGCGCTTTCCGCTGCGGACAACCTCGACCCCGGTCGCCCGGGTGCCTGTGAACAGTACGCGGGTGACCTGGGCCCGGACCAAAACCGTCAGATTCGGCCGCCTCAGTGCGGGCCGAAGATAAGCGGTGGCACCGCTGGATCGCCGACCGTTGCGGATGCTCATCTGCAGTCGGCCGAAGCCTTCCTGCCGGGCGCCGTTGTAGTCGTCGGTCCAGCCGTGCCCGGCCTCCTGCCCGGCCTCAGCGAAGGCGTCCACCAGCGGATCGCGGTACTTGCAGAACTGCGTGCCGATCGGACCCTCGCCGCCCCTGAATTCACTGCCGCCGCCCTCCCAGCTCTCCTGCCTGCGGAAATAGGGGAGCGCATGCGCATAGGACCAATCCTGGAGACCCGCATCCGCCCAGGCGTCGAAGTTGCCCCGGTTTCCTCGGACATAGGCCATGGCATTGATCGAGGAGGAACCGCCGACGACCTTGCCGCGGGCGCATTCCACCCGCCGACCGCCGACGCTGTCCTCGGGCTCGCTGAAATACATCCAGTCGTGCAGGCGTCGCTGCAGGATCTTGCCCCAGCCCAGCGGCACGTGGATCAGCGGATCGCGGTCCCAGCCCCCCGCCTCGATCAGCAGCACCCTGGCGGCTTCGTCCTCCGACAGGCGCGCCGCCAACGTGCAGCCCGCGGATCCGGCCCCGACGATGATGTGCGTGTAGCCTTCGGTTGTTCCCATGGCGGCGAAGCTACAATGTCGCCGCATATTGGTTCAAACCCTAAAGCGATGGCGATACCAAATCGAACCAATCGGCCGGTCGCCGCTTCCGGCTTGCGAGGCCGAAGGCCCTTGACTCCCCGGTCCGATGGCAGGAAAAATAACTAAACGGACGGTTAATAGCCCGGCATGCAACGGGCACGAAGAGGGAGGCTTCCCAGCTTGGACAAGCTCGGCATCATCCTGCACGGCGTCACCGGTCGGATGGGGCTCAACCAGCACCTGATTCGCTCGATCCTGCAGATCCGCGAGCAGGGCGGCGCGCCGATGGCCGACGGCCGGCGGGTCCCGATCGAACCGATCCTCGTCGGCCGCAATCCCGGCAAGATCGAGGCGCTAGCCGACCGCTACGGGATCGCGCGCTGGACCATGGACCTCGACGCGGCGCTCGCCGACCCGGACGCGCGCATCTTCTTCGATGCCGCCTCGACCCAGCTGCGGGCCGGTCTGTTGAGCAAGGCGATCGACGCCGGCAAGCACGTGTATTGCGAGAAGCCGATCGCCGAGACCCTCGACGACGCGCTCGCCATCGCCCGCCATGCCCGCGCCGCCGGCGTGAAGAACGGCGTCGTCCACGACAAGCTCTACCTGCCGGGCCTGCGCAAGCTCGCCATGCTGCGCGACGCCGGCTTCTTCGGCCGCATCCTCTCGGTTCGCATCGAATTCGGCTACTGGGTGTTCGAGGGCGACTGGCAGCCGGCGCAGCGGCCGAGCTGGAACTATCGCAAGGGCGAGGGAGGCGGCATCATTCTCGATATGCTCTGCCACTGGCGCTATGTGCTCGACAACCTGTTCGGCACCGTCAAGGCGGTGAGCTGCCTCGGCGCCACCCACATTCCGACCCGGGTCGACGAGCGCGGTCAGCCCTATGACGCCGACGCCGACGACGCCGCCTATGCCACCTTCGAGCTCGAGGGCGGCATTATCGCCCAGGCCAATTCCTCCTGGACCACCCGGGTGCGCCGCGACGACCTGGCGACGTTCCATGTCGACGGAACGCACGGCTCGGCCGTGGCCGGGCTCCATGCCTGCCGTACCCAGTCCAGGGTCAACACGCCCAAGCCGGTCTGGAACCCCGACGAGCCTCAGAAGATGGACTTCTTTGGCGACTGGGTCGAGGTGCCGGACAACCAGCCATACCCGAACGGCTTCAAGGCGCAGTGGGAGGAGTTCCTCCGCCACGTGGTCGACGACGCGCCCTGGAGCTACGATCTGATGTCGGGCGCGCGCGGGGTCCAGCTCGCGGAGTTGGGCCTGCAGAGCTGGAAACAGAGGCGCTGGCTGGACGTGCCGGCGCTGGAGGCCTGAGCATGAGCCGCATGATGACCACCATCCACCTCCCCCTCCCCGACCGCACGGTCGCGCCGTACACGCTCGGGCCGGCGGCATTGCCGGTCGCCTCCGGCAGGGCCGTCCGCAACCGCGTCGCCTATTCCGCCGCCCACGTGGTGGCCGATCCGCTGGCCGACTGCGATCCCTGGCTCGACGTCGCCATCGACTGGGAGCGGACCATCGCTTATCGCCGGCACCTGTGGTCGCTTGGGCTCGGCGTTGCCGAGGCGATGGATACCGCCCAGCGCGGCATGGGCCTGGACTGGACCGCGTCCCTGGAGCTGATCCGCCGCTCACTCGACGCCGCCCGCGACTTCGCCCGCGACCTCGAAGATGGGCCGCTCGTCGCCAGCGGAGCCGGCACCGACCATTTGGCGCCCTCGTCGGACCTGTCGCTCGACGCCATCATCGCCGCCTACGAGGAGCAGGTCGCCGCGGTCGAGGCGCTCGGCGGCCGGATCATCCTGATGGCGAGCCGCGCGCTCGCCGCCGCCGCCAAGGGCCCGGACGACTACGCCACGGTCTACGACCGGATTCTGTCTCAGGTCCGCGAGCCGGTGATCATACACTGGCTGGGCGAGATGTTCGACCCGGCGCTCGCCGGTTACTGGGGCAAGGCCGACCACATGCAGGCGATGGAGGTCTGCCTCGCCGTCCTCGGCGACCACGCCGACAAGATCGACGGGATCAAGGTGTCGCTGCTGTCGGACGAGAAGGAGATCCTGATGCGCCGCCGGCTGCCGGCCGGCGTGCGGATGTACACCGGCGACGACTTCAACTACCCCGCGCTGATCGCCGGCGACGACCAGGGCTATTCGGATGCGCTGCTCGGCATCTTCGACGCGATCGCGCCGGCGGCTGCCGCCGGCCTGGACGCCCTGGCCGCCGGCGACCGCGCGACCTACGACGCCGTTCTCGAGCCGACGGTGCCGCTGTCCCGGCACATCTTCCGGGCGCCGACCCGCTTCTACAAGACCGGCGTCGTCTTCCTCGCCTATCTCAACGGCCACCAGGACCATTTCACCATGGTCGGCGGCCAGGAAAGCGCGCGCTCGCTGCTCCACCTCTCGGAGCTGTTCCGGCTGGCAGACCAGGCGCGGCTGTTCACCGACCCCGAGAACGCGGCAGCGCGCATGAAGCGCGTGCTGGCGGTGCACGGCCTCGGACGCTGAACGATGCCGGACGCGGCACGGGTCTCGCTGAACACCGCCACCGTGCGGGCGCAGTGGACCCTGCGCGAGTGCATCGAAGGCTGCGCCCGTCATGGCATCGGCGGCATTGCACCATGGCGCGACAAGCTGGTCGAGTGCGGCGTCGGCGAAGCCGCGCGCATGATCGCCGACCACGGCCTGCAGGTCAGCGGGCTCTGCCGCGGCGGCATGTTCCCGGCCGCTGACGCGGCTGGCATCCAGGCAGCGCTCGACGACAACCGGCGAGCGGTCGACGAGGCGGTCGCCATCGGGGCCGCCTGCCTGGTGCTGGTCGTCGGCGGCATGCCCGCCGGTTCGAAGGACCTTGCCCTGGCCCGACGGCAGGTCGAGGACGGCATCGGCAAGACACTCGACTATGCCCGCTCGGCCGGCATGAAGCTCGCGATCGAGCCCTTGCATCCGATGTACGCCGCCGACCGCGCCTGCGTGAACACGATGCGGCACGCCAACGAGATCTGCGACGCGCTTGGCCAGGGCGTCGGAATCGCGCTCGACGTCTACCACGTCTGGTGGGACCCTGACCTCGCCGCCGAGATCGCGCGCGCCGGCCATGAGCGGCTGCTCGCCTTCCACGTCTGCGACTGGCTGGTCCCGACCCGCGATCTGCTGCTCGACCGCGGCATGATGGGCGACGGCGTGATCGACATTCCGGCGATCCGTGCGCTGCTCGAGGCCCAGGGCTTCGACGGCTGCGTCGAGGTCGAGATCTTCTCCGCCGAGACCTGGTGGAAGCGCGATGCAGACGAGGTCCTGCGTACGGTTGTGGAGCGATGCGCCACCATGGTGTGAGGGGCCAGACAGCCCCGCCGGTCCCGATCGCGCCGGCGGATGCCAAGGCCAATGCGATCCAACGTCGAAACCCGACGACTGAACAGTGGAGGAACGTGATGACGAGACTGACGATCCTTGCCGGCACTCTGCTGGCCGGCATTGCCCTGGCCGGCCCCGCCTCCGCCCAATGGCAGCCCGACCGCCCGATCCAGATTATCGTGCCCTGGGCTGCCGGCGGCTCGACCGACCAGGTCACCCGCGTGGTTGCGCCGATCATCGAGGAAGCGCTGGGCCAGAGCGTGGTTGTGGTCAACCAGCCGGGCGCCTCGGGCGGCATCGGCACCCAGGCGGTGCTCGACGCGCCCCGCGACGGCTACACCTGGACGGCGAACGCGATCGCCAACAACGCCACCTACGCTGTGGTCGGCCTGGTCGAGAACACCGGGATCGACGACTATCGCCTCTACCTGCACGTCGCCAATGTGCCGGTGGTCAGTGTCAACGTCGATTCCCCCTACCAGGATTTCGGCCAGCTGCTGGAGGCGATGCAGGCGGGCGAGGACGTCACGGTCGCGACTGCCGGCGTCAACTCGTCCGGCGGCATGGCGCTCGCGGCGATCAACGAGCAGGTGCCGATCAATGCCCGAATGATCTCCTACGACGGCGGCAATCCGGCCGTCATCGCGACCGCCAGCGGCGAAGCGGTCGCCACCACCCAGCTGGCCGTGGAGCAGTCGGAAATGATCCGCGGAGGCCGGCTGCGGCCGCTGGCTGCGCTGAGCGCGCAGCCGCTGGAGATCGAGGGCATCGACCCGATCCCATCGGTCACCGACTGGCTGCCCGACATGCCCCTGGCGCCCGACTATTTTGGCATCCTGATTCCGGTCGGCGCTCCCCAGGAGGTCTACGACACCATGGACGCGGTGTGGGCGGAGCATGTGATGACCTCCGAGGCGCTGGAGACCTATTCGGTCGAACGGGGCGCCTTCTTCGACCCGAGCTACGGCGAGGAAGCCCGCGCCCGGGCGATGCCGGTCGCGATCTCCGAGGCCTGCGCCCGCGTCGACCGCAACGAGGCCGTCCTGGACCCGTCCGAGATCGGCATCGACTGCGAGACAATGAGCGAGATCGAGTAGCCCGCTGCAGCCCCTCTCCCGTCCGCGGGAGAGGGGCTCTCGCACCTGAGCGTATGGAGGCGCAGCCATGGGGTCCGCCAAGGCCGACCTGTTCACCGGGCTCGTGCTGATTGCCCTGGGTGCCGCCATGACCGTCGGCGGCCTCGGCATGGACCGGCTGGAGATCCGCAACATCCACCCGGCGAGCATCCCGGGACTGGTGCCGACCGCGCTCGGGATCGCGCTGGTAGTGGCGGCGCTGGCGCTGGCCATTCGGGCACTGCGGCAGGTGCGGGCCCCGGCCGATGCAGCGGATGACGGTTTCTCCTGGCGGGCGATCGGCCTCGCACTGCTGCTGACGGTCGGCTATGCGGTCGGACTCGTCGGCCGAATTCCCTATGAAATCGCGACCGGCCTGTTCGTCTTCCTGTTCATCGCCGCCTTCGAATGGCAGCGAGACGCACCGGCGCGGCGGCGGCTGATCCGGCTCGGCACGGCGCTGGTGCAGGCCGTACTGGTGGCGGCCGTCGTCACGGTGGTGTTCGAGAGGCTGTTCCTGGTCCGGCTGCCGTAACGGGGGACGACGATGGACCTCTCCCTGCTCGGCGATGCGTTCCTGCGGCTGGCGACCCTGGAGTCGCTGGTCCACGTCGCCTGGGCTACCCTGCTCGGCATCATGGTCGGCGCACTGCCCGGACTGACCGCGACGATGGGCGTCGCCCTGCTGACGACCCTCACCTACAAGCTGCCCACCGAGAGCGCGATCCTCAGCCTGATCTGCATGTATGTCGGCGCGATCTACGGCGGCTCGCGCAGCGCGATCCTGCTCAACATCCCGGGTACGCCGGCAAGCGCAGCCACCTCGCTCGACGGCTACCCGCTGGCGCGCGCCGGCCGCGCCGGCCAGGCGATGGCGCTCGCCACCTCGGGCTCCGCACTGGGTACCCTGGTCGGACTGGTTCTGCTCGCCCTTTTCGCACCGATTCTCGCCGAGTTGGCGCTCGATTTCGGCTCCTACGAGTTCTTCTGGCTGGCGCTGTTCGGCGTACTGATTTCCGGCCAGCTCACCGCCGGCGGCGATCCGGTCAAGGGCTATATCGCAGGAATCCTTGGTTTGATGGTGGCGATGGTCGGCATGGAGGGCATCCATGCCCATGTCCGCTTCACCTTCGGCATGCCCGAGCTCAATGGCGGCATCCAGCTGATTCCCGCGATGGTCGGCGCCTTCGGCTTCGCCGAGGTGCTGACGGTCATGGCCTCGCGCCGGCCGCAGCTCATCACCAAGTCGACCGGCGAACGCATCCTCCCGCGCCTGTCGGAACTGTGGGGCTATCGCCGGACCATCGGCCGCTCGGGTCTGATCGGCACCACGGTCGGCATCATTCCGGGCGTCGGCGAGGACATCGGCGCCTGGGCCTCCTATGCGGCCGCCAAGCGGACAAGCAAGGAGAAGGACCGGTTCGGCAAGGGCTCGCTCGAGGGCTTGACCGCCGCCGAAACCGGGAACAGTGCGGTCGTGCCCGGCGCGCTGATCCCGGCGCTGACGCTCGCCGTGCCCGGCTCGGCGCCGGCTGCGGTGCTGATCGCGGCCCTGTTCATCCACGGGGTCCGACCCGGCCCGACGATCATGATCGAGCAGCCGGAGGTGGTCTACGGCGTGGTGGTCATGCTGCTGTTCGCCACGCTCGCCATTACGGCCTACGGGCTGACGCTGACCCGGCTTTTCATTCTGGTGCTGCGGGTGCCGCGCGAGCGCTTGATGGGGGTGGTATTCGTCCTCTGCGTGATCGGTCCTTTCGCGATCTCCCAGCGGCTGTTCGACGTGTGGGTCATGGTCGGCTTCGGCATCGTCGGTTTCCTTCTGCGCCGGATGAACTATCCGCTCGCGCCCCTGGTGCTCGGCATCATCCTCGGCGACCTGCTGGACAAGAACCTGCGCCGCGGGCTGACATTGTCCAACGGCAGCCTGGAGCCCTTCCTGTTCCGACCGATCTCCGCCGGCCTCATGCTGGCGTGTGTCCTGACCGTCGTCCTGAGCGTTCCGGCCGCGCGGCGCGGGCTGGCGGCGGCGATGCCGTTTGCGCGGAACCGTACCTGATGCCGGCGGCACGTGGACATCGCCGCGGACATGTGGAATTGCTGGGACAGCCTCCTCAGCAATACCGGGCCCGATGACCGAAAACGCGACCACCGGCCCCGCCACCGACCACGATGCGCTCGACCAGCGGCCGCGCAGGAACGCCGACCAGACACGCGCCAGAATCCTGGAGGCCGCCGAGGCCGAGTTCGCCCGCTTGGGCCTCGGTGGCGCCCGCGTCGGTGCCATCGCCGAGCGCGCACGCGCCAACAAGGCGATGATCTATCACTATTTCGGCGGCAAGGAGGACCTCTACGTCGCAGTGCTGGAAGAGTGCTACGCCAAGATTCGCGGCGAGGAAGCGGCGCTCGACCTGGAGAATCTCTCACCGCGCGACGCCATGGTCGGGCTGATCAACTTCACCCTCGACTATTTCATCGCCAACCCGCAGTTCATCCGGCTGCTCAACGACGAGAACATTCACGGGGCGGTGCACGTGAAGGGGTCAGCGAGAATCAAATCGATGCATTCGCCGCTGGTCGGCGTGCTCGAACGCCTCGTCGACCACGGCAACCGCGACGGCGTGTTCGCGCGGCGGGTTAACCCGGTGCTGCTCTACATCACCATCGCCTCGCTCGCCTATTTCTACCTCTCGAACTCGGCGACGCTGCAGACCATTTTCGACCGCTTCCTGCTCTCGACCGAAGCTGTCGCTGCCTGGCGCGCCCATATCATCGGCGTCGTGCTCGCCTTCCTCGAGACGCCCGGCCGGTGACCGCGGCCGGGCACGAAGATGTGATGGAGAGACAATAGCCAGGCTGGCGTGCCGGCTGCACACTTCGGCTACCGCGTTCATCGGAGGATTGCGCCATGGCATCGCATCCGCGCCTCGCCCGCCTCGCGCTGGCGGCCATCGCAGCGGCGGTCCTGCCGGTGGCCCAGGCAGCCGCGAAGTGCTTGCCGATTGCAGAAGCACCCGCACGTGTCATGCCGGCGGCACTGCCCGACCCGGGGACGGTGCGGCTGACCTTCCTCGGCCATTCGAGCTTCCTGATCGAAACGTCGGGCGGCGCCAGCGCCGTCACCGACTATGCCGGCTACGCCCTGGAGACGGTGCCTGACGCGGTCACCATGAACAACGCCCACCGCAGCCATTACACCGACTTCCCGGACCCCGCCATTACCCACGTCCTGCGAGGCTGGGCGACCGAGGGTCTCATGGTCACCCACGATGTGACGATCGAGGACCTGCGAATCTGGAATGTGCCGACCAACGTCCGCGATGTCGGCGGCACCCGCATCAACGGAAACTCGATCTTCGTATTCGAGGTCGACGGCCTGTGCATCGCGCATCTCGGCCATCTGCACCACACACTCACCGATGTTCACCTCGGCGAACTCGGGAAGATCGACGTGCTGCTGGCGCCTGCGGACGGTGGCTACACGCTCTCCCACGACTTGCTGGTCGAGGTCATCGGCCAGATCGGGCCGTCGCTGGTGATCCCGATGCATTATTTCGGCACCGGGCGGCTCAGCAATCTGCTCGCCCTGCTCGAGGCCGAGGGCTTTGCCGTCGAGATCATCGAGGACCACGAGACCACCGTCTCCCGCCTCACCATGCCCCACCGCACGATTCGCGTCCTCGGAGACGGCTGACCCCCGCCGCGCTTTCGCCGTTATTCGCCTTCACTGCGGGCGCGGCGACGGCTAGGGAATGCGCACTGTTCGTTGTCGCGATACCCTTTGCCGTCGAGTCGAATGCGAGGCGGACGTGCCGACAACGCGGGCGGATATCCAGGACTATATCCAGCGGCTCAGCCAGCGGCTGGACGCGGACGGCGCGCACCGGCGGCTTGCGCCTGACACGGTCAGCCCGCTGAAGCCGCGGATCCGGCCGACCAAGCGCGTGACGGCCACCGCGCTCTCCGCCGCCTGGCGTACCTTGCTCGCCGAGACCCACGCGTCAGAGGACGACAAGCGTCTGCTCGCCGACCCCGAGACGATGGCCGCCCTCGCAGCCTATGCCGCCAACATCGAGAACATGATCGGCACCCTGAAGCTGCCGGTCGGCGTGATCGGCCCGCTGCGGATCAACGGCATCCATGCCGAGGGCGACTACTATGTGCCGCTGGCAACCTCGGAGGCGACGCTGGTCGCATCCTACGGCCGCGGCGCAGGCCTGGTTTCGGCCGCCGGCGGCGTCTCGGCGGCGGTGCTGAACGAGGGCGTGCAGCGGGCGCCAGGGTTCGCCTTCGACACGCTGGCCACCGCCGGCCTGTTCGCCGCCTGGGCGGCACGCCATTTCGAGATGCTGAAGACCGCAGCCGAGGCCACCACCCGACACGGCAAGCTCACCGACCTGACCCCGCATGTCGAGGGCAACCACGTCTACCTGATCTGCCGCTATTCCACCGGCGATGCGGCGGGCCAGAATATGGTGACCATCGCCACCGAGGCGCTGTGCCGGGCGCTGCTCGCCGAATGCCCGCACCAGCCGCGCTACTGGTTCGTCGAGGCCAACCTCTCCGGCGACAAGAAGGCGTCGGCGCTCGCCTTCCTGATGGGCCGTGGCCGCTCGGCGACGGCAGAGATCCGCCTCCCCGGCCCCCTGGTCGAGCAGCACCTGCACACGTCCGTCGAGCGGATGCACGACTATTGGCGGATGTCGGCCCTGGCCGGGGTGATGAGCGGCACGCTCGGCGTCCACGGCCACTACGCCAACGGCATCGCCGCCCTCTACCTCGCCACCGGCCAGGACGTCGCCTGCGTCGCCGAATCCAGCGTCGGCATCACCCGGATGGAAATCCACGGTACCGACCTCCACGTCTCGGTGACCCTGCCGAGCCTGATGCTCGGCACCGTCGGCGGCGGCACCGGGTTGCCCGCCCAGTCGGTCGGCCTGCGCATCCTCGGCTTGCAAGGGGCCGGCAACGCCCAGGCGCTCGCCGAGGTCGCAGCCGGCCTCTGCCTCGCCGGCGAGGTCTCGATCATCGGTGCGCTCGCCGCCGGCGAGTTCGGCGCCGCCCACGGCCGGCTGGCTCGCGACCGGCGATGATCCACTCTGGAGACAGGGCCCGGACCCTGGCGCACCGACTGTGGATCTATCAGGCCGAGCGGTTTCCGCTCGCCCAGCATGGACCGGCGGTGGCGCTGTTCGCCGTTTCCGGCGTGCTGGTGACCGCGCGCGTCATCGGTTCGGGGCTGCCCTCCGCCTGGACATTCGTCGTCGCCTTTGCCCTGAGCTTGCTGCTGTTCCTCCAACTCCGCATCGCCGACGAGTTCAAGGACGCCGAGGACGACCGCCGGTTCCGGCCGGAACGGCCGGTGCCTCGGGGGCTCGTCAGCCTGCGCCTGCTTGCCGGCATCGCCGCCGGTTCCGCTGTGGCCGAACTGGTCCTGGCACTGAGCCTGGCGCCGCTGGTCGCCGGCCTGCTGGTCATGGCCTGGGCATGGATCGGGCTGATGACCGTGGAATTCGGCGCGGGGCGCCGGCTGCGTGCACGCCCGGTCCTGTATCTGGTCTCGCACATGGCGATCATGCCGCTGATCGCCCTGCTGGTGACCGGCTGCGTCTGGGTCCAGGCCGGGCTTCCACCACCGGACTGGGTCCTGCCCTTCCTCGCTTTGGCCTTCGCCAACGGCTGCGTGCTCGAGATCGGACGCAAGACCTGGGCACCGGAGGAAGAGCGCGAGGGCGTCGAGACCTACTCGAGCCTCTGGGGGTCCAGCCGGGCCGCCGGCGCCTGGCTGTTGTCGCTGGGCGGCGCCGGCGTGTGCACGGCGCTGTCCCTGATCGGCGTCGTCGCCGGCTCAGCCGGCGTCACCCCGGTTGCCGAAGCCCTGCTTGCCGCCGGGCTCGCCGCGATCCTGATGTTCGCCGCCGCTGCCGGGCTGCGCTTCCAGCGCGCGCCCAGCCTGGCTCGGCGGAAGAGGCTGTCGATTGCGGCCGCGCTCTGGGTGCTGGCGAGCTATCTGATCCTCGGCATTGCGTCCTGGATGGCGATGCCCGCGGCATGAGCGACAGTCTCATCCGTCAGCCGGCGGCGGCGACCGATCCTGCCATCGTCGGCGGCAAGGCGGCTGCCCTCGCGCGGCTGGGATCTGCCGGTTTCGACGTGCCGCCCTGGTTTGTGGTGCCGCCGCCATCGACCGACGACGGGCCGGTCGACAACGACGGCCCCGCACTGGACGAAGCGCTGGCGGGGCTTGGGGAAGGACCGTTTGCCGTCCGCTCTTCAGGGGCCGGCGAGGACGGCGCACGGGATTCCCATGCCGGCCAGTTCCTCAGCCTGCTCGAAGTGCCGTCGACCGGCGTGCCCGACGCCATCGCCCAGGTCCGCGCCTCCGGCCTCACGGACTCGGTCGCCGGCTATCGCAATGCCCGCGGCCTCGGCGGCGGAATCACGCCGGCCGTCATCGTGCAGCGGATGGTACGGGCGCGCGTGGCCGGCGTCGCCTTCAGCGCCGATCCGGTCACCGGCGCCCGCGACGAGGTGCTGGTCGATGCCGTCGCCGGGCTGGCCGATCGCCTGGTCGGCGGCGAGGTCGACGGCGAGCTGTGGCGGGTGGCTCGGGCGACGCTGCAGGCCCATATCGCGCGCCCGGCGGACCAACCGGCCCTGACCGCCGGCGACGCGGCCGCGGTGGCGGCACTCGCGCTCCGGGTCGAGGCAGTCGCAGGCTCCCCGCAGGACATCGAATGGGCATTCGAGGGCGATCGGCTCTACCTGCTGCAGGCCCGTCCGATCACCACCCTCGGCACTTCCCCGCCGCTCGACGACGACAGCCTGCTCATCCTCGACAACTCCAACATCGTCGAGAGCTACCCTGGCGTGGTGGCTCCGCTGACGTTCAGTTTCGCCCGCCATGTCTACGCCCATGTCTACCGCGTCCTGTCCGGCCTGCTCGGCGTGCCTGAGGCCATGATCGGCGCCCAGGCCGTGACGTTCGACAACCTGCTCGCCCGCACCCACGGTCGCGTCTACTACAACCTGCTCAACTGGTACCGCATCCTGGCCCTGCTGCCCGGTTTCCGGCTCAACCGCGGCTACATGGAGACCATGATGGGGGTGGCCGAGGCGCTGCCGGCTGACCTCGCCGACTCGCTCGCCCCGCCGCCCGCCCGGGGCCTTGCCCGGATTGGCGAGTGGCTCCGCATCGGCCGCGTCGGCTTCGGACTCGTCCGTCACGCGCACCGGCTGCCGCGCACCATCCGCGCCTTCCAGGCCCGGCTCGACGTCGCGCTCGCCGACGACCCGGCCCGGCTCGACACCCTGCCGCCGACCGCACTCGCCGCCGAGTACCGCAAGCTGGAAGCGGCCCTGCTCGAGCGCTGGGACGCGCCGCTGGTCAACGACCTGATCTGCATGATCGCGTTCGGCGCCTCCCGCCGGCTGCTGGAAAAATGGGCCGGCGCGGCGGGCGTCGCGCTGCACGGCGACGTACTGATCGGTCAGTCCGACATTGTCTCCGCCGAGCCCGCCCGTCTGGTCCGCCAGATGGGCCTGTTGCTGCACGACGACCCCGAGCTCCTCGACGCCTGCCGCCGCGGCGACCCGTCGGTCGTGGTCGGCGCCACCCCGCTCGCCGTCACCCTGCGCAGCTACCTCGCGCGCTTCGGCGACCGCTGTACCGAGGAACTCAAGCTGGAGAGCACCCCGCTCACCGACGACCCCGCACCCATTCTCCATGCGATCGCTGCCGCCTCCAGGACCATCTCTCCGCCGCCTTCCCGGATGGAGTCCGGGCCCGACGAAACCCAGGCTCGCCTGAACGCCCTGTTCCGCCGCCGGCCGCTGCGCCGCTGGCTCGCCTGGCGGCTGCTCGGCTGGTCGAAGCGACGGGTCCGCGACCGGGAGAACCTGCGCTTCGAGCGAACCCGCCTGTTCGGCCGGGTCCGTCGCATCTTCCGCGCCATCGGTCGGCAGTTCCACGCCCTCGGCCTGCTCGCCGATCCGGACGACATCTTCCTGCTCACCGTCGACGAGGTGCTGGGTGCGATCGAGGGTGGCCAGGTCAGCGAGGACCTGCGGGGCATCACGGCGCTGCGCAAGGCGGAGATGGCCCGCTTCGCCACCCTGCCCGACCCGCCGGAGCGCCTGCACCTGCGCGGCATCGCTGTCGCAGCACGCCATGCCGACGCAACGCCGGCAACGGAGACGGCGACAGGCGACAGCCGCAACGGGCTCGCCTGCTGCTCGGGCATCGCCTGCGGGCCGGTGCGGGTAGTCCGCGATCCGAAGCGCGAAGTGGTGCAGCCGGGCGAGATCCTGGTCGCCCGCCACACCGATCCGGGCTGGATCGCCCAGTTCGCCAGCGCCGCCGCCGTGGTGGTCGAACGCGGCAGCCTGCTCTCCCACTCCGCCATCGTCGCCCGCGAGCTCGGCATCCCTTGCGTCGTCGGCGTCAAGGGCGCCACCGACTGGCTCGCCACCGGCGACCTGGTGACCGTCGACGGCGGGCGCGGCATCGTCAGCCGCTCCGAGCCATGACGGCACAGGGTACCGCCGAAATCGCCACGCGCGCCTCCTTCGCCGGCGTGCGCTATGCGCAGGTTTGGGAGGACGCCGATGTCCTGCTGGCCGGGCTCGCGGTACCGCCCGGGGGGCGCGTGCTGTCGATCGCATCCGCCGGCGACAATGCGCTGGCCCTGCTGCTCGCCGATCCGGCCGAGGTGGTGGCGATCGACCTGTCGGCCGCGCAGCTCGACTGCCTGCGCCTGCGCATCGCCGCCTTCCGGCAGCTCGACCACGCCACGCTTCTGGAACTGGTCGGCTCGCGCCCGTCGCAGCGCCGCCAGGAGTTGTTCGCCACCGTCGTCGCTACCCTGGCCGCCGACCGGCAGCCGTTCTGGCTGGCGTTGACGGACGACGTGGCGGCCCATGGGCTCGGCGGCATCGGCCGGTTCGAGCGCTATTTCGGGCTGTTCCGCCGCTGGGTATTGCCGCTCGCCCATGGCCGCGCCACCGTCGACGCCCTGCTCGCGCCCCGCGACCGCGCCGCCCGCGCGACGTTCTACGACCGGCGCTGGAACGGCTGGCGCTGGCGCCTGCTGATGCGGCTGTTCTTCTCCCGGCTGGTCATGGGCAGGCTCGGCCGCGACCCGGCATTCTTCGATCATGTCGGCGGCAACGTCGGTGAGCATGTGGGGAGGCGCGTGCGCCACGCGCTGACCGAGCAGGACCCGTCGGCGAACCCCTATCTGCACTGGATCCTGCGCGGCCGCCATGGCACGGCGCTGCCGGCCTGGTTGCGGCCGGAGAACTTCGACCCGATTCGCGACCGGCTCGACCGGCTGACCCTGCTGCAACAGCCGATCGAGGCGCTCGGAGCCGACCGACGCCGCTTCGACGCCTTCAACCTCTCGGACATCTTCGAGTATATGGGCGAGGACGGATTCCGCGGCGCCTATGGGACGCTGCTCGGACTCGCCAATCCCGGTGCACGCCTGCTTTACTGGAACATGATGGCGCCGCGGCGTGGGGAGACGCTGTTCCCGCAACGCGCACGCCGCGATTCCGGCGCCGAGGCCCGCCTTTACCCGCGGGACCAGGCATTCTTCTATTCCGACCTGGTGGTCGAGGACGTGATCGGGTGAGCCAGGCGCTGCTGATCGGCGGGTCGCTCGGGCTGATGCTGGCACTGCTCGCCAGCGTCCGTTTCGCCGCGCGCCGGGTTGCCATCGGGGCGGAAAGCCAGCGCAAGTTCGTCCATCTCGGCCTCGGCCTCTACTGCCTGAGCTTCCCCTGGGTCTTCTCGGCACCGTGGCAGGTGGCTCTGCTCTGCGCGATGACCCTGGCCATCCTGGTCGCCCTGCGCCTGTCCAGCCAGCCCAAGGATGGCCTGGGCCAGGCGCTGTTCGCTGTCGGCCGGGACTCCTATGGCGACCTGTTGTTTGCCCTGGCGATCGGAATCGTCTTCTTCCGCGCCGGGGCCGAACCGGTGCTCTACGTGCTGCCGGTAGCGATCCTGACCCTGAGCGACGCCGCCGCCGCCCTGGTCGGATCCAGCTACGGTCGCCGCCGCTTCTGCGTCGAGGCCGGTCAGAAAAGCTGGGAAGGGGTGGCGCTGTTCTTCCTGACCGGCTGGATCATCGCGATGGCCGCCCTGCTGCTGCTCTCCGATGTGCCGCGACCCAACGTGATCCTGCTCGGGCTGTTCGTTGCCGCGTTCGGCGCTCTGGTGGAAGCCGGCAGCTGGCGCGGACTGGACAACCTGTTCGTGCCTGTCGCTTTGCAGGCGATCCTGATCGACGTGATTCCGACGAGCGGGGAGAGGTTGCTGGAACTGCTGCTGATGCTGGGTGGAACCATGACTGTGACTCTTGTCGTCGGGCGGGCGCTGCGCTCCGATTTCCATGTCGCCCATGCGGCCGGTGTGATCCTGTTCATGATCTGGACGATCGCCGGCCTCGAGGACGTGATTCTGCCCAGCGCTGCCTTCATCGCCGTCATCGCCGCCGAGAAGCTGCGGCCATCGCCGGTTCCCTATCCGCACCTGAACGCCCTGTTCGCCACCGTAGCCATTGCACTGTTCTGGCTATTGCTCGGCGAAGCCGCAGGTTTCGTCGCCATTCACCTCTACAATCTGGCCTTTGCCGGTGCGGGGATCGCCGTGCTTGCCATCGCGCGGCCGCGCCGGCCCCTGCTGATCGCAGGCGTGGTGCTCGTCATGTTCGGGCTGCAGCAGGCCCAGGCGTGGCTGCTGGGTCCACCCGGGATGCCGGCACTCGCCTTCGCCGCGATCTCCGGCGCTGCGCTGGCCGCAACGGCACTGCTGGCTGCCGCGACCGCGCATCGGCTCGACAGCCATCGCGACCCGAAAGCCTTCGGGCTCGGCCTTTGCGCCGGCCTGTCCGCCCTGCCGCTGGCCTTGCCGTGAGCGCGCCGGAACCATTCGCGATCGAGGGCGCGTCTGCCAGCGTCTGGCGGACCGCGCCCTCGCTTCACGGTCGCCGTACCGCGGCGATCGGGCGCTTCGCCTGCGCCGACGGCCCCTCCGGCACGGCGCTGCTCGCCCGCATCGCCGCCACGCTGGCCGCCGAGCGGTTTGGCGCACTGCTGGGGCCGATGGACGGCGACACCTGGCATAGCTACCGCCTTGTCACCGAGAGCGACGGTCGACCGCCCTTCGCCATGGAGCCGACCAATCCGCCCCACTACGCCGATGCGTTTCTCGATGCCGGCTTCAGGCCCATTGCGCGCTACGTGTCCTCGATCGATACCATCGTCGCACCGGAATCGCCGGTCCTCGATCGCCAGCGACGCCTCGCCATCCGCGGCTTCCGCATCGAGGCAGCGGACGACGAGCTGCGCCTGATCCACGACCTGTCGATGCGCGCCTTCGCCGGCAATCCCTTTTTCGATCGCCTGAGCTGGCCCGGTTTCCACGCGCTCTACGCGCCGGTCGTGCCGCTGATCGATCCCCGGCTGGTGCTGTTCGCCGAGGCGGTCGGCGGCAGTTGCGTCGGGTTCCTGTTCGCGATACCGGAGCCGAGCGCACCCGCGACCGTTGTCCTGAAGTCCTATGCCAGCCTGCGCCGCGGCGCCGGTGGCCTGCTCGGCGAGGCCTTCTATCGGAATGCCCGCGCGCGTGGCACGGAGGCGGTGATCCACGCCCTGATGCACGAGGACAACCTGTCGCTGCGGCACAGCGGGAAGCGCCATGGCCGGGTGTTCCGTCGCTACGCCCTGCTCGGCCGGATGCTGGCCGCATGACCATTCTCGAACCCTTTCTCGCCCAGGTGGAGCGGAATCCCGACCGACCGGCCCTGATCGACCGGGGCGGAGAGCGGATCAGCTTCGCCGAGCTCTCCGCCCGGTCCCTCCAGCTGGCGCAGGTATGGGCCACCCGCGACGTCGGACCCGCCGACCGGGTGCTGGTCGCAGTCCCGGTTTCGATCGCCCTCTATGCCAGCCTCATCGCATTGTGGCGGCTTGGCGCCACTGCAGTGTTCCCGGAGCCGGCCCTCGGATTCGCCGGCTTGCGCCACGCTGCGGAAACCACCCGGCCGCGCGCTCTCTGCGCCCCGGCCTGGCTGCGCGCGCTGGCGCTGACCAGCTCCACGTTGCGGCGAATCCCGCGACGGTTGTCGCCTTTCGACGCGGCCGCCGATGCCGACGCCACGCTGGATCCGCCGACCGCCGACGCCCCGGCGCTGATCTCCTTCTCCAGCGGGTCGACCGGAGCGCCCAAGGCGATGGCGCGCAGCCACGCCCTGCTGCTGGCGCAGTACGCGGCAACCGCGCGCCTGCTCGATCCGGGCGACACGCCTGCGGTCGACCTGGTCTGGTTTCCGGTGTTCGTGCTCGCCAATCTCGGGATGGGCGTGACATCGGTGCTGCCGCTTGCACCGCTCCGTCAGCCGGAGCAGGTGGATGCCTTGCGACTGGCGACCCAGATGCGGCTTGCCGGCGTCACCAGGCTGCAGGCGCCGCCGGCGGTCTGCGACCGGCTCAGCGCGCTAACGGCCCCGCCGGTGCTGAGGGCGATCTTCACCGGCGGCGGCCCGGTGTTCCCCGATCTTCTGGACCGGCTGGCGGAGCAGTTTCCCAAGGCAGCCGTCCACGCCGTCTACGGCTCGACGGAGGCCGAGCCGATCGCCCATCTGGCGGCAAAGGACGTCGCGGAAGCCGACCAGGCGGCGATGCTGGCGGGCGGAGGGCTCCTCGCCGGCTGGCCGGTGCCGGAGGTGCGCCTGCAGCTGGTCGATGACGAGATCCTGGTCGCCGGCCCACACGTCAACGAAGGCTATCTCGACCCGGTGCGCGACTCCGAGAGCAAGACCCGGGATGCCGACGGCACGGTCTGGCATCACACCGGCGACGCCGGCCGCCTGGACGAGTCCGGCCGCCTGTGGCTGCTTGGGCGGCACAGGGCCCGGGCCGGCGCGCTGTACCCGTTCCAGGCCGAAGCGGCTGCCCGCGCCTGGCCCGGCGTGCGCCAGGCGGCGCTTGCCGCGGTGGATGGCCGGGCGGTCCTGGCCATCGCCGGCGAGAAGAGCCGGCTCGCGGAGTGGACGGCGGCCGCGGCCTCACTCGGTGCCGTCGAGGTGCGTCAGGTCGGCCAGATCCCGCTCGACCGCCGCCACGGCTCCAAGGTCGACTACCCGCGCCTGCTGGCAATGCTGCGGTAGGATAGCAGACCTCAGGCGTCGCCCTCGCTGTCCATTGCCCGCTTGTGCGCGCGCAACGCCATCAGCCGGCGGTCGCGCCACGCCTGGCGTTCGCCGAGCTGGTCGCGCGGCAGCCGCTCGCCCAGCTCGGCTTCAAGCCGCTCCGAAACGCTCTCCCAGTCGACCCGACGGGTCTGCGACGGATGCAGCCGCACGTAAATCTGCTGGTAGCGCCGGATATAGTCGGCCACACCCCCTGGCGCGTTCAGGTCGATGGTCTCGAACGGTCCCATGAAGGCCCAGCGCAGTCCGAGTCCGTCGCGGATGCCGGCGTCGACGTCCTCGGCGCTGGCATAGCCATCGGCAACCAGCCGGAACGCCTCCTCCAGCAGCACCCCCTGCATCCGGTTCATGATGAAGCCGTCGATCTCGCGCTTCATCACGATCGGCTTCTGACCGATGTCGCGCATCAGCGACGCCGTGCGGTCGACCGCCTCCTGGCCGGTCCAGGGCGCCGGCACCACCTCGACCGCCGGCACCAGATAGGGCGGGTTGATCGGGTGTGCGACCAGGCAGCGGGCGCGGCCTTGCAGCCCTTCGCTGAATGCGGAGGGCAGAATCGCCGAGGTCGAGCTGGCCAGTACCGCCCCGCTGGGCGCAAGCCGGTCCAGATCCGCCCAAAGCGCCCGCTTGACCGCCAGGTCCTCGGGCGCATTTTCCTGCACGTGATCGGCGTCGGCCAGGGCGGCGTCGAGTTCTGTCGCCACGGCGATCCGGTTCATCACCGTCTCGGAGGCATGGCCGTTCAGCAGATCGACCGCCGCGAGCTCGGCCAGCAGCGGCGCGATGGCATTGCGGGTTCGCTCCGCCGCACCCGGCTGCGAATCGTAGAGTGTGACCGCGCAGCCGCCGCGAGCGAAGGCAATCGCCCATCCCCGACCGACCAGACCGGCTCCGACCAACGCGACTTTCTGCGGCATTCCTTCCCCCTCGGCGCTAGAGTCGCGCCCATGATTTTCTGCGAATCTCGCCCCACATTGCACCGCAGTCCCCGGCGATGACCAGCGGGACCTCGACCACTGGGCGTCTGGCGACGGCTGCAATGCAGGCGATCAGCGCTGGCGACTGGGCTAAGGCGGAAACCGTGTTGCGCCGGCTGGTCCGGCAGTCCGATGCGCCTGCCGAAGGCGCCTATAACCTGGCCCAGGTGCTGCTGCGCTCGGCAAAGCCGGAGCAGGTCGGCCATTGGCTGCGGCAGGCAATCGGGCTGCGGCCCGGCTACGCTGCCGCCTGGTTCGAGCTCGGCCGCTGGCAACTCGACCAGGGCGAGCTGGTGGCGGCACAGCAGGCCTTCGCCCGGGCGGCACAGCTCTCGCCCGCCGATGCCGACGCCTGGCGCAACCTGGCCCGCATCGCCGAACGCCTGGGCGACTATCCGGCAGCCCGCGACGCCTGGTCCCGCCTGCCCGACCCGGAGGCCCGTGCCGGTCTGCTGCGCGCGCTGTTGGAGCTGCGCGACCCCGCCGCCGAGACGTTGCGCTCCGCGCTTTGGGCCGAGCCTGCGCTGCGCCCGCTGGTCCTGCGGGCGATCACCCGGGCGAGTGCGGGGAAGCTGCCGCTCAGTCCACAAT